>JBBRUI010000246.1:0-6948 GCA_038247945.1 Bacteroidota bacterium | reverse complement strand
GTTTATCGGGATGATACAGAGGCCGGTGTTTTGACAAGCGTAAGTCCTGAAACAGTGCGCGGAAAGCGCATTGCGCTGGGCGTTCTAAAGAAGAAGCTCGTTAAAGCCGATGACATTATTAGTGTGGTGTCGAATGGCAACACGTACATAGGAGAGGTTCGGAGTATTCCACTGGTTCTTTGATTTGATCGATTGATAATCACGAGAGGTTGAATGAAGCTTGCATACTCATCTTCAGATGTAGAGCGTTGGAGAGACAAAACCCACCGTCGGATTACGAGATTGGCGATAAACAATGAGCGTCAGGCACTGGCGTTTGTGAATGGCGTCGGCTTTTGTCTCGCATCGAAAGCTGAAGGCATGGAACTGCCAAACCTGTGGGATGCCGTGACCGGCGGAGGACCATCCGAAGGAAGAAATGATAACTCCGCCCGGAACTACTATTTGCGGTACGCATTGCAAATCCATAATGTCCTCCCAGATCATAACAGTGTGTATTACGGAAAGGTATTCAAGCGGCGTCCGAGCATAGTCTCGCGTGAGTATTTCACCTACTTCTTTGCATTATCTGAACGAACCGGCGCCCGGGATGAATACAAGACGGAATCCCATCGGGGAAAACTTTCGAGTATGGCAAAAGTTATCATGGACCTTCTCATGAAGAATCCGCCTATGACCTCGAAAGAGTTGCGTGTAGCGCTCGCAGGAAGATCGAAGGCGAGCATTCACGGTTTTGACAAGGGGCTCGATGAGCTGCAACGGAAAATGTTTATTACCCGAATCGTTTGCAGTGATAACCAATTCGCCTCCGCCTGGGCGCCAGTCATAAAATGCTTTCGCGCCGAAGTACGAAAGGCAAGAAAGGTCTCCGTCGATCTTGCGCGCAATAAACTTCTGGAAAAGTACTTCCAGATCCAGCTTATTAGTTCGATTGAGAACATCCATAAAGTATTCGGATGGTCGCGCAAAGACATTTTCCATACCCTTGGTCAGTTGATCCATACCGGTGTTGTCACTACAACTGTCGCCTTGGATGGAAAGAAGGGGAAACACTATTGCTTGATTCATTGATGCTGTGGGCTCTGACGAGGGAGTGATATGCCTTTAAAGAAAAAGAATTTACGTAAACCGCCAAAAGCCTACGACAACCCTGAGTTCTTAGGCAGCTCTGATGCACGCATCATCCGGATCATGTCGGAGTTTGTCGAACCGCAGGCACGATTCCGGCACGAGCAAGTCCGCGATACAATTGTCTTCTTTGGATCCGCGCGAATTTTGGAGAAGAAAATCGCAAGCGCTGCCCTCAAGAAGATCGAAGTGTTAGTGCGAAAGAAAAAGAAGCCCACAAAGGATCTTCTGTTGCGATACCGGGCTGCTCAAACTGCCGTCGATATGTCGAGATACTACACGGAGTGTGTCGAACTTTCTCGCATGTTAACGGAATGGTCGAAGCAGCTCGATACTTCGAATCGATTTGTTGTTTGTTCCGGTGGAGGCCCCGGCATTATGGAGGCTGCCAATAAAGGAGCCACGTTGGCGGGAGGAAAATCAATCGGAATGAATATCAGTCTGCCTTTTGAGCAATTCTCAAACGGATATATTTCCCCGAATTTGAATTTTGAATTCCATTATTTCTTCATGCGAAAGTTCTGGTTTGCGTATCTGGCAAAGGCGTTGGTTGTTTTTCCCGGCGGCTTTGGTACCATGGATGAGATGCTGGAGATTCTCACGCTCTTGCAAACCGACAAGATCAGAAAGAAAATGACCGTGGTTATTTATGGTTCGGAATACTGGAAGCGTGTCTTGAACTTTGACGAGATTGTGAGAATGGGATTGATGTCGGAAAAAGATCTTTCTCTTTTTAAATTCATCGACGATCCCACCGAGGCCTTTGAATACCTGAAAGACTCATTGTTAAACAACTACCCTGCTCCAAAAGTGAGTTTGCAATTCCCTCGATGAATGCGTAGATTTTAGTGCGGGGATGACTTGGATTCGACGGGGAGGGAGATGGTCAGGAACGCGTGCCGTGCTCTCCGAGTTGCACGATAATAAAGCGGAAAAACATTAAGTGCTAATTACGATTACGCACTCGCTGCTTAACCCTAAAAGTTAACTAGCGCGTCTCACAAGGTTTCTCCTGTCGTACCTTGACGAGGCGCCGATTTCAGGCAGGATAGCATCATTCGTTCCTCAAGCGTAGGATGCAAAACTCGCCAAAAGCGGGTCTACTTGAGGTTGCTGCGACAGTGTCCTGTTTGTCGGATACGCTGCAGCCAAGCAAGAAAGACAAACTACGCATGTAGTGTTCGTGATGGTCTTCTCTTCGGACGCGGGTTCGACTCCCGCCATCTCCACAAGTTAAACGCTCTCATTGGGAATCCGGTGAGAGCGTTTTTTCTGTCTTGTATTGCAATCTCATTCTGACGACTCCATGAAGAGAGAAATTTCTTTTACGAAAATGTCCGGAGCCGGTAACGACTTTGTTGTTATCGACAATTTGGATGGCAAGATAGAGTTCGACAAATCCCAATTAGTCATAGCATTGTGCTCCCGCAGATATGGCGTTGGTGCAGATGGGTTGTTACTTTTAGAACGGAGTGGTTCTGCCGATTTCTTTATGCGGTATTACAATGCAGATGGTAGTTATGGCGGGATGTGTGGCAATGGGGGAAGGTGTGTTGCGCGATTTGCTTGCATAACAGGAATAGCGAAGCAGCGAATGAAGTTTGAGGCCTTAGATTTTGTTTATGAAGCTGAGGTCACCAATGCATCAGTGAAACTTTGGATGAGGGTGCCCACTAGCCTCAGGCCAAACATTTTAGTGACGTTAGATGGCGAGGAGTTCTCCGGTCATTTTGTTGACACAGGGTCGCCGCATTTCGTCATCGAATGTTCGGACCTGGCGTCGGCAGATGTTGTTCATTTCGGAAGAGCTATTCGTAGACATCCAGTTTTTGGAGCTGACGGTTGCAACGTGAATTTCGTCTCTCGTCAAGAGGATGGCAGTGTTGGTATTAGAACGTTTGAGCGGGGGGTCGAAGCTGAAACTTTAGCCTGCGGAACCGGTGCGGTTGCCAGTGCGATTATGCTCGCTTTACAGCATGGGTTGCAATCTCCCGTCAGGTTGAACGTTCGTAGCGGCGAACAATTGACAGTCTATTTCGAATTGGATGGCGGAAAATTCAGGAATGTTATTCTTGAGGGCAGTGCACATATAATCTTTTCCGGGACTCTCCTGTATGATCCTGAAACCGGCTCCATAACAGATACCGTCAAAACCGTTTCTACTGAAAACCTTTGAAATATTCATTCATCCTTAATCCAAAAGCCGGCAAAGGAAAGGGACAAAGAATCCTTGAACGGCTCAAATCGGAAATTGCAGATCACCGCCTTGATGCCGAATTGCTCATTTCAGAAAAGCCGGGACATGCAACCCAACTGGCTGCAAGATGTCGCGGAGAAATTGTTGTTGCTGTCGGAGGAGATGGGACCGTAAACGAAGTGGCAAACGGCCTGATTGGCTCGTCAAAGGTGCTTGGTATACTCCCGTCGGGCTCTGGGAACGATATGATAAAATCTATCGGAATTCCCGTGGATTCTTCGGGAGCATTCGCTAAGATTCTGGCCTTCCGAACAAGCGAGATAGACTGTTCCACAGTCCAATGTTTTCCCGATGAACGAGAAAGTGCCACCCCCAAACGCTATTTCCTCAACGGCGTTGGCATCGGATTCGATGCAGCTGTTGCAGAACGGACGACGAAAGCTAAATATTTGCATGGTACTGCACTTTACGTTCTTTCCGTCTTTCAAACTTTGGGCAAATACGCGTCGCCCACCTTTAAGATCACTCTCGATTCAGAGTCCAGGATATCCAAGAACTTATTGATTGCTATTGGCAACGGGCGCTGTGCAGGTGGTGGATTTTACTTAACTCCGGATGCGAAGGTCAACGATGGTTATCTGGATGTTTGTTTGATTGACGAGATATCAATACCGAAGATTCTTGCAATCATGCCGAAGGTGATGAAGGGAAAGCATCAATCGGAAAAGGAAGTTACAATGATGCGAACAAAACAAATTTTCGTAGAAGCTGCTGAACCATTCCATGTTCATGCAGATGGTGAAATCGTCGGAAGGAATGTAACTGGTGTGAAGATTGAAATCGTCCCAACCAGATTAAGAGTTATAATAGGTTGACTAATAGAAGATTACCCGACGAACAGTCGGTACGTGGAAACCAAATAATATGTATTATGTAAACTACAAACCCTTTTTAATCCACCATTGCCTTCGAAAGGCCATTATAAGCTTTCCTGATTTGATCAACACTGACTCCAAAACTTCCTCTTATTTTAAACTCTGTTCCTGCAACTTCTCCGATAATACTTAACTCGACGCTCCGCTTCGACGCCATGCTTTGTATCGTTGACACATTATTCCTGTTAGTTGAAATAATAATTCGTGACTGATCTTCACCGAAGAATTGAAAATCAAGCCTGCTATCCAAAGAATTCTCAATGTCTATAACGCAACCCAACGATGTCTCAAAGTTGCCTATACAGCATTCAGACAATGCTACTGCAAGGCCGCCCTCAGAGCAATCATGCGCAGAACTGACTATCCTCTCCTGAATCGCATCCAAACAGACTGCGTGAACGCGTTTCTCCATATCCAGATCCAAAGCAGGTGCGTCCCCCGCTACTTTACCGTGAACGACCTTCAGATATTCGCTTCCTCCGATATGTCCTTTGGTTTTACCCAGAAGAATGATAATATCACCTTCGTGCTTAAATGCCGACGTTACAACAGTTGCGACGTCGTCAATCAACCCAAGCATACCAATAACAGGAGTCGGATACACTGAGGCCTGTGGCGATTCGTTGTAGAAGCTCACATTCCCGCCGGTAACCGGAGTACCGAAGGCTTGGCAGGCTTCGGCAATGCCAGCGACCGCCTCTTTAAATTGCCAGTATACTTCAGGCTTATACGGATTTCCGAAGTTCAAGCAGTTGGTTATTGCAAGTGGCGTAGCCCCCGTACACACGACATTCCGTGCCGACTCTGCAACTGCGATCATACCTCCCAGACGAGGATTGAGATAAACGTATCGACTGTTACAGTCTGTTTTCATAGCCAACGCTTTTCGGGAATCTTTTAGAAGAATAACGGCCGCGTCTGAGCCATTCAAGACAACATTGTTCGTCCGAACCATGCTATCGTACTGCTCATAGACCCAACGTTTGCTCGCCACACTCGGAGAACTGAGCAGCTTTAGCAGAACGGTGCCTAGATCATCAGGGATTGGTAGAGAATTCGGATCAAAAGCTCTTGTTGCCTTCAAGTATTCCGGTTCGCGGGAATCTCGTAAGTATACCGGTGCTCCACCGCCAAGCACAAGTGATTCCGCCGGTACGTCGGCGACTTTCTCACCGTTATAGGAGATAACCAACCGATCCTGGTCGATGACCTCACCAATTATTTCGGCGTGCAAATCCCATTTATCAAAAATCATTTTGACGTTTTGCTCGTATCCTTTTTTCACAACAACAAGCATACGCTCCTGAGATTCAGAAAGCATAAGTTCATAAGCGGACATCGAATGTTCACGTGCCGGCACTTTATCTAAATTGATCTTCATGCCGGACATTCCTTTCGCACTCATCTCGGAGGTTGAACAGGTAATACCTGCAGCACCCATGTCCTGGATTCCGACAAGATACCCTGAACGGATCGCTTCTAACGAAGCTTCGAGAAGAAGTTTTTCCGTAAAAGGATCGCCGACTTGCACCGAGGGCCGTTTCGCCTCCGAGGCTTCTGAAATTTCTTCGGAGGCAAACGTTGCGCCGTGAATACCATCTCTGCCTGTTGCGGATCCTACAATCATGACAGGATTCCCCGCACCTTTTGCAACAGCACTCGCCCACGCTCCATGCTTTACAATTCCTACGGCCATTGCATTCACCAGCGGGTTATCCTGATAGCATTCATCGAAGTATACTTCACCGGCAACCGTTGGAACCCCGAAGCTGTTCCCGTAATCACCAATTCCCTTCACCACGCCCTTCAGCAAATACCTGGTTCTTTCGTTGTTAAGATCACCAAAGCGTAAGGAGTTCAGGGCCGCGATGGGTCGGGCACCCATCGTAAAAATGTCGCGCATAATTCCCCCGACTCCTGTTGCAGCTCCTTGATACGGCTCTACGGCAGATGGATGGTTGTGGCTTTCAATTTTGAATGCGACAGCCCACCCTTCTCCAATATCAACTAACCCTGCGTTCTCTTCACCGGCACTCACGAGCAACCGTCCGCCGCTGCGGGGTAGTGTTTTCAATATTGCAATTGAGTTCTTGTAGCTGCAATGCTCGCTCCACATGACGCTGTAAATTCCAAGTTCGGTATATGTCGGAACTCTTCCGAGAATCTCAATAACTTTTTTGTATTCATCTTCCGTTAAGCCATGCTGCCGCGCAAGCTCAATAGTAACTTCAGGTTCCTTCCTGGGCTTGGTCACTGTCATTATTCTTCCAGTATCATAATCAGTTCACCTTTTTCAACAGGCTTCCCTTTGATCGCACGAATTTCCTTTACTCGTCCCGCACTGTGCGCTTTTATTTCATTCTCCATCTTCATTGCTTCGAGAATTAACAAACCCTGGCCCGGCTCCACGTCATCTCCAACATTTACTTCTATCCTGATGACCAGGGCCGGCATCGGCGCCCTGATCTCGGCGTTCGAAACACGGCTTCCGGATTGACGTTCAAACTGTTTTAGAAGCCTCGTTCGTTCTGATTCGACGGATGCCTCCAGTTGCCTGCCATTGACTTGCACCTGATATTTTCCGTCAATTCGTTCAGCAATTATCTTGTCTGATTTTCCATTTGTCAACACGGAGAATGATCGTTCATCAAGTTGGAGGATATCCACGGGAATGTTTTCTCCATTCAC
>JBBRUI010000245.1:0-6953 GCA_038247945.1 Bacteroidota bacterium | reverse complement strand
TTCCGTGGCCTTGCCATCACGTCAATGTCGTCGATACACAGAACGATGGGGCTGAAGTAATCAACAAACTCGAACAGGCCATCAATATTCGTCTCGCTTCCATCGGCGAAGATAAATGTTGCATTCCCCGTGCATGCGTTGGCTATTGCCCGAATGATCTTGGTTTTGCCCGTCCCTGGTTTCCCCGAGAACAGATAACGAAGAGATTGTCGTTGTGCGTCGAAGTGTTGAAGCGCGTGCATGAAGAGCCTGATGTGATGCTGCAATGATTCTGGCAGATAGATTTCTGAGAGGGTATCCGCGTAGGGAGCCGCCCTTTCAACATAGATATCATGGTCAGAGTACTCCGATTGTGAATCACACACCCGAAGGCAAGAGTTGTTGAACTGTGATGACCGCAGACTTTCGCCAAGCAGAAACTGGATAAGCGCACTTGGTTCACGCGATAATGGCTCCGTTCCAAGCACATAGATAAGATTCAGCGTAAAGATCGTCTCGCGGTTACGGGATAACGAAATGTCGTACTGGCGATCTCTGAAGCGAACGGTTGCTTCAACAAACGCATTCGATACCCGAAGGTTCGGGCATTCCGATTCGTCCGTGACAAAAACAAGTTGTGGCTTTGAGTTCAGTTCGCTGCTTCTTCCAGCCATTCGCAGTACAACGAGTTCGTGATGGCTGAGAGTATTACTATGCAAACTGTAGAGATACGACTTGATGAACTCGAAGAGAAAGTAGGGGACATGTCTCTCAGCGGATGCGGGTGCGAGATTGGATTGAAATGTTGATTGCTCCATCGGGTTTGCTCCTTGTTTTGGTATAAGGTAGCAAACCGATGGGAGAGAGTCGTATCATTGGATGATAATAAATTCGAGCTTGGGTGTTTTTGGCGATCTCTTCTTCAATCTCTTTCAAGACTAGGTTGTATAGCCCTTTGCCTTTGAGCTGGAGACCTTGAGGGTGAAACGTCCAGATTAGTGTCGGATTATGTTTTTGGGAAACGCATGTTTTGGTTACAGCTGATATTTTCTTGTAGGGACCCATCAAACTCTCTACCTCCGGTGCTGCAAACTTATCCCCCGTCATAAGGATGACGAAGGTAGGTTTCAATACGCCGATCTCGTGCTCGATTATTTTCAACTTTCTTACACAATTTTCAACCAGAACATTTTGTTTGTTATCGCGTGGAAAACACTTTACCGGATTCGTGACGGCTGCTAATTCGAATGCCGCATCTTCGTACCCAAAGACAGCGCTGCAAGTATCGCGGATAAACCGCCAAAAGGGAGAGGGATTCGTGAGCCGTCCATCATCACCAAACGGAAAAAAAATATTCTTCATTCCGGCGACACTTCTTGGCTTAGATTGACCACTGGTCTTTCCCCAATTCGCCCATTTGCCTACAAACAGAACCCTTGGTTTTTCAGTTGAGTACTTCTTCCCAACATGCCAGAAAGGGAAAGGTCCGACAATCTGCGTCTTCCTTTCCCTGCATGCCTCAGCACACTCCAAACAACTTTCACTGCGGGCACGACAGTGATAAATTGGATGATCGTTGTTCTCATAAACCCTACTGAGCCGCTCTTCAATTCTGAGCTTCATGATTCAATCCTTTCTATTGATTTGACGTGAGGTAGCAACGCCATAAAGCGTTAAGTCATTCCTAATTCATGCATGGTAGTGGAGAAAACTTCCATCAAAAGAGCAACTCCTTACACTGCCACGCAAATGCAGCTATGAGAATAGTCCTTCAATGTATGATTCCCAAAGCTACGAACACTGCGGGTGGAACCGGTGCAGTCAACTTGTATAGCCGGTTACCGTTTTTGTCTTGTACCTCACTTCCTGAATACTTGTACAGTCTAGCCCCGTTCTTATCTTGAATCTCGTTGCCGGTAAATTTATACATGCGGTTGCCATTCTTGTCTTGGATTTCATTTCCCGTAAACTTCAGCAACCGGCCACCGTTCTTATCCTGAATCTCATTGCCCGTCACTTTGAGCAGCCTACTGCCATTTTTGTCCTGAACTTCTGATCCGGTAAATTTATACAGACGGCTTCCGTTCTTGTCTTGAATCTCTGCTGCCATAGCTGTGTTCCTTTCCTTCGTTGATGTATGATTCCTGCTTGTTCTAAGAACACACAAATCGTTTGCAACATCAAATCATCTGATGATAATAATCATCTGCTTAGACTTTGATTCGTCTTAACAAATTTGTTTTGCCTTGTTGGTTGTCTGCTGTTTCAATGTCTCCGGCTCAACCACCCTTACCTCCCCGCCCCACGTCATCACCCAATTGCCAACCTCTTCGAGCGAGTTGACTTTCATCCGAAGCAAAACGGATCCGTCACGCTGAGTCTCAATCTCTTGCTCTTCACTCCACACACCGTTCTTGATTTGGGTAGCGACTTTCTTGCTGAACCTCAGCACAACTTCATACTGCTCATCGCCACTCCAGTATTCAAAGCTGTTACGGAACAAGTCGCTGCTGTTGAACTCACTTGATCGTCGAAAGCGTTCATTCAAGACTTTGATTTCTCGGATGTTCTCAACAAAAAATTGTTTGAACATCCCATCCGATCTCGCGATCAATCGCCAGTTGCGGCTTGTCGGGATGAGGTCATGCGGTTCGACAACACGCACGACAGTTTCATCGTCGAACATTTTGTAGTACGTCAGTTCTGCCATTCGGCGTTCTTCAATTGCGCGGACGAGCGCAACAAATGTCGGGAGCGATTTTTCTTTGAGCTTCTTGACGGTGAGAGAGATGTTTTGGGGCAGGCTGATTGCATTGCCAACGGATGAGATGTACAGCGATAGGAGTGCCCTGAGTTCTTTCTCTGATGGCTGCCGAATCAACCGTACCGAGCCTTGCACGCTATGAATCTGAATCCCCCGTTCGCGCAACTCCTGCAGGTCGCGATTGATTGTTGCGACTTCGACGTTGAATCTTCCGCACAGGTCAGTTACGGACAATCGGATTGGTGAGTCGGTGAGGAGGGCTATGAGTTCGACTTGGCGGCGTTCTTTGCTGGTTTTCATTGGGAGAGCGAGTGTACGGGTATGAATTCCCTATTCAATTGGGTAAGGCTGCTTCGCTCAGTTCCATTGAATCCTCTTTCCCGTTCTCAATATTTCTTCCACAAACGGATTGTCGGGAGTGAAGTCTTCGGTTTTAAAAGGATGGACTTCGATGTCAATTGACGCTTCGATAACGTATTTCCCCAAACGAGTCGAATCATCAAAGCGACTTCCAACAAGATCATCTGAAACAATTGCCATATCAATGTCGCTGTATTCATGCGCGTGCCCGTTTGCATACGAACCAAACAGATACGCTTCCTTCACTTTTACTTCCTCAGAAATAAGTGAAAGGAAACGACGAATGACGGAGTTCAGATTCTCTTGAGTATGCATTTGTACACTTCGTCAATTTGTGTGAGATATGATTATGCAAACGCTCGCGTGCATTTCTTTCTGAATTCTTCCTTGTAATCGGGGTAGCGCGCCTCAATGTTGAATTTGTTGACTGCATCGAAAAGGAGTTTCTCTTGTTGTGTTGGTTCGTATGCTGCCCTCTCCGCCAAAAGAAGAAGGTTGTGCGTTCGTGGAGGATAATGTTCCGCATTGTATTGAACGAATTGCCTCACCGCCTCAATTGCACTTTGCTCTGTGTGCACGATAGAACTCCTCCATCTTTGTGAACCTTCGCGGCTCTTTGAGTCTTCGTGTTGAGAATCCTATTTCTCACTGCTTCTTCTTCGGCGCGTAAATATGCGTCGAGTCTCCGTAGAACGCGTGCGCCGCTTCCATGAGTGTTTCCGATAATGTCGGATGAGCATGGACGGTCAAAGCGAGATCCTCAACCGTTGCGCCCATCTCAATTGCCAGCACTCCCTCCGCAATCAGCTCGCCGGCATTTGTTCCCACCAATCCCACTCCAAGCACCCGCTCGGTTTCGGAGTCGACGATCAACTTTGTCAGGCCATCCGTGCGGTCGAAGCTGAGGGCGCGGCCTGAGGCGGACCACGGGAATTTTGCAACCTCGAATTTCAAGCCGCGTTGCCGCGCTTCCGCCTCGGTCACTCCCGCCCACGCGACTTCCGGATCGGTAAACACAACAGCAGGGACGACCACGTCTTTCGAAGTCGAGTTTTCTCCCAGAATTGCATCGACTGCGATGCGTGCTTCCTTCGATGCCTTGTGTGCAAGCAACACTCCGCCCACGATATCGCCGATTGCGCAAATCATCGGGTCGGCAGTCTGCAGCTTTTCATTCACGATAATAAATCCCTTCTCGTCCTTCTGAACTTTTGTGTTCTCAAGTCCAAGATCGTTGCTGTTCGGCGTACGTCCCACTGAAACAAGCACGCGGTCGTAGAGCTCTTCAACCTGTTTCCCGTTGTACTCCATCGTGACTTTGATCTGCTTCTTGTACGTCGCCATCTTCAGGACTTTCGCTTTCAGGCGGATTTCTTTGAAAGACTTCTCCGCATTTTTTATGACGGGACGAATGAGGTCGGGATCGGCTCCTGCGAGAATTGAGTCGAGCGCTTCGACCAGCACAATCTCGCTGCCAAGCGTTGCGTACACCGTTCCCAACTCCATGCCGATATATCCCCCGCCGACGACCAACAGACTCTTCGGGACTTCCTCAACTTCGAGTGCTTCGGTGGAAGTCATGATACGTTTGTTGCCGAGATCAAATGCGGAAGGGATCGAAGGACGCGAACCGGTTGCGATGATAGCTTTGTCGTACGTGACGAACTTCTGGCCTTCTTTTGTTTCGACGCGCAAGGTTTTCGAATCTTCAAAATAACCCCGGCCGTACATTACTTCCACCTTGCGCGATTTTGCAAGCGCGGCAACTCCCTGTGCGAGTTTTCCGGTGATGGAATTTTTCCACGCTCGCATTTTGTTCAGATCCAGTTTCGCCTTGCCGAAGTTGATCCCGCGATAACCGGACTCCTGTGCTTCATCAATAAGCTTGGCCGCATGCAGATATGCTTTCGATGGAATGCAGCCAACGTTCAGACACACACCACCCAGCTTCGTATCCTTTTCCACCATAATTACTTTCTTCCCGCGGTCGGCAGCATAAAACGCCGCTGCGTATCCGCCCGGCCCTGAACCTATTACTACAATTTCTGTTTTAATCGATTTCATTTCATTCCTTCCATTTCAAAAAAAGAAAACCACCAAGACACAAAGACACCAAGAACAAAGATAATAGGCTTTGTGCCTTTGTGTCTTAGTGGCAAACAAGCTTTTAGATTTTGACATCCGAAGATTTGAAGTGTTCCAGTGCCTGCACAAAGTCGGTAATAAACCGTGCTGCGTTGCCACCGTCCACAACACGATGATCGTACGAAAGTCCAAGCGGCACAATCATCCGCTGCTGAATCTTTTTATTTCGCACAACCGCTTGCATCGAACCTTTTCCAACACCGAGAATGGCAACTTCCGGTTTGTTGATGATGGGAGTAAAGTGTGCGCCGCCAATACCGCCCTGATTGGAAATCGTAAACGTCCCGCCCTGCATTTCTTCGAGCGAGACTTTCCGCTGGCGCGTCCGTTCGGCCATATCCTGAAGTTCTTTTGACAGTTCGAGCATGCTTTTTTTATCGACATCACGAATCACGGGGACGATCAATCCCTGTTCAGTATCTACTGCAATGCCGATGTGATAATAATTCTTGTACACGATCTCTTCCGTCGCTTCATCCATGCTCGCGTTAAACGCAGGATGTTTTTTCAGAGTCTCGACCACTGCCTTCATGATGAACGGCGTGATGGTGAGATGCCCGCCTTTCTTTTCATATGCCTTCCCGAATTTCTTCCTCATCGCAAGGATGTCTGTAACATCAACATTGTCAAACTGGGTGATATGGGGAATCGTTGTCCACGCCTCAACCATCTTGTGGCTGATGGCTTTCCGCAGCGACGTCATTTTCTTCTTTTCGACGCTGCCCCATTTTGAAAAGTCAATGCTCACCGGCTGAGCTTTGGGCGAGGGAGACGCTGCTTGCTGTGCAGATGATGTTGAGGGCGCACCCTGATTTTGCAAACGTTGAATGTACGACCGCGCGTCCGATGTCAAAATGCGCCCGCCATTGCCGGTGCCGCGGATTTTTGAAAGGTCAAGGCCTATCTCCCGCGCCAACCTGCGAAGAGAAGGTGAAGCTATGGGAGGCCCGGTGCCGGCTGGTTTTGCCGGGGGCGGTTCCGTTGTTGGTTGCCCGGCCGGAGCGGCAGCCGGTTCTTCTTTGGGAGCGGACTCTTCACTTGCAGGCTCCGGAACGCTTGATGCTGGTGGAGGCGACGCTGATGAGGCCGAACCAGTTTCCGCAACAGAGAAGATGAGCGTACCGACGCGTATTTCGTCCCCCTCTTTTATATGGATCTTGCTGATCGTCCCATCCACGGGTGTCGGAATCGAAGCAACAGCCTTCTCGCTTTCAAGTTCGAGAATGGATTGATCCTTCTTTACGGTGTCACCCTCTTTCACAAATATTGTTGAGACGGTTCCGCTATCGGCACCTTCGCCTAGACGGGGAAGTCGGACATCCATTAGTTTCTCCTTATATTCAAATAATCGATGTAGCTTACGAAATCGTTACTGTTTCAAAACCGATATGAGTCTGCTTCTCCGGCGAGGATGAGAAGTTCAGTTTTTCAAAGCCGATCACTTTACCGTCCTTGTCTTTCATCAAAACCACTTCTTCCCCCGTTTCTTCACAGACAAATTCTTGCCGGGGTTCGGTAAACCAAACGGTTAGTGTGTTTCCTGTTTTATCGTGAAATACTTTTACTTGCTCCATACTTGCGCTTCATTTCTCTTCAGAAGTTGAGTGATTAACTCGAACTAGTTTGATATGCACTGATGCTAAAAAGGCTGGCGTTTCACACCAAACCGTATCACGTGTTATCAACGGCAGCTCAGACGTTTTGC
>JBBRUI010000244.1:0-7022 GCA_038247945.1 Bacteroidota bacterium | reverse complement strand
GGTTGCAACGCGGGAGAGAAATCGAAGAATGAATATGGAAGCAATGACTGCAACGTTTGATGACAAAATTGTGAAAGCTCCCGTGCCCGTGGAAAGCTGTCGGTTTCATTTCCCTTTGTTGCGTCGGGAGATCAACGGCAAACCGCTGGTGTACCTTGACAATGCAGCAACGAGCCAGAAGCCGCAAGTGGTCATCGACGCGATAATGCGTTACTATCACGAAGAGAATTCCAATATTCATCGCGGCGTCCATTACCTGAGCGAAAAAGCTACGCAGGCGTACGAGGCTGCACGCGCAAAAGTGCAGAAGTTTATCAATGCCCGCTCGATGCAGGAAATTATTTTCGTGCGGGGAACGACCGAAGGCATCAATCTCGTTGCTGCAAGTTACGGACGCAAAAACGTGAATGAGGGAGATGAAGTTGTTATCTCCGCGCTTGAGCATCACTCCAATATCGTTCCGTGGCAAATGTTGTGCGAGGAAAAGAAGGCAACGCTGCGCGTGATTCCAATGAACGATGCCGGAGAGTTGCTTTTAGATGAGTATGAGAGGTTGTTGAACGAGCGGACGAAGATAGTTGCCATCGCCCATATCTCGAACGCTCTGGGGACGATCAATCCCATTAAAAGCATGATTGAAACGGCGCGCAAGCGCGGAATTCCAGTCTTGATCGATGGTGCCCAGGCGGTGCCGCATATGAGAGTTGATGTGCAGGATTTGGATTGCGACTTCTATACTTTTTCATCCCATAAAATGTTCGGCCCAACCGGCGTTGGCGTTTTGTATGGAAAAAAAGAGCTGCTCGAGAAAATGCCTCCGTATCAAAGTGGCGGCGATATGATCAAGTCGGTCACGTTCGAAAAAACCATCTACAATGATTTACCTTACAGGTTTGAGGCGGGGACGCCCAACATTGCAGGCGGCATCGGGCTTGGCGCTGCAATCGATTACATGAACGGAATGGATTTAGCTGCCGTCGCGGCGTACGAACACGAACTCCTCGAGTATGCAACGGAAAAGTTATCCGGGATCCCCGGCCTGAAGATCATCGGAACTGCAAAAGAGAAGGCGAGCGTGATATCATTTGTTCTTGAGGGAATACATCCCCACGACATTGGGACGATTCTGGACTACGAGGGAATTGCTATTCGAACGGGACACCATTGCGCCCAGCCCGTGATGCTACGGTACGGAATCCCGGCAACCGCACGTGTTTCATTCGCGTTCTACAACACAAAAGACGAAGTCGATGTGCTGGTGAAGGCTATTCAAAAAGTGAAAGAGGTTCTCGGCTGATGTCGATGTTACGCGAACTATACCAGGAAGTGATTCTGGATCATAACAAGCACCCGCGCAACTTCAGAAAGATGGAGGATGCGACGCGCCACGTTGAAGGCTACAATCCGCTGTGCGGCGATCACTACACATTGTTTGTGAAAGTAGATGGTGATGTAATCAAGGACGTGAGTTTCGAAGGAGCCGGCTGTGCGATCTCGAAAGCCTCAGCATCCGTGATGAGTTCACTGTTGAAGGGGAAGACGAAAGCCGACGCGGAGACTATGTTTCAGGATTTTCATAAATTAGTCAAGGGCGAGGTGAACGTAGAACAAAATGCAGAGAAGCTCGGCAAGCTTGCAGCCTTCGCGGGCGTAAGTGAATTCCCTGCACGCGTTAAATGTGCGAGCCTTGCATGGCACACTCTGCACGCGGCGCTGAATGAAGAAGCACAAACTGTCTCAACGGAATAGAAATGAACACACAGCAAGATCAATCAACAATCGAACAAACACCGGCCGAAACTTCCCCCGCAACTCCGGTTGAGGTTCGTCAGCTCAGCACAATCGAACAGAGCATTATCCACAACAACGCAACTGAAGCGATAAAGACTTGCTACGATCCGGAAATTCCCGTCAACATCTATGAACTGGGTTTGATTTACGATGTGAAGGTTGCAGCAGACGGTGGTGTTTTGGTTGTGATGACATTAACCTCACCGCATTGTCCTGCCGCGCAATCGCTGCCGCGTGAGGTTGAAGCGAAAGTCAAAACTGTTCCGAACGTTACGCAGGCGGTAGTGAAAGTTGTGTGGGATCCGCAATGGAATCCGACGATGATGACGGAAGCGGCACGGCTGGAATTGGGAATGTAGAAATTAGTCTGTGAAGTCTATTTAGTCTATGGAGTCTGAAACAAAGGAGAATAAATGGAAACAATAGTTGCAACAATGCCGGGAAAACCGGAAGTGAACGAAGAAATTGTCCTCACCGAGAAAGCAGCGAATCAAGTACGCAAGTTGAAAGCTGAGAACAAGATCCCTGAGGAACACGGATTACGGCTTGGAGTAAAAGGCGGCGGCTGCTCGGGCATGACGTATGTTCTTGCGTTCGATGAGAAACCCAAAGAGAATGATAAAATCCTGCAACAGTTCGGCCTGACGATTTTTGTCGACCCGAAGAGTTTATTCTTCCTCTCAGGAACCGTCCTCGACTTTAGCGACGGGCTGAATGGTAAGGGATTTGTCTTCAACAATCCGCAGGCGACGAAGAGTTGCGGCTGCGGGCAGTCGTTCGGGGTGTAGACGCAGATCGTGCGGACAAGAAATTTCGAAATGAATCGTAGGAGAGAATATGCTGAACTCCATATGGGCTGTTGTAAAGTCGGGTAAAATCGAGCCGTTGGAAAGAATTGACGTTCCGGAAGGAACAAAAGTCCTCGTAACGTTGCTGCCTGATAACGACGACTCACAATTTTGGGTGGGCGCCAGCAAGGGTTCTCTGGACGCGATTTGGAATAACTCAGCGGACGACGTGTATGCCGAATTACTCAAAGGGTGACGTGATACTGGTACGGTATCCGTTCAGTGACTTGTCAGGATCGAAAGTTCGTCCCTCTGTTGTTGTGAGTGCTCCACATGTTTCTGACGATATGTTTATTGTGCCGTTAACGAGCAAGTCCTCTTCACTGTTTGCCGGTGAATTTGCGTTGGCAGATTGGCGTAACGCTGGACTTAACGTCCCCAGTGTCGTAAAGAGAGGAATCTATACTATCGAGGATAGCATAGTCATCAAAAAGATTGGCAGGCTAAGTGGACCTGACTCCACGATGTTGGCTACTTCCCTGCATGAATGGCTAGGGTTTTGAACAGAATATTCGCATCAATTTTCGAGCTATTCAATCAAATCATCTCATTATTATTTTTCCGAAAATGAAACGACGAAAGTTTATCAGCACACTGGCTGCTTCGAGCGCACTCGTTGCCGCTGCACCTATTTTACGATCCGAACTACTATCACAATCCCTCAAACAAAAAAAGGAGAACTCAACAATGGCATACGAATGGAAATTCAATCCGCGTCCATATAGTGACGAAGAAGCAAAGAAGCTTCTTGCAAATGTAGTCGATGCCGAGACAACCGACTGGCATTATAACACGCACCACAAAGGATACGTAACGGCGTTAAATACAATTGAAAAGGAACTCGAGACTGCTGACCGTTCCAAAGCGAACGGCAACTACAGCCAGATTGGCGAGCTCAAGCGACGCACCACATGGAACCACGCGGGCACCCTTCTGCATGATGTCTACTGGGAAGTAATGGGCGGCGACGGCGATGTTTCGAAGGGAGCCGAAGTAAAGGCTGCGATTGAAAAAGAGTTTGGATCGCTCGATGCATGGAAAGCGGACTTCAAGGCGGGCGCGGTTTCTGCAAAGCTCAGCGGCTGGGGTGTGTTGGTGTATGATATGTTGTATTCGAAACGGTTGCTGAATGTAACGGTTGACGAGCACCACTACGGCGCGATCTGGGGCGGCATCCCACTTATCCCGTGCGATGTGTTTGAGCACGCGTACTATCATAAGGATGGCCCGAAGCGCGCAGTATACATTGATAACTTCCTCGGCAATTTGCATTGGGGAAGAATCAATGATCGGTACAAGAAGTACGCTCGCTGAATTCTGAGCCTCGCTGCTCAGGGCGATGGCTATGACATTAACTAACAACGGAGAAGTTCATGAACAAGAAGAAACGGGTCGCAAATAAAAAGCACAAGAAAGCCCAGGAGCGTGTGAAAGCAAAGCGAAGGGCATTGTCGGCAAAGAAATCATCGTAAGGGCAGAGGGTGACTGAGAAAGTCACCTTCTTGCTTTATGAAAGTAGCCTTTCCCACTAAAGGTAATTCCATGTCGGATTCCAAACCGGAAAGCCAGTCCTCAGTTCTGTACCGCTTTGGAAGAAAGACCTACAATCTCTCATCGCGTACACACGTCATGGGCATTCTTAATGTTACGCCCGATTCGTTTTCCGATGGCGGCAAGTATCTTGACCCCGAGCGTGCGGTGGAGCGCGCTCTGCAAATGATCGACGAAGGCGCAGACTTCATTGATGTCGGCGGAGAGTCGACGAGACCGGGTGCTGAGCCGGTTCCTCTGGCGGAAGAATTGAATCGCGTCCTTCCGGTAATCAGTACTCTTGCAGGGAAAACCGACGTCCCTATATCCATCGATACATACAAATCCCAGGTGGCAATGAGCGCTCTGGATGCGGGAGCGATGATCGTCAACGATATAAGCGGACTTAAGTTTGATGAGCGCATGGCAACTTTGGTCGGAGAGATGGGAGCATCAGTGGTGTTGATGCATATGAAGGGTGAGCCGCGGACAATGCAGAACAACCCTGTGTATGACAATATGTGGGAAGAGATCATCGGACACTTGCGTCACCGGGTTGAGGGCGCGAAGATGTTAGGGATAGATCAGATTATTGTAGATCCTGGCATCGGCTTCGGGAAACTTCCCGGACACAATTTGGAAATTCTAAAGAACCTTAATCGGCTTAAATCCCTGGGCTATCCAATTCTTGTGGGTGCTTCCCGTAAGAGCTTTATTGGAAATGTATTAAGCACTCAGTCTGGAGATAGATTGGAAGGATCGTTGTCTGCCGCCGTTGTTGCGGTGATGAACGGCGCCTCGATCGTCAGGGTTCACGATGTCAAAGAAACCAAACGCGCCGTGGCGATCGCCGATGCTATCATGCACGCCCAAGACATGACAATCTGAAATGGAATTATTCAAAATAGGATTTCTGACAGTTACGCTGGTCGACTTGATTGATGTCGCATTGGTGTCATACATCTTTTATCGACTTTATTTGGCGATGCGGGGAACGATCGCCGTTCAGATTTTCGTCGGGCTACTCCTGATCCTTGGTTTCTCATTTATCTCCCAGGCTGCAAACTTGAAAGCGATGAGCTGGATTCTTCGCACGCTTACCGATATCTGGGTGATTGCATTTATTATTCTCTTCCAACCCGAATTGAGAAGGCTTCTGGTACTCGTTGGAAGGAATCCGGTTATCCGGTTTCTTATCAAGACGAATGTCGACGAGTCTATTGACGAAGTGGTCGCGGCCGTTACCGAGCTTTCTAGAAAAAAACAAGGTGCGCTGATAATTTTCGTCCGCTCAACGGGGATTAGAGCTCATGTGGAAACCGGAACGAAGATGGAGGCATTGGTCAGCCGTTCTCTTATTCTTTCCATCTTCAATCCTAAATCTCCGCTGCATGACGGAGCAGTCGTCATTAAAGACAGACTGATCGAAGCGGCTCGCTGCATTCTGCCACTATCGAACACTGCGGAGTGGGATGGACAGCCTTTGGGGACGCGCCACCGGGCAGGCTTGGGAATTTCAGAACAGGCCGATGTAATTGTGGTTATTGTTTCGGAAGAGACTGGATCGGTGTCGCTCGCCGAAGACGGTGTTTTGAAACGCGGATTTACCCCGGCAGTTCTCCGGCGCGAACTTAAAGACAAACTGACGATGGAAACTGAGCGGTCCTTCGGCTCCATGTTGAAGTTGATACGGAACTCATAAGAATTGAGGTTCGATGGCAAGATTTGACGGTGACGTTCAGGAAATGATTGCACTGCTTCGTGACCGTGGAATCACGGACGAGCGGTTGCTCCTTGCGATGACAAATGTCCCGCGGCATTTATTTGTTCCCGAGCCCTTTACAAACCGCTCGTACGAGGATTCGGCGTTACCGATTGGCAAGATGCAAACTATCTCGCAGCCGTATACAGTTGCTTTCATGACGCAAGCGTTGCGCGTCAAGTCCGGTGAAAAGATTCTCGAAATCGGAACCGGTTCCGGTTATCAGGCTGCAGTCCTTGCGGAGATGGGGGCTAAGGTTTTTACAATCGAACGACACTCGGAGCTTCTCAGCAAGTCGAGAAAAATTCTGGAGAAGCTGGGATATCGTATTGCATCAAAAGCCGGCGACGGAACAGTAGGGTGGAGCGAGTTTGCTCCTTTCAGCGGTATAATTGTCACTGCAGGTGCCCCGGATGTTCCCAAACCGCTGATGAAGCAGCTTGCCGATGGTGGAAAGCTTGTGATTCCTGTGGGTGATCAAGAAATGCAGAGCTTGTTGGTGGTTACACGTCATGGACAGCAATTCGATAGGAAAGAAATAGTTGGTTTCAAGTTCGTTCCGCTTATAGGAAAAATGGGATGGGCGCGATGATTGGCCTGACTGTTTAATTGTGGATAGTGGACTGAAAAAACATTTGCTCCCGTATGTCGATTCGCAATCCCAAATCCGCAATCCTAAATCCCTAAAGGTCCTCGTCCTCGTAGGCCCGACTGCATCGGGCAAAACCGCCATCTCTTTCGAGATTGCGAAACTGCTCGGAGGCGAAATCATCTCCGCGGACTCGCGGCAGGTTTACGAACATGTCACTATCGGCACGGCAAAACCCTCTGCGCTGCAACTGGCTTCCGTCAAACATCACTTCGTGGATATGCTTTTGCCGGATGAGGACTTCAACGCCGGTGAGTTTGGCGAGCGGGGAAGGGAAGTCATCGATGAAATTCTCGAGAGAAAGAGAACGCCAATCGTTGTTGGCGGTTCAGGTTTGTATATTCAATCCCTGATTGACGGATTTTTTGAAGGACCCGGGGCTGACAAGGAATACCGTGAAATTCTGGAGACAAAAGTTTCGGATGGAAAACTCCCCGAGCTG
>JBBRUI010000243.1:0-7067 GCA_038247945.1 Bacteroidota bacterium | reverse complement strand
CGAGTCGAGGCCTTGTTGTGATCCTCTCGTCAGGTTCTCCCAGAGTTCAAGAGGAGAGTAGTTGCTGTAGTTCGCTCCGATGATATCCATGTCGCCATCAGATCCAATGTCCGCCACGCGAATGTTATGCGATCCGTTGGTCGAGAGGACCTGCAACGTCCACGAGAGACTGTTCCCGCCGTTCACATATACTCCCACACGCTTGCGACTGGATTGCTGCATTTCTGCAAAAGCAATGTCCGGCTTGCCGTCCAGATTGAAGTCGGCAACCTTAAACGTGTGCACATAGTCGACCGAGTTATCCACGACATGTTCGATCCATGTTCCGTTGATCCGGTCAACCGGTGCCTCGTACCACGCCAGGCGTCCCGGACTTTCAGAGGCGGCAAGCAGTACATCCTGCCGTCCGTCCTGGTTCATATCGGCAACAGTTGCAGCAACAAGTGTAGACCATGCATTTGAGATTGTACGTTTTGTCCAGCTTCCGTTAACCGGATCTGCAGGCTGTTCAAGCCAATAACCGTTCCCCACGATATCAAGTTTTCCATCCGGGCGGCCCGCAATATTTCCCAGAGCCACGCCTTCACCACCCGGTGCTGTCGTGATGACAACGCGTGTCCATGATGTCGGGTTGACTTGCAGAAAAAGGATGGTCGGGCCGACGTGTCCGCGAACAACAACGTCGAGCTTTCCATCTGCATTCACATCTCCGATCTCCACATCATGCGCATCGGCGGAGCCGATCACGTGCTTCACCCACTGTCCGGTGAAAGGATCGCCGCCGCTGTTGCGCGGGTTTTCATACCAGAGAACTTGTTGTGCCGGATAGTCAGGAACAATGATGTCGATAATGCCATTGCCGCGGACTGATCCGGCCTGCATATCGGTCGTGAAGACGGATCGTGGTTCGATGATATATTTTGTCCAGCCTGGTGCGCGATACCATTGAAGCGGTGTGCCGCTGTTGTCGGCGATGATTACGTCCGTCAGGCCGTCTCCGTCTATGTCGCCGACGGATTTACAGTCGGCGCCTAAGTCGGCAATGTCAATGACTATACGCTCGAATGACACAAGGGGTGAACTCGGGCCTGCAAACGATGGAATCGATGCCAGATAAACGACCATCACAGCGAAAGTAAATAATTTCATAAAAAGGCGGGCAGGGGATGTTGGTAATCTATAGTAAGCTAGAGCATTCCACTTCGTTTACCAGGATGTTTGTAGATTTTTTGGATTGAATTTGCGGCGAGTGGATGAAAAGGTGGTACCTCCACTCTTGGGCAGGATCTCCTAAGGAGCGGGAACTCGCGATGTTTTATTGAGATTATCAAATACCATACTTGCATCGGCGCTCGTCACTATGCCACTCATATTCGTGTCACCCGCGAGGTAAACGGCTGAATTCACATTCGTGAAAACCGCAGTTGCGTCTGCGCCGGAAATAACTGCCGAGCTGTTTGCATCGCCGGCGTACAGGACATATGTTGATCCGATTTGCATCATGGGACTTGAACCATATGCCTGAGTTTGTGCACTCGTGAATGAATACAATGCCGATGATGCCGCGCCAAGGACGATGCGTGACGATGTCATGACAGCCAAATGATTTCGATGACGTACCACGACATAATAATTGCCCGGTGGGATGCCATTGAATAACACAGAATTTATTCCGCCGGTGTCAACAATATTTCCGCTACGTTTGATGAATGCTGCGCGCGTCCCAACTTTTGAAGCAGCAGTCGTATCTGTACGGAGTTCCACCAATACCCAATCAACAACACTATCCGGGATGGATGCGACAGATTCTGTTCCCGCATAATTCCAAGGCGCGGTGTTATACGGTTGAGCAAGAGGCAGGATACCGCGCAGACTTGTCCTCATGCTATCACCCGAAGTAGAGTACGGGCCTTGAAGCATTGCCTTGATGTTTGCCCGAACTTGTGTGGGAGTGATTACAACATTTCCAAACTTCGCGTTAGCATGATGTGCACCGAGAAGAATGGATCCGTTCGGTGGATCATTCACGAGGGATTGAACTCCCTCCACAAGCCATGTCATCGGTTCGGGTTGATTTGCTTGCCAGACTCTAAGTTTGTACGCAGACCCGCCCCCGGCGAGCGTTACGACGCGCATCTTGAAGTAGTATGTTACTCCAAAGGAGAGTGTTAAACTGTTGTTATCGGGGGCGAGAGGTGTGAGATTATTGCCCACCAGCGAAAATCTGGATCCGCTGCCATCCCAGCTATACCATCCCATTGCACCAAGAGGAAGGTAACCTGTTTTTGGTTGAAAGATACCAGTGAACGGAGTGTCAGTGTGTCCGGACCAACGAAAAATAAGACCAACACCGGCACCGTTACTGGGATAATTAAACCCGGACGAATCTATGTTGATGACAGTGATCGGCACAGTCGCTTCATAGTCTGTCCATGTTTTGTCACCAATGGCAACTAAACGATCATATCCCAAATCTGCCGCATTGGCCAGACGAATTGTTCCGCTGTCTAATGTCCAATGCCCGTCCGTAACTTGCGCGACATTTTGAATCGTTCCGGCGGTTGCCCAATCAATTGAATACGTTGTCGGCCAAATCTGTCCCGCAGTGTAATTAACTGTAACCGTCTGCGTCGAAATCTGACTAGAATCATTGGTTGCAGTTATGAGAACTGAATTGCTGCCGCTGTTCAAGGCTGATGTATAGATGTCGATATTGAAATCGCCGGTCCTACGAAGACGACGCGTATCAGGACCCCTGCTGAGATTAATCGGTGATCCACCGTTCAATGTGTAGTTCAAACTTTGAATCCCGTTTGGATCCGTGACATTGCCCAGGATGTTGATTGCGGTTTGTGGATTTCCTCTTTGTCCAAACGATTGATTCAGGCCGTGCCAGACAGAGATTGTCGGCTGAGCAAAATTACTGCCCATTGAAAAGAAAACAAGAATGCAAAGCGCAACGCAGAATTTCAAAGGAGATTGTTCCGATGCAGTTGGATTTAAATGTGTCACGATTATTGTTTTCAAAGAGCGAACGATGTGTTTGGAAATTTGAAAGATTTAACGGGCATACTTAAGCAACCCGGCTATAATACAATACGCGAATCGCTGTCTTCTTGGATTTACTTTGAGAGGTCGTGTGGCATATAACAAGGTAATATTCCCCCCAAGTTACCTTGATTGACATCACCACTGTTAAACTGATGTCTATTCATCTCCAATACGTCTATGGAGTTCAAACACTTTTGAGCAAACCAATTGATTCGCGCGCGGGAGGGAAAGAAAACAACAGATTCAAAGACTCAAACACTATTACGAGAACACCTTCACTCACCCGCGTCTGGAGGAGTAGTTCATTTCACTACCTTCACCACCAATGTATGAGAATCCCCGACGAAAAAATAGCCTCGCTTATTAAAACGACGAGGCTATTATACAGAAATTTCTTGCTTGCTTCTTGGCGAAGCTTCGCAATATCAAACTTACTTCATCAGAACCATCTTTTTTGTGAAGACTTGGTTGCCGGCGCTGAGCTTGTACATATACACTCCGCTCGTAAGCCCCGAGGCATTGAAAGAAACTTCATGGCTGCCCGCAGGTTTCACACCTTCTACAACCGTTGCTACCTTCTGCCCGATGAGATTAAAAACCTCAAGTGAAACACGGCTTTCCGTGGGCAGTTCATACTTGATAATGGTCGATGGATTGAACGGGTTTGGATAATTCTGACGTAGTGAGTATTCCTTGGGAAGCGCGTTGCCTTCGGCAGTTCCGGTGAGAATTGTTGCCTGCACGGACTCTGAATAGTGGACGCTTCCGTCAAGGTCAATTTGCTCGAGTCGATAATGTATCACACCCGCGGGTGCAACGTCCGTGTATGAATAGGAGTGCGGAGTAATTGTCGTTCCATGACCGGGAATGAAACTGCTTTCTATTCTCTGGAAATTATCCGTCCCGCCAATCGATCGTTGCGCATAAAATCCATAGTTATTTGTTTCTGAGGCAGTTGTCCAGTCCAGGCGTACGCGGTTTTGGTTGACAACAGATGCCGTAAAGCTCGCGAGCTGTACAGGAACAGGGTTGTAAATCTTGAAGTAATCAATTAAACCCGTAAAAGCCGGAGGAGGAGGACCGCCAGTATTGGCCGCGTAGACTCCTATCGAGTCGGCCAACAGCGTGTGCTCTATGGTACCTGCTGCATTCCACGCACCTCCAAGATCGGTAGACCAGTATTGGGTAAAAGTAGTTCCTGATCTGTTAATTCTCAAGTATATCGGTGCAGTGCCCGTGACGGGCATACCTGCGCTACTATAAGAAAAATTCCCCGCGTTGCCAAGGTTGTCGAAACCTTGTAGGTAAGAATAATAAACTCCACCGTTGCTATGAAATTCGCAGCGAACATAGTTTAAATAATCTTGAATCACTTCAATGCCGTGAATCTGATAAGTTTCTGTCGCTGCTGCATCAAACTTTGCGTAGACGTCAAAGGGCCCAAAGTCGTTTCCGGGCAAAGCAATTTGTTGAGTTATCCGCGGGGCTTTGTTACCTCCAGTGTACGGATCGTGAGGAACGGTGGGGGGAACACTAATACTCACCTGTGTTCCTGTCGTTGTTATCGTGCAATCGCCCACGGGATCAAGAACTCGCCACACAGTAGTGTTGAGTGCACCGGTAAACTCGTCCTCCCGGATTCCTTGTGCCTGTGCTGCACTCGTGAATAACATGGTTGCACAGAAAATTATGCATAGAAAAAATTGTTTCATGGTGTTTCCCTCCTCAATAAATATTCAAAAAATCCCCGATTCATCGCAACGCCACGTCCGGGTGTTAATAAGAATTCGCTCAGATGAAGCCAACAGTGTTATACAACCTTTGGTTCCGGCAATGGAATAATAAACTTTCCACCGCGTTCCCTATACTCTTTTTGTTGTTTCATAATCTCTTCTGAAAAATTCCACGCCAGTATCAATACATAGTCAGGCATTCTATCTATGAGCTTCGCCGGTGCGAAGATGGGCAGGTGATTGCCTCCCATAAATCTTCCGTGCTTAAATGTATTCAAATCCGCAATGAAATCCAGATATTTCTTGTCGATACCAAGATATGCCAGCATTGTACAAGCTTTCGCTGCAGCTCCATATCCCGCGATCGTCTTGCCGCTCGCCTTAACAGAATTCAGAATTTCCAGCAATTCATTTTTAAACTTCCCGACCCGGGCGGCAAAGTCTGTGTAGTAATCTATCCGGTCAACCTTGCGCCGCTTTTCTTCGGATAGAAGTTGTTTGACCGAATCGCCCACATTTTCTTTTGGTTCGATAAACATCCGCAGCGTTCCGCCATGGACAGATACGCGCGTAATATTATTCAGATACAAACCATGACGCCGGAAAAGGTTGTCCAACGCATGAACCGAAAAATAGCAAAGATGCTGATGATAGATCGTATCAAATTCAATATGGTCGACGAGATCAACGACGTAGGGGGCTTCAATAACTGCCACGCCTGTTTCTTTCAATAATATCTTGATGCCTTGCACAAAGCCATTGAGATCGGGAACGTGCGCAAGAACGTTGTTGGCGAGAAAAACATCGGCCGATTTCCCTTCCGACTTCAACTGCATTGCTAACTCGCTTGTAAAAAAAGTGTTCAGCGTTGGAATTCCCTTTTCTTTCGCAACACCTGCCGGCCCTTCAGCAGGGTCGATGCCGAGGACAGGTATTCCTGCATCCGCGAATGTTTTCAGCATGTATCCGTCGTTGCTGGCCGCTTCGATGACAAGGCTATTTGCGTCCAGACGACGCGTCTCAATAATTTGCGTTGCGCTGTCGCTAAAATGCTTCATGAGCGAAGGCGAAACAGACGAGTAATATGGATAGTCCCTTTGAAAGAGGATCTCAGGATCAACTGACTCGGTAATTTGAACGAGCGCACACTCCGGGCAAAACGCGAGTTCCAACTGCGCGAATATCTCCGGTTCATTCAACTGACGCTCCCAAAGTAATGCGTCGGCAAGCGGCGTCTTTCCGAAATTGAGAATTGAGTTGAGCTTAGTATTGTCGCATGAAAAACATTTTGCATTAGAAATGCTCATTGGCAATCGTGTGTATTCATACTATCGATACCTACTATCATCATGCTACCGCCGCCTTCAAATCCTCACTCCTCACCCGTAAAGAAGAATCGAGTGTTCCGTTTTGCAGAAGAAGTTTGATATGGTCTATCCGCTTGAACTTTGGCACTTCAAAATCTTCAAGCTTCAACCAGATTCGCTTGTAAGCTTGATACAACTCCTGTGCCCCTTTGCGGGCGTTCCATTGCGGTTGAAACTCCGGAATCATCTTCTGAATCTTGCTGCTGTCGACACGGTAGTTACGCTTGTCCGGACTTGCATCCGCGGCGTATTCAATCTCGCATCCGGGGACTGTCTCTTTTACGATGTCGGCTAATTCCCGGATTCTATAATTATCTTCGGTACGGCACACGTTGAACGCCTGGTTATGCACAACTTCAATAGGTGCTTCCAGAACAGCAACAAAAGCACGGGAGATATCTTCTATATGAATGATCGGGCGCCACGGAGTTCCATCACTCTTAATAAAAACTTTGCCTGTTGCATATGCCCACGCGACGAGATTGTTCAATACAAGATCGAAACGTAACCGTGGGGAAACACCGAAGGCTGTTGCATTCCGTAAAAAGGTCGGGCTGAAATCATCGTCGGCGAGTTTCGAGACGTCGCGTTCAACGCGGACCTTTGAATGTCCGTAGGGTGTGACGGGATTGAAGGGCGAACTTTCAGTCAGCCAATCATCGCCGCCCGCACCATAGTTGCTGCAGGAAGAGGAGAATATGTAACGCCGGACGCCAACTTCTTTGCACAATTCTGCCAGGCGAAGCGAAGCGAGATGGTTGATCTCGAAGGTGAGGTCTGGATTAAGGTCGCCCAGCGGATCATTGGAGAGGCCGGCAAGATGCAGCACTGCACCGAAACCGTCAAGGTCTGAAGCTTCCACCACTCCAACGTCCTTCAGGATTTCGCGAAGTTCAACGATGCCCACGCCGAAAGT
>JBBRUI010000242.1:0-7070 GCA_038247945.1 Bacteroidota bacterium | reverse complement strand
GGTGAGTTGGCGCGTTTGCTTCAAAAGTTGGACGGATTCGCGCAAAGGAACTTCTTCCTCCTCGCGACAACCAACGACAAACAATTGGTCGACCTTGCAGCGAGCCGTCCCGGAAGATTCGATCTCGTGATCGATGTGAGCCAGATTCATCCTGAGCAATACTCCTCACTCGTGAGAAGCAAGACTCAGACAGACAAGATCGTTGAGCTATTCGATGATGATGTTCTGAGAACCTTGGAAGCGAAGAAGGTGACGGGCGCATTCATCGCCAATCTCGTGAAGCATCTGGAGTTGGTGAATACATTTGAAGCGTCAAAGATCAGCCGCGAGTATTTGCTGGCGATGATCGCAGAAGCGTATCGGGGATTTTACAAAGAGCCTGAACCGACGAATGGAAGAATCGGGTTCAACACGTAAAGGACATGTGTGAAAATCCACCGTGTCATGCTGAACTTATCCCGCTTTTGGGATTCCGCCTCTGAAGCGGGATTCGAAACAGCGGAATTTCAGCATCCATCGAATTGTGCTGGATTCGCCTCAATAGATTCCGAAACAAGTTCGGAATGACAGTTTTCACACAGTTTCTAAAGGGAATGGTTCAGATGATCAGGCTCTCTCTCTCGGCAGGGTTAACTCTTTTTGTCGGGACATTTGTCGCAACGGGTGTCGCTATCGGTGGCAATATCTACGAGGTCCAATACGCGCATCAAGCCGATGTGAGAATCTATCGCGTAAAATATGAGAGCCAGGCCGATTTGTGCGTCTACGTTGCAGAGTACTCCAATCATGCGAGGGGCAAGGACGAGGTCTGGCACTACGCTCGATATGCGAGCCAGGCCGACGCAAAGATATTCTTCGTCAAGTATGCAAGCCAGGGTGATGTGAAAGTGTTCTTCGTAAAGTACCCGAGCCAGGCTGGTTGGCGGAAGTCGAGCATGTTTCGCGGATGGTTCAAGTGAGGACTCGTAGACAGGTGTGTCTTACTTCTCCACAAAGCGCTTGGCGAATCAAAAACGTAGCAGGCAGTATGATTATGAAAATCTCAAGTTGAACTTTGAATCTTCATAACATCTTTAGTATTGCTTCCATGAATTCCCTTTCCAAGATTATCTATGTGAAAGTTACATTACAGTTACGTCTGCTGCAACCCAAATTGTTTTTAAGCGAGGCAACAAATTCTTGTCCGCAATATTCCGAACCTCGGCTTTGAATTATTACAAACGGAATAACTTCATCCACACCGCTTTCACATCGACAGACTCACGAGAAGAGGCGTTTAGCGTTCCACGTTCACAAGAGATCGCATCACATTCTCGTGCAGCACGGGATTGAAAACTTTCGTCCCTTTGAACGTCATACTCTCCTCCCCATTGTAGGCAATGTAGCCAGGTTCAACCCGCGCTCCGAGCGCTTCCTGAAATCGCTCAATCCCTTTTGTGAAATCAGCGGCAAACGTCGCGGCGGATTTGATTTCCATTGGGACGAGATTTCTTCCGTTGCGAATGATCAGATCAACTTCATTGCCGTGCGTGTCGCGGTAGAAGAAGAGTCCATTCTGTATGCCGACGTTCAGCCGGCGTTTCAGAACTTCCATGATGATGAGATTCTCATACAACACACCGCGCAGCGGGTCGCGTGTGGCGTGCTCGGGCGTTGAAATTCCCAAGAGTGAGGCGGCGAGTCCTGTATCCGTAAAATAGACTTTCGGCGACCGAATGACACGCTTGCCGACGTTCTCAAAGTAGGGTGGAAGCTCGACGATCACATACGACGCGGTTAAGACGCTGACCCAACTCTTGATTGACGTAGCCGACACACCGACGTCGTTGCCGAGCGATGTATAGTTCACCACCTGTCCAACGCGTCCTGCGAGGAGCGTGAGAAACTGTTGGAAGCGGCGAAGGTCTTTCAGGTTGATAAGCGCACGCACGTCCCGTTCAACGTAGGTGCGAAGATACGAATTAAAAAACCGCGCAGGCTTGAGCTTCTCTTCATGCAAGCGTGGGAACGCACCATTCACGATCAGTTCGAATGGGTCCAGCTTTTTCTTGTATTGACGGAGTTCGTTGAAGGACAAGGGCAGCAACGTGAGCAGCGCCGTTCTCCCCGCGAGTGTTTGACTTATTGCAGTATGAAGTTCGGGTTGATGGCTTCCCGTAAGAATGAACTGTCCGCGTTGTTTTGACTTGTCCACGATTCCCTGAATGTACGAAAGCAACTGCGGCGCTCGTTGGATTTCGTCAAGAACAACACCCGTCTGTGTATCAGCAAGAAATCCGCGTGGATCAGACTCCGCACGAGCGCGAACATCAGGGTCTTCTAACGACCAATACCGTTTGTTCGGAAACGCCATCCGAGTAAGGGTTGTCTTGCCGGATTGACGCGGACCGAACAGCGTCACGACAGGATATTCACTGGACGCCTCGAGCAGTTCTTTCTCTATATCACGCCGAATCATGAGATAGTGTACGAAAGCTCTGTGAAAATCACAAGTTCAACTTTGGATTGTCACAACATAAATTCCGCTCCATCATTCAGAAACTATGGCTGTGAAAATCGCGAGATCGACGTTGAATTATCACACTGCCAAATCACTTCACCCACACCGTCTTCACATTCACAAACTCCCGAATTCCGAACAGGGCAAGTTCTCTTCCGTAGCCTGACTCTTTGATTCCGCCGAACGGCAGCCGCGGGTCGGACTTTACTGGCCCGTTCACAAAACATGAGCCCGCTTCAAGTTCTTCTTCTGCAATTCTCTCGCCTCGCTTCACATCTTGCGTAAACACAGCAGCGCCCAAACCAAACACGGAATCGTTCGCAATGTGAATTGCCTCAGCCTCATCTTTTGCGGTGATGATGGAGGCAACCGGTCCGAACAATTCCTCGTCGTATGCAGGCATTCCTTTCTTCACGTTAGTCAGAACCGTCGGAGGATAGAAAGCGCCTTTGCCCGCCGGAATTTCTCCGCCCAACAATAGCTTCGCTCCTTGCTCAATACTTGTCCGCACTTGCTTATGCAAATCATCCCGCAAGTCAAGTCTTGCCAGCGGCCCGACCGTCACTCCGGCTTCAAGCGGATCACCGACTTTCTGCGCTTTCATTTTCCCGACGAACATCTCTTCAAATCTTTTCTTTAACGAATCGACGACGATAAATCGTTTTGCAGCAACGCAGCTTTGTCCGTTGTTGATAAGCCGCGATGCCACGCATGTGCTCACTGCCTGTTCAAGATTCGCATCTTCAAGAATAATGTAGGGATCGCTGCCGCCCAATTCGAGAACTGTCTTCTTCAACATTTCGCCCGCTTTCGCGGCAACCGATTTTCCTGCCGCCGTGCTTCCGGTAATCGTTACCGCTTTCACAAGCGGATGTTCGATAAGCATGTTCACCCGATTGGATTTCATCAGAAATGTATTGAACAAACCCTCCGGCAATCCGGCATCTCGAAATACTTTCTCAATCTCCAGTGCGCAGCCCGAAACATTCGATGCATGCTTTAGTACAACAGCGTTCCCCGCCATCAGAGCAGGCGCAGCGGCACGAAATGCCTGCCAGAATGGAAAATTCCACGGCATGATTGCCAACAGAATCCCCAGCGGCTGAAATACCACAAAGCTTCTCGAAGCATCGGTCGGAATTATTTCGGGTGCAAGAAATTTCTCTGCGTTCTGAACGTAGTAGTCACACACCGAGGCGCACTTCTCGGCTTCCGCTATTCCCTGGGTAAGCGGCTTTCCCATTTCAAGCGCCATGAGTTTTCCATACTCTTCCTTCCTGCTTCGAAGAATTATTCCGGAGCGCGTTACACACTCAGCGCGTTCTGCAAAACTTGCGTTGCGCCATTGACGGAAGGCGGCATCAGCGTTGTTCAGCATGGTGTCCAGTTGCGAATCGGAATGCTCATCGTATGAGTGAAGCAGTTCGTTGGTTGCAGGATTTCTGGATTCGAGCGGCATGGTTTCTCCGTTGTTGTTCTTCTAACATAAAGATTCAATTGCAAAGAATCCTCGTCGAATTGTTTGAGCTTCATCGTGTAATTATGTAATTTGGCAGAGCTTCAAATCATCCTCCCATATGCTCTCGTCGAAAGGATTAACATCGAATGAAGATCGGAGTTCCCAAAGAAACTCTGTCCGGTGAAACGCGTGTTGCGCTCATACCTTCGCTGCTCGCCGGACTCATCAAGGATAAGCATGAAGTTCTTATAGAGCACAACGCCGGAGCCGCGTCATCGCATCCCGACGAAGAATATACAAAAGCCGGCGCACGGATTGTCGATACCGCACAAGCGCTGTACACGGATGCAGAACTTGTGTTGAAAGTTCAGCCTCCAACGACTGAGGAAGCCGGACAGATGCGCGAAGGCTGCAGCCTTATCGGTTTTTTTGCCCCGCTTGGCGACCGCAGTACCGTTGACATTTTTCTCAAGCGCCGCATTACGGCGTATTCGATGCAGTACGTTCCGCGCATCACCCGCGCACAAAGCATGGATGCTCTCAGCTCAATGGCAAATATTGCAGGATACAAAGCCGTCATGTTGGGCGCAGAACAACTCGACAAACTTTTTCCCATGATGATGACCGCTGCCGGTACAATCACGCCATCGGTTGTTCTTGTCCTTGGTGCTGGTGTCGCCGGACTGCAGGCAATTGCAACGGCGAAACGACTTGGCGCGAAAGTGGAAGCGTTCGATCCTCGCCCTGCAGTTAAAGAACAGGTGAAGAGTGTGGGTGCCACGTTTGTTGAAATGGAAATTACAGAGAACGTGGAAACCGCCGGAGGTTATGCAAAAGAACAGTCCGAAGAATTCCTGCGCAAAGAAAGAGAAGTAATCGGCGCACGGCTCCCGAAAGTGGATGTGGTAATTTCAACAGCACAGATTTTCGGAAAGAAGGCGCCGATATTGATCTCGACGGAGATGGTGAAGATGATGCGTTCCGGATCCGTGATTATCGATCTCGCTGCAGAACAAGGCGGCAACTGTGAATTAACGCAAGCCGGAAAAACTGTTGTACAAAATGGAGTGAAGATCATCGGCGCCGTCAATCTGCCGGCGACAGTTCCCGTACATGCAAGCCAGATGTATTCAAAGAATGTCGTGAACCTGCTGCAACATCTTTTCCCCAAAGGATCACCCAATCCGGATTTGAATGATGAGATCGTGAAGGGCGCCTGCATAACTCGCAACGGTGAAATCGTCAACGAAACCATCCGCAATGCCTTTCAACAGGGAGGAAAGCAATCATGAAACATTTGAAAGCACTTTTGATGATTGTCGGACTCTCGATTGCTGTCGCATTCGTTGCATACGCCCAACCAATTCCTGAACACACAGCCGCCGTCGCGGAGCCGCAAACGGATTATTGGTCGCTCATTTTTGTTTTTGTTCTGGCAACATTCATCGGCATTGGCGTCGTTGCCCGCGTATCACGACTCCTGCACACGCCGCTCATGTCGATTACAAATGCAATTTCTGCAATCGCTGTTGTCGGGTCGATTATTGTAACCGGTTCGGATTACCCGACAGACATTCGCATTCTCGGCGCGATCGCCCTCTTCGCCTCAATGACCAACATCGTGAGCGGGTTCCTCATCACGCAGCGCATGTTGAAGATGTTCAAAGAAGAGCGGAAGGAGGAGGCGAAGCCATGATACACCACATCGCACAGTTCGCCTATATTTTCGCCGCCGCACTTTTTATCTTCTCGTTGTATTGGATGAATAGTCCGAAGACTGCGCGCAAGAGCGTTCTTGCGGGCGTCATCGGCATGGTGCTTGCTATTCTCGCCACGTGGCTTCAGCCGGAAATCGTCAATCATCTGTGGATTGTCATCGCAATCATTGCCGGCTTCGGACTTGGCATTCCGCTGTCGCGTGTTTCACTCACGGCGGTGCCGCAACGAACAGCGCTCTCGCATGCGTTCGGCGGACTCGCCGCGGGTTTGGTCGGCACGGCGAAATTTTACCTGTGGTCAAGCGAAGGCGTTGAGCATCTTACGCCATTTCGTGTGACTGCAATTGTTATTGAAGTCCTTCTCGGGTTTCTCACATTTACGGGAAGCCTGATGGCGGCGGGCAAGTTGCAGGAAATCAAATGGATCCCGCAGCGACCCGTAACGTATCCGCTGCAAAATGTTACGAACCTTGCGTTGTTCATTGTTGCCATTGGACTCGGCGTTCTCCTTGTTATTGATCCGACCGGACCGTGGTCTGCTTTTGCCTTCCCCGCGATCATTGTGCTCTCACTGATGTTCGGTGTTCTCTTGATTATTCCCATTGGCGGCGCCGACATGCCGACAGTGATTTCCATTTTGAATTCATATGCCGGGCTTTCTGCTGTCGCAATGGGATTCGTTCTCGACAACAAACTGTTGATTATCGCGGGAGCTCTCGATGGTTCGAGCGGTTTGATTCTCTCCATCATCATGTGCAAGGCGATGAACCGTTCCTTCACAAACGTTCTGTTTGGCGCGTTCGGTCAGGTGCAAGCTTCCTCTGCTGCAGCAAGCACAAAAGCGTACAAGGAAGAAACATTCGAAGGCGCGGCACAGGTTCTCGAACAAGCGTCGTCTGTGGTCATCATTCCGGGTTACGGTATGGCAGTAGCGCAGGCCCAACACCGCATTCGCGAACTGTACGACCTGCTGACCAAGAAAGGTATTACCGTGAAGTTTGCCATTCATCCGGTCGCCGGACGCATGCCCGGCCACATGAACGTGCTGCTCGCCGAAGCCGACATCCCGTACAGCGATCTGGTGGAAATGGACGAGATCAACCCCGATATGCCGCAGTTCGATGTGGCGCTCGTCGTCGGTGCGAACGATGTCGTCAACCCCGCGGCGCGCTATGACAAGACAACTCCGATTTACGGTATGCCGATCATCGACGCAGATAAGGCAAAGACGGTCTACGCAATTAAGAGAAGCAAGAACCCGGGCTTCGCGGGCATCGACAATGAATTGTATTTTTCCGACAGAACATTTATGCTCTTCGGCGATGCGAAGGGAGTTGTGGGGGAGTTGGTGAAACAATTATCCGGAAATAGCGCAGGACATTAGCTGGAGACG
>JBBRUI010000241.1:0-7075 GCA_038247945.1 Bacteroidota bacterium | reverse complement strand
TATCTTGTGCTGATCAAAACAGCGGAAGCAGATGCGCAGCAACGAGAACGGTTGGCGAGTCTTATAGAGCAGATGCGACACCTGGAACGCAGAATTCCCTTAAAAAAAGGGCATTCTTCTATGGTGTGGAGGCTCGTATGAATCCGCGACCAGAACAGCGCGACCGGTATGAGAGCATCCCGAAGCGAGATTTCAAGACGGCGCTCGTGCGGATGTTGGAGATTGAGTACAAGATGTTGGGAAGTCATCGCGTGCTGGCGATGTTGGCTGATGATGCTGAACAGTTGTTGCAAGAATTTTATCCGCAGCAGAGTCGCGTGCAGATGGGCGACGTGGTGTGGCAGACAACGAAGGATGATGGGCAGCGCCCGAACTACGGAAAGAAAACCGAAGACTACGCGGTGCAAACCGTGGTGCTGCCGCTCGTTCGCAAGGAGGATGTTGAGCGTCGCATCTACTTCAAGAAAGGAGACCGGAACTCGAACTATCGTCATCGTGAGGCGCGTGACATTGAGTTGATGGTGCGCTTACTCAAGAGTACGAAAGAGCAAGGCGGAATATTGAGTGGAGCAGAACTCAGCGTGTTGATGAATCGGAGCTTGACGACGATCGGCAAATACTTGAAAGCGTATTTCGAGAAGACGGGCGAAGTGCTGCCGATGAAAGGCTACGTGCTGGATCAGGGAAGTAACCCAACACACAAAGGCATCATCATCTCGCTGTACGAACAAGCAGTATCACCGGCCGACATCGTCTTGAAGACGAGTCATACGCAAGCGGCTGTTGATCGGTACCTCAAAGCGTATGAACAAGTGTTGCAGTTGGTAAAGAAGAAACACGATGCAATCTCGATTTGTCAGATCACCGGACGCAGCATGAACACGATCAGACAATATCTGCGCCTGGTAAAAGATTTTCATCCGGACTTGCGCGTTGTTGTTCCGGACAAAGCTCCGGCAAAAAGACAAACTCAACGACGCAAAAATGTCAAAATTAAGTAACCGGACAAATGTCCTTATAGTAAGTAATAACCAGCCACAACTCCCGCCGGGTATCGGCGGGAGAACAGCCAAAGTCAAACCCCATGAGCGATCAACAAACCCGCCTTCTTTCTCTCGATGCCTTCCGCGGTGCTACGATTGCCGGAATGATTCTCGTGAACAATCCGGGCACGTGGAGCGCCATTTATCCCCAGCTTGAACATGCGGCTTGGAACGGCTGGACGTTTACCGATTGGATTTTCCCGTTCTTCCTCTTTATCGTCGGTGTGGCGATGGTTTTTTCTTTTGCCAAACGGAAAGAAAGCGGTGCCCGCAAAGCCGATCTGTACAAACAAATCTTGAAACGGGCGGCAACAATCTTTTTGATTGGACTTTTTCTGAACGGGTTTCCGTTCGGAGTGTTGTTCGGCCATCATTTCGATATCGCGACGATACGAATTCCCGGTGTCCTTCAACGGATTGCCGTCTGCTTTTTGTTCGCCGGAATTATTTATCTGAATACGAATCTGCGCGGGCAGCTCGTGTGGATCGGCGGCTTGCTTGCAGGATACTGGATTGCATTGATGGCGATTCCTGTGCCCGGTTACGGTGCGGGCGTGCTTCAACCTCTCGGCAACCTTTGCTGGTACGTTGATTCAAACCTGCTTGCGGGGCATACATGGTCCGGAGCGCCGGCGCCGGGATTCGATCCCGAAGGTATCGTCAGCACGCTGGGAGCGATCGCCACAACGCTCTGCGGTGTCGTCACGGGTCAGTGGCTTCGATCGTCTTCGACCAAAGAAGAAAAAACTGCGTGGATGTTTGTCGCGGGAAATATTCTCTTGCTGCTAGGCGCCATCGCCGATATGTGGATGCCCATCAACAAAAATATGTGGACGAGCTCGTACGTTATCTTCATGGCCGGATGGGCGTTGGTATGCCTTGCGGCGTTCTATTGGTTGATTGATGTAAAGGGATACAGAAAATGGGCGATGCCGTTTGTACACTACGGCATGAATGCGATAGCAGTGTTCGTTCTCTCCGGTGTCGTGGCCCGTTTGATGGGGTTAATCAAATTGAGTAAGCCGGATGGCTCTTCCATTACTTTGAAGAACTACATATTCGAGAATTGGTATTTGTCGTTTGCATCACCCGTGAATGCATCAACCTTGTTTGCGATTACGTTTATCGCGGTGATGTATCTTGTTGTATGGGTCTTGTGGAAGAAAAAATGGTTTATCAAGGTTTGAGTGCATGTTCCAACAACAACGCTTTGTGAGAATCCGGAAATGTCTGCTTGAACGAATGTCCTTCCTCTTTCTTTTTATTCTCCTTTTCACGACAACACCAATGATCGCACAAACAGCCGATTCAACTCTCAATAAAGAACTGCAGCGTCTGGAGAATGAATTCGGCGGACATCTCGGTGTTGCAGCGAAGAATCTGAAAACTGGGGAGGTCATCGCCTTCAACGCCGCTGAGAAGTTTCCCACAGCGAGTGTCATTAAACTCCCCATCATGACTGCATTTTTTAATCTGGTTGATCAGAAAAAGATTGACCCCGACATGAAAGTCGTTCTCGCAGCCATAGATAAGAAACCGAGCCTGCTCGAATTCATGTCCGATGGAATGACAATGACGCTGCTGGACGCGGTGAAGCTGATGATTGTCCTGAGCGATAACACTGCAACTAATCTTGTCTTGGATCGTCTCGCGCCCACTCACTCCGAACGCATGAAAGTAGTGAATGACTTTCTGCAACGGTCAGGTTTAAAAAACACACGACTCCTCAATCGTCTGTATACGATGAAGACGAAACTCCAGACTCCGGAGGCTGTCCGTTACGGAATCGGAGTTTCAACGCCGGAGGATATGGTTTTGCTGTTGGAGAAGATGTACAACAAAACGCTGGCATCAGATACTTCATGTTCCGCGATGATTAAGATTCTCAACCGGCAGGAACACAACGATATGGTGCCCCGCCTTTTGCCGACACAGAATCTGAAACAATTCGATGTTGCACATAAAACCGGCTGGATCAACGAAACGAAAGTGGATGTTGCGCTTGTGCAGACTGAAAGGATTACGTATGCTGTGGCAATTTTTGTCGACAAACATCCCGACCATCAAGACGATTTGGAGAACCGCGGCGTACTGCTGGCGGCCCATGCTTCCCGTGCCGTGTGGAATCATTTCACCGGAGATAAAGGCTACGAGGTCCGTTCTGTGGTTTCATCGCACGTGGATTGGAATACATTTCCCGGCGGCAACTGGTTGATTTACCGCTCGGCGTTCGCGCCGTTCCCACATCCTGAACGGATGAACGGATTGACAAAAAAAGACGGGACGGTGTACCCGTTCAAGCCGCATTACTCGGACAGCAGCATTGTAATTTTTGTCCCTTCGCATTTCAAGGAATCCTCCGATGGCACCAATTTCATCGTCCATTTCCACGGGCACATGAACGACAACATGGGCACGCTGGAGCGTTACATGATGACGCAGGCGATGATTGCCGAGAAAACAAATGCATTGCTCGTGTTGCCGCAAGGTCCCTACCGCGCTCGTGATTCATTCGGAGGGAAGATGGAGGACAGCGGCGGTTTGAAACGAATGGTGGATGATGTGCTCGCGACATTAGTCAAGGAAGATGTCATCAAAGCAGCAAAGATTAACAAGATGATAATCAGCGCTCATAGCGGGGGATACAGGCCTGCTGCGTTCGCGCTCGACCGCGGCGGACTGAACGACCATATCAGCGACGTGTATTTGTTCGATGCATTCTACGACAATCAGGAGTACTTCGCTGCGGTGCTCAAATGCTCAACTGTAAATTATTACGCGGCATACACAGAACATCTGGTAAAAGAACACCATGATTTTCTAAAGCAAACACCATCCGATGAACTCACGCGCCTCCATTTTACCGCGACGGCCGTCGATCATGATTCCGTGGTGCAGACTTTTTTTGGCAAGTGGCTCTCTAATCTCCCTGATGCATGGAAAGTAAAATAACGATGAAGATCAACCAACCGAAAAATTATGATGCGACTTCCACGGTGGAAGAACTCGCGCTCAAGGCAAGTGGCCGACGATCCCTTTATCCTCCAACGGAAAAGATCAACGTCATCGAGATGGCGAACTTCCCGGCGTTGGGAAAGCTTACTGCTCTGAGGTTTATTGAATGGGTCCTGAAAAATCCCGGGGGAGTGATATCTTTGCCGACAGGAAAATCGCCGGAACATTTTATCAAATGGGTGGGAAGAATTCTTGCCCGCTGGGGATCGAAGGAAACCGGAACGCTCCTCGAGTCCTACGGCATCCCGATGGCTGCGGCTCCTGACATGAGAAGCCTCAGCTTCGTACAGATTGACGAGTTCTATCCCATGGATGCACGACAGCATAACAGCTTTTACTACTACGTGAATGAATTCTATATCGATGGGTTTGGTCTCGATCCGGCAAAAGCGTTGCTCATCAATGCATCGTCACTTGGCCTGCCCTCCGGAAAAACCATGCAAGATGTATTCCCGGGGAATTATGTGGATTTAACATTGCGTGTACGCCAGACACGCACCGATCTGGAACGATTACAGAAAGAAGTCATCAACCGCGTCGATGTCTTCTGCATGGAGTATGAGTCAACCATCCGGGCAATGGGCGGTATCGGATTCTTTCTCGGTGGCATTGGCCCGGACGGACATATTGCATTCAATGTCCGCGGCTCCAGTGTTTACTCCGTTACGCGCTTGACCGGCACGAACTATGAAACCCAGGCCGCTGCCGCGACCGATCTGGGAGGGATCGAAATCTCCCGAAGCCGTCTTGTCATTACCATCGGCCTCGCAACTATTACATATAATCCGACTGCAACCGCGTTGGTGATTGCAGCCGGCGACGCAAAAGCTCCGGTCGTTGCGGACGCGATCCAACAAAAGAAGGATCCTCAATATCCTGCTTCCGTGCTGCAGGATTTACCGAATGCGCGGTTTTATCTTACACCCGGCGCGGCGAGCGGGTTGATTGAACGGCAGTGGGAGAACTTCAGCAGGACGAAAAATCTGAGCGAGGAACAGATCGAAGAAACTGTTATCTCTCTTGCGCTGAAGAATAATAAATCGCTTTCGGATTTGCGGGCCGACGATTTTATAACCGACCGGTTTGCCGGGGAGCTGCAAAAAAAGACCGGGGTATCGTATGAACAAGCAATGTCGAAAGTACGTGCATCGATTGTCAACAAGATTGAGGCCGGCTTAAAACATGTTTCGCACACTGTGTTTCTGCACACCGAACCGCATCACGATGATATCATGCTTGGATATCTCGCGCACGTCTATCATCTGGTCCGCGACGCAACGAACCAGCATTTCTTCGCCAACCTTACATCCGGTTTTACATCGGTCTCCAACGCCTACACCCTGTCGATTGTTCAGAAGCTCGATCGCTATGCGGCTGCGTTCCGGGATCTTATGGAGGCTGGCTATTTTGATCCAACGGATACGACGAAGAGAATGGAAGACGTGTACCTGTATCTCGATGGCGCAGCGGCCAACATCCAGGAACGGAAAGATGAAGCCCAAGCCCGGCGGATGCTTCGGAACATGATGGAAGTGTACGGACGGTTGAATGCGGGAACGTTACCGGTTCATATTAAGAACTTGCAATCGTACCTCAGCACGCAATATCCGGGCGCTAAAGATCCGCCGGACATTCAAACGTTGAAAGGAACGCTGCGTGAGTGGGAAGTGGAGTTGTTGTGGGCGTACTTTGGCATTGAAGCGTCTTCTGTGTTCCCATTGCGTCTTGGCTTTTATAAGGGCGATATTTTTGCGGAAGAACCGGAAGTTGACCGTGATGTAATTCCGATTTTCAATCTGATGAAAAAAGTAAAGCCCAACATTGTCTCAGTCGTATTCGATCCGGAAGGTAGCGGCCCCGACACGCACTACAAAGCGCTGCAGGCGGTTGCCGAGGCATTACGGCTCTACGAAAAAGAAAGCGGCGACTCAACCATCCGGGTTTGGGGGTATCGTAATGTGTGGTACCGCTTCAAGCCATCCGAAGCGGATTTGATGGTGCCCGTTTCTCTGAACTCGCTCTCCATGCTGCATACTGCGTTCATGAATTGTTTCGGTTCGCAAAGCGCTGCGTCGTTCCCGAGTTACGAGCATGACGGGCCGTTCTCCGAGCTCGCCCAAAAAGTCCAGGTGGATCAATACAGAATTGTAAAGACATGCCTGGGCAAGGATTTCTTTTTGAAGAATTCCCACCCCCGCTTGCGTGCTGCAAGAGGGATGATTTATCTGAAGGAGATGAGCTTGCCGGAATTTTTTGCACGTGTGCGGGAGTTGAGGAAGAAGACGGAGAATGTGTGACTCAACGGAAAGGAAGGTTAAGTTGGTGATCTGAAGATTTTAACGATGGAATATTCTAAAGAAGACTTTCAGAGAGTTCCGTCTACGGTTTCGCGTAGCCATCTTTAGTGTCCATGCATCCGCCTCTTCAAAACTCTTGAACCTGAAAACTCCCTTTGGATGAAAAAAATTTCCTTTGTGCCGTTTTCCAGATAGCCGAAAGAAACCTCTGGCCCACTCAAGGGTTGACTGCATTTTCTCCCTCCCAACAATTTTTATTTTTTCCATCTTTGCTCGTATCGCTAACGCCCAAAATATACAAGGTTTTTTTCTAAATCAACTTCCCTTCTTTCTCACAATAACAAAGGGCGCCATTACTGACGCCCTTTGAGTTGGTTACAAGCAACGGAGGAATACTTCACTCCGCTCAGTTATGACCCTTGAGAAGCAGCCCTGCTCAAGAGCAGTCTACGACTCTTCGAGTCGTAGACTCGCAGAGCGGGATTCCTCCTTATTCATAAGGATCATTTGAGGAGTATCATCTTCTTCAACGATGTAAACGGTTGTCCACCATCTGCGGGCCGTGCTTCGATGCGGTAGAGATACATGCCGCTTGCGACCTGACTGCCGGCTCTGTTTCTTCCGTTCCATACAATCGTGAATGTCCCGACATTTTGGAATTCTTCCTTCAATGTCGCTATCTCCTGGCCGACGACATTATAAATCTTCAGCGAGACAAAC
>JBBRUI010000240.1:0-7112 GCA_038247945.1 Bacteroidota bacterium | reverse complement strand
TCAATACCGGGGCCTCACCGCACGTTGAGTGTGTGGTGTTGCTCACAAATGTAACTTCTAAATAGGGACTGAGAACGTTAATATATAGGCACTTTTGAGAGTTTTGCCACCGTTGGGAGTTGCTTGAAAAAGTAGTTTGAATGGTGGCAATTGCTTATTTGTGGATGTTGTGGGTGTGCGTGGAAACAGGTCTACGGGATAGAGTTGGGGTTTTAAGGTTTGGTGCTGTCGGAGGAAACATGTCTACTTGATTTTGGTATGATTTGGTTACTTCGGGGTGTAGAGGTTAATTTAGATGTTTTTTGAAAGTCTGATTTTTGGTACAATGTGTATGGTACAATATTATTATACAAAAAATGGAGACTTGCAATATTTGCACAGATAACAAGTATAGAGGAATGGATTTTGAGGAGGATTTGGCACTATGTTCAATAACAATAGACACTTAAATATCTTTGAGCACTACACACAAAAAGGCTCATTACCAATGTAACCGTCTCATGAACCCAGTCCCAGCCAATTTACGGTAGCGAAGTCGACCACTTGCTTTTTCGATACGTTGTATGGGAGCAAAGCCATCACCGATGATTACAATACTGACTTGTATGCTTCCAGAGCCACCGGTATTAATGGTAAATCTTGAAGAGTTTTTGGTCCGTCATATCAGGCTCCGAAAACCAAAAAAAACTGATTTTTCTGTTCTTTTCGTCCCTTAAAAAGGAGAAGCGTCGGGCTAACATATTATACTGTCTATCTTGATAAATAGAAGGCTGAAACATGACCTATTCGCTTGAAAAGTTATTAAAAGTGCAAAGTCCCACATTTAAGAAACATCCCGACTTTCTCAGCATCGCTCGCCTCCTTGCAACATCGCCTGCGCTTACCCGTGTTCGGCTGAATCAAAGAGCATACCGACTTTTAAATGAACCTCGCCTCGAGCTTCGCTATCTTGTGAATTTTTATACGACATATCGTGTTCCGAAAAGCGATTTTTTCACGATCTTTCTTTCGATTAAATGGGAACACGTACAGAAACGCTCGGATAAGCGTTCCGCTCGAGATGGGTATATCGCTTCGCGAGTAGCAGCGTTTCCCCGTGATTTTCTTGCGTTATTCACTTTTCTGGTAACACTCGAAAATGGACTGTACCCCCGTACAAAGAAGCGAGTGAACGAACTGTCCGCCTACACACTGACGCAATGGCTTTCGTATTTTACGAGTACGATCAAGGGCCTCATGAAAAAACAGAGAGTTCTTGAAAAAATCGGAATTGAAACGTTGCTCGCTTGCATGCTTTTAGAATGCTTACCGGATTTTAGCTCCGGAAAGCTTCCACAAAAAGCAATTATAAAAAAGCAATATCGAAAACTCAGCAAAGAATATCATCCTGATTTATGTAGCAGTTATGTTGATGGGGACAAAGACCGGTTTCTTCTTGTCAAAAAAGCGTATGATGACCTGTCGTAAAGACCTCTACCAGGCGGGTGGAGGATTCTGAAGCAACGGCTACGAGATCGTAGGCGCCTTCGCGCAAACACCAGTCGTAGATAGTGCCCCGAGAGAAGCGTAGGATGAAGGCGACAATGTAATCGGCTTCCAGGTCGGAGCGCAGTTCGCCGGAGGCCTGACCTTCTATGACGAGGGCTCGCAGGATACGGGGCAGCGAGCGTTCGGCGGATACGAAAAAGCGTGTGCCGAATTCTATCTGGGCTTTATAGACTTGGCGAATGAGGTCGATTCCCATATCGACGGCGTAGAGCATTTGGTGGGCGACGAATTCGACGATGCGATCCGGCGCTTTAACCGCAACAAATTTTCCCGCAACTTTTTCGTCAAAATACTGATCGCAGAGGGCGTAGCCTTCGATTATTAAATCACTTTTGCTTTTGAAATGATGATAGAAGGATCCCTTGGCGACCCCGGCTTGGGCACAGATGCGATCTACCGAGACTCGCTCAAAGCCTTCCTCTCCGATAAGTTTCCACGCTGCTTGGTAGATTTTGAGTCGGGTATCACGGGCTTTGAGATCCCTGCTCGTCGGTTCGTTGAAGGTAATTGCCATGGTGCTTACTATAACCGTGAGCGAATACACTCGCCAAGCCCTCCCGGATGGCTAATCCGAGCTTGCCAGATTGGAAAATGAGGAGTACACTGTATTTTACCGACTATAGTCAGTCAAAATATATCTAATTTATTTAATTACAAAGGAGGTTCTATGTATTCCCCGACAATGAAATTGACCAAAGCGGAACACGCAATCCTCTCTGGTGAAAAGGGCGAGACACTCAGGAAGACCATGGAGACTATTGTACGCTTCGGCGATGTCTTCGGTGCAGACGGCTTGGTCGATCTTACCCACGGTGTCCATCTGGTCACGTCTTTCGGCATTCCGCTCCTGAAACCGGTTTTCGAGATCATGGACGAGCTGATTGCTTCCGGTCTTAAAACAGCCGAGCCCTTCACGGTTGATCCTCGACCCTACGACTTTGAGAATGTCCCGGTGAACCTCTTGCAACGGTTCGTATTTACAAAGGTGATGTATGCCAAACAAAAGGAGTATGAGGCGCAACTTGCAAAGGTGGGGCTCAAGAACGATACGGCTTTTACCTGCGCCTGCTACTTCGACGAGGTGGGAAATATTCCCAAGGAAGGCGCGCTTCTTGCCTGGGCGGAATCGTCCGCCGTTGTCTACGCCAACTCGGTGTTGGGTGCACGAACCAACCGTAACTCGGGCGTCCTCGAGCTGCTTTGCGGTATTGTGGGCAAGGCGCCGCGTTTCGGCTTCCTGACTGACGAGGGACGCAAGGCTTCATGGATTATAGAGGTCAAGACGACGAAGAAACCCGAGGCGCAACTCCTGGGCAGTGCCATTGGCATGAAGGTGATGGAAGCGGTTCCCTATATTCGCGGACTTGATGGCTACTTGGGAACCGAGCTGAACTCTGATGCCAAGGACTACCTCAAGGACATGGGAGCGGCGACTGCCTCTAACGGCGCGGTCGGCCTGTACCATGTTGCAGGCCTAACTCCTGAGGCAAAAGCTCAGGGGGAGGCACTCATTCGCAAGGCTGCCAAAACCTACGTCATAGATGATGCCGAACTTGCACGAGTGCGCGCTGCGTATCCCCTTATGTGGAAAAATCCTGATGCCAAGCCGGACCGCTGTTTTATCGGCTGTCCGCATCTTTCCAAAACGCAACTCAACAGCTGGCTGGAACGCCTAGAAGTGGCACTTAAGAGTACGGGCCGTTCGCGATTGGCCATACGGACTGTTTTGACGACGGCTCCCGATGTAGAGTCTGCCTTCCGTTCCGATGTAGACGCGATGCGACGCTTGAACGCAACTGGCGCGAAACTCTCGGCTATCTGTCCCCTCATGTATATGAACAACCCGCTGTGTGGCAAGAAGCCGGTTATCACTAACTCGAATAAGCTGCGCACCTACACGAGTGCGCGCTATTACACAGATGCGGAGATCGCCGTTATTGCCGCTGGAGGTTCAGTATGAAAAAGACATTTAAAGGAAGACCTGTTGTAGCAGGCAGTATTCAGGGTGAAGCGGTTGTTTCCCGCCAGGGCTTTAACATTCTAGCTTCACTCCAGCGCGATCTTATGGCCAAGAAGGACGTGGTCGCCTGTTCTGACCAGAACAATCCCGATCTCTTCGGCAAGACAATATCTGGTAAAATGCTTTGCCTGCCACAAACCATCGGTTCGACCACAGGTGGCATGGTGCTCCAGGCTGCGGCAGCCCTCGGCAAGGCTCCAGCGGCTCTCCTGTTTTCTGAGCCGATAGATTCGCTTGCCGCTGGAGGTGTCATATTGGCTAAAGTTTGGAACAACACAGACATCATTACCGTCGATAGCCTAGGAGACGACTTCCGCAAGGCGGTTCAACAAGGACAACGCCTTACCGTCGAAGCTGACGGTACGGTTAGCATAGAGATCGCTGGCGTAGCCGGCGACAACCTGAAGGAGACAAAATAATGGCAACCCCGAGCGAACGAGTAGCAGCGGTTATCGCCGAGACGGGCACCTGGTACGAAAAACCGGGACGGCTCGCCTGTGGCAAGATGACAAAGGACCTATACCCCTACACCTCGATGTTTTCCCCAATCAAGATCAACACGATGACAATAAAAAATCGTCTGGTTATGGCCCCGATGGGCAATATCAGTATGGCAGAGGAATCGGGGCGACCCAATACCAAGATGATTGAGTACTTTACCGAACGAGCCAAGGGCGGTGTTGGTCTTATCACCTCGGGGCTTGTTCCGATAAGCCATGGCATAGACCCGACCGTTACCGAGCTTGGCGATCTTTCTTACTTTCCGCGCATTGACCGCAGCCGCACCGTCTTTTCTGGCTGGCGCGACATTGCCGAGCGATGCCACGCGCATGGGGCGCGCTTTTTCATTCAGCTGACCCCCGGTCTTGGCCGTGTTGGTTCGCCGGAGTGCCTCCTGAATAAGCTGAAGCTTCCGGTTTCGGCTTCCTGGAACCCTAACTTCTACATGCCCGCACTGCCCTGCCGTCCCTTGACTGATGGTCAGGCAAAACGGATCATCAAGAACGCCGGCCAGGCAGCGGCTGATGCGAAGGCTGCAACCATCGATGGTGTCTATCTCCATGGACACGAGGGCTACCTTCTTGAACAGATGACCAATCCTGCCTTTAACCGAAGGAAGCTGGGAGCCTTTGCCGACTGGAAAGCGTTCGGTGTTGCCATGGTTGTCGAGATGCGTCGCCGCGTCGGTCCGTCCTACCCCATCATGTACCGCATCGACCTTTCCTTGGCCCTGAACGACACCTATGGCAAGCGCATGGATACGGTCAAGAGTTTGAAGAAATTCAAAAAAGAACGGACACCAGAACAGACACTTGCCTATATGGAAGCGCTCGTCGCTGCCGGCGTCGACTTCTTTGACGTGGACCTTGGCTCCTACGATAACTGGTGGCTGCCGCATCCGCCGGGACCCATGTCCCCCGGTTGTTACCTCGATGTGGCTCGTACCGTCAAAGAGCATTTTGCCGCCAAGAAAATTCGTTCGAACGCGGGTCTCCCGGTGCCGGTGGTTGCAGTCGGTAAGCTCGGTTATCCTGACCTTGCCGAACGCGCCCTTCGCGATGGTGACTGCGACATGCTGATGCTTGGCCGCCCTCTTCTGGCTGATCCTGAATGGCCCAACAAAGCGTTCGCCGGTCGTGTTCACGAGATTATCCCCTGCATTGGCGACCAGGAAGGCTGCATCAATGAATTTGTCGAAGGTGGCCATCCGCAGTGTGCCGTCAATGCCCAGACAGGTTTTGAGGACATCCTTGATGGCTCGGAGCTTGCCCCTGCAAAACAACCCAAGAAGATAGCGGTGATCGGTGGCGGCCCCGGCGGTATGCAGTGCGCGAGTATAGCAGTTGCCCGCGGCCATACGGTTACGCTGTACGAGGCACGAAGCGAACTGGGTGGAATGCTCGTCCCCGGATCAAGGCCGGCAATCAAATTTGATATCATCAATTATCTCGAGCATCTTAAGGGACGCATTGCTACTGCCGAAATTTCCGGAAAGCTCACCGTCAAAATCAATGCGGCTCCGAGTGCCGCCGAACTGAAGGCGCAGGGCTTTGACACCATCGTCATTGCGACCGGCTCAAGGCAGGCGAAGCCACCGGTTCCCGGTATAGAAAGTGCGCAGGTTCGCTTTGCCGTGGATGCCCTCCGCGACCCCGCTATAGTTGATAAAGCTCAGCATATTGTTATTGTCGGCGGAGGTGTCGTTGGTTGCGAGACGGCGTACTGGCTTGCCCACGAAAAAGGAAAGAACGTTACGCTCGTCGAGATGCTCCCAGACTTCATGAAGGGTGTTTGCACTGCGAACCGTGGCTGGCTCTTGCATTATCTCGAGGAACGCGGCGTCAACCTGTACAACTGCACTCGCCTCTCAGCTGTCAAGCAGGGTTCTGTCACGGTAAGCCGCAACGTTTCTAAAACCGTGCCCGATCCTTTTGTGACCTGGACTCCGCTCTTGCCGGAAAACATCGAGAATCCCTTTGGACCAAAGATCCGTATCGAGGCCAAGGATGAGGAATTACCCTGTGACCTCGTGCTTCTTGCCGCCGGTGCAAAACCGGACGACGAACTCTACCGTGCCTGTGTGGAAACCCTCGCCGCCCCCAATATCCGCAATCTCGGCGACTCGTTCACTCTGGGTCGTATCTTCGAGGTAACGAAAGCTGCCTACGCGGTGGCGACTGCGCTTTAGAATGTAGGAATATATCCGGGAGAAGAGTCGGGAAGAAACATCCGATCCGCTCTTCTCCCATCGGATTGATTTTCTGTACAAAACATCCTGTATATACACACTCGGACGCATCCCGATTGCACTATTCGCGAAGAATAGGCTCGTTTCTTTATTGTGTACTCTATCGCCTTCGAAGGAAGGGGTAGCGGAAAAGCCGCCAGGCTTTGGAGCGAGGGGAAGACATTCCCCCTTGATTATGATTAAGATAGCCGTATATTGCAGGTTTAAGAAGGATATACAAAAAACCATGAATGAAAACAAAAAAACGATACTGTTAGTCGAGGATGAACCGATCCTTGGCATGATTACAAAAAAACAACTTGAAGAAGAAGGCTATTCTGTAGTTATAGCCATAAATGGCGAAAAGGCGATTGAAGTTATGTGCGCTGAAAAAGCGCCGATCGATCTCATCCTTATGGATATTAACCTTGGAAAAGGCATGGATGGAACAGAAGCAGCTCAAGAAATCCTGAAAAATCATGATATTCCACTGTTATTCCTGTCATCGCATACCGAAAAAGATATTGTTGAAAGCACTGAAAAAATAACAAACTACGGCTATGTAGTCAAAAACTCCAGTATTACCGTTCTTGATGCGTCGATCAAAATGGCCTTCAAACTGTTCACCGCGAAAAAAACAGCGATAGAAAAAGAGCTTGCGTTAGTACGGAGCGAAGAAAAATATCGACTTATCAGCGAAAACACCTCGGATGGAATTGTTCATTTTTCTGCAGAAGGTATAATAGATTATGTATCTCCGTCGTATCTCCAACAACTGGGATATTCGGAGCAGGAAGAACTTGGTAAAAAGTATGC
>JBBRUI010000239.1:0-7113 GCA_038247945.1 Bacteroidota bacterium | reverse complement strand
TTATTGGATGTGAACGAGACGGCAGCAATTGTCTTGGACGCAAAGCGGAGAGGCGGGAGAAGCGGCGTCTTGATTTTCGGTGGAGGGTCGCCAAAAAACTTCATTCTTCAAACCGAACCTCAAATTCAAGAGGTTTTGAAAATTAACGAGAAAGGGCATGATTTCTTTCTTCAGATAACCGATGCCCGTCCAGATACGGGAGGACTTTCGGGTGCCACGCCTTCAGAAGCGGTAAGCTGGGGGAAAGTGGACCCCGATAAACTTCCTGACACGGTCGTGGCTTATGTCGACTCGACTATTGCAATGCCAATCATGACTTCCTATGCTTTGGGAAAAAGAAAACCGCGGAAGTTAAAACGCCTGTACGACAAACGCGAAGAGCTGTTGGCAAAACTTCGGGAAGAATATTTTAAGGTTCAAAAGAAAAAGAAGCATTAATCAACATGCGGAAATTAGGTCCGCGTATCATTCATCCAATTCACAAATCAAGGAGGATCCTATGAGTAAACTGCAAGAGTTACGAGAACTCGTGGACAGCTTCGAAAAGGACTTCGTTAAGTTTTATGACAAGGGAAATAAGTCCGCTGGAACACGTGTACGCAAAGCGATGAACGAATTGAAGCGGAAGGCGCAAGAGATTCGCAAAGAAGTTCAGGATATCAAAGCACAGGCAAAGGGAGAAGAGACAACCGCTTCTTCTTAATGGCAGGTATTCCAGCAGTGGAGTGAGACCGATCTTCGACTGCGGCGGATAGTCAGAGAAGCAACTCTATCTGATAATAACGCAAAACCCCCTGTTTCAGGGGGTTTTGTGGTTTTATGCTTCTTCGGCCAGAGTGCGCTGAAGTCGCCGAACGGCCTTCACCTTCTTCATTCTTTTCTTAACGGAGGGTTTCGTGAAGTAGGCTCGCTTCTTGAACTCCTTCAAAATTCCGGACCGCTCATACTTTTTCTTGAAACGCTTGAGCGCCCTATCGATGGGTTCACTTTCAGTTACTACGATGCCAACCAATCTAAATCACCTCCTTAAAAATTCTAACAGTTTATTCCTGGTTCTCAAATTTATCTACAAGGTTCTCCAGCAAGCGCCGCTCACCCAGTCGTTCAAATGAAACAACAATTGCAGAAGCCCCGCCCGACGTTTTCTCTTTTGAAACAATTTTTCCGAGGTCGTCCCATTCCATATGGAAAATTGCTTGCCCGACTTTATAACTATTATGGGGATTATACTCCGAGCAATCCGCCTTCTCTAATTTCTTTTTTGAGTCTTCTTCTTTTTTCTTTATTTCGCCCAAATCCAACAGCACTGCGTGTCTGCAGCGGATGCATCGGTACCATGCTTTTTCCGGCTGGTTCTCTACTGCACCGACCAATTCCAGTTTAGAAATGCGCTCGCAATGCCCGCAATAATGTGATAAGTTTTTTCCCCGTGCCATTGGCAACCTCCGTATAGAAGAAAATCGAACCCTGAAATGTTAGATAGTTGCATAGAAGGGTAAGATTGCAGCATAAACCTGATTCAATGTAGCTGATTTCACTCACGAAGTCAAGGTAAAGCATCTTGTGTTTCCGTCCTCTTGTGGCTATATTATCAAACCTTTGATGTGTTTTCGGGCCCTTAGCTCAGTTGGTTAGAGCAGCGGACTCATAATCCGCTGGTCGTAGGTTCGAGCCCTACAGGGCCCACAGATAAAAACCCTGCTGAAGCAATTCGGCAGGGTTTTTTATTTTGGCGCTATCACACACTCTCCTCTTTCAGGCCATCCAAAGATCACCACCACGCATTTCCGCATTTGCGATTGTAATTATTTCGCCATGATTGCAATTCCTACAAAAGTCATCCGCTTTGAAACCTCTATTCCAGCTTGTTTGAAGGCTGGAACGTTGGCGTAACCTTTGTATAAACTCCAGATGTAAACTAATGAATTCGACAATTATGATGAAAGCATTATGAGAATCCTGCTTGTAGACGATAACGTAGATTTCCTAAATGTTCTGGAGGAGTTGCTCAAAGGTCATGGGTATACCCCCATTGTGGCCCACGATGGGAAACAAGCCAGAGAAATTCTTGAAGAACAATCCGTGGATGTTATTATCTCAGATGTTTTCATGCCGACTTTGGACGGACTCCGTTTTCATAGTTACGTCAGAGAATTTCTGGGGCAACGCACTCTTCCCTTTATCTTCATGTCGGGATATGACGATTCATACAGCAAGGAAGCACTGGAGGATTCCTCTGTTGATTTCTTTCTGAGTAAAGGATCTCCCATAAGTGAAATTGTCGCAACGTTAGAATCCATAAGAGTGTCCACCCAAGCGTAAGTAATTTATGGCCATTACAACAAGGAATTTAAATCCAAATCTCAAATTTGATGGGATGCCTCTGCAGAAGCGGTACGGGTCGGCATTTCTTGATCATCTTGTTCGAAATCGAATAATCAGCGATAAGATTGCAGCAGATTCCTCCGGCTACATGCAAGACCAAAAAGGAGTTGAGAAAAGACGCATTATTGACGTTCTCGCAGGCGAGTTTGCAATCTCTAGAGAAGTGTTGGCGTTGGAGCTTGCACAATTTTATTCGTTCCGCATCATCGACATTCACGAGCGGAGTCTACGGCGACTTGACAACCAGACAATAATGAAGTTGGTGGAGGGACTTTCCGGGCCTGCATACCGGCTGGCGATGCGCCACAAGGTTTTGCCGTTCGAGATTGCAGATGGACAATCCACAAAGCTCCTGGTTGTAACACCGAACCCCACGGACAGGGAAGCAAGCGAAGTGGCACGTTCGTTCCCGTATCCCAAGCATGAAATCTGCTACCTCAAGGAAAGCGAATGGGATCTTTTCTGGCAACAGATATCCAACGAAAAAAATTCTGTCGCCGCTGAGCACACTGGGAGCGATGGTTTCATAGACGAGAATGACGCTGAGCTCGATAGCGCGCTTAACCGCGAGATTGACAACAGCCAGCTTATCAATCTTGTTAACAACATTTTCAATGACGCAGTCCGTGTGGGTGCCAGCGATATTCACATAGTGCCAAAGTCTGCCCGCAAAACTGAAATAAACTTCCGAATTGATGGAGAGCTGACGAACTGGTACAACATCGAGGATACTCGTGCGGAAGCCGTAGTCGCAGTCGTGAAAGGACGCGCAATCGGCCTTGATCGATTCGAGCGCATGGCGGCGCAGGATGGTCAGGCGCAAAAAATTATCGACGACCAGATATACCGGTTTCGTATTTCAGTTCTTCCGATCATCTCGAAAGAACTGGGCGGAAAATTCGAGTCTGTTGTAATTCGTATTCTGCGTGACGCTGATTCTGCTGTATCCATGGAATCGATCGGATTGGATCCCTATTCGCTGAAAGTGTTCACGGAAGCGATCAACAAGCCTCACGGCATCGTGATTCTTACCGGACCAACCGGAAGCGGAAAGAGCACGACCCTTGTCGCCGCGCTTCGATCGGTGATGAATCCCTCTGTCTGCACGATTACGGTTGAGGATCCTGTGGAGTACCTTATTGAAGGCGCACGACAGGTGAAATTGAATTTCAAATTATCCTTCGATGACGCAATACGCGCAATTCTCCGCCACGACCCGGACATCATCATGGTTGGTGAGATTCGCGACCGCATCACTGCAGATATTGCAATTAAACTTGCGAATACAGGGCATTTGACGTTTTCAACGCTCCACACAAATGATGCAGCCAGTGTCGTCTCGCGGTTGTTCAAGATCGGGGTGGAGCCGTTCCTTATAGCTCAAGCGCTGAACATAGTAGTAGCGCAACGACTTGTTCGCAAGCTTTGCGAAAAATGTAAGCGCCCGGTTCGGAATTTGAATCACACCTCATTGCTTAAGGCCGGATTCAGAGAGGACGAAATCCCCGGTATAACGCTTTTTGAACCGGTAGGATGTGCGAGTTGTGTCGGCGGTTTCAAGGGGCGAAGGGCAATTCATGAGACACTGTACATATCGCCGGAAATCCGGGATATCATCATCAACAGCGGCGAGAAGATTCAAGCAGATGCAATTGTTGCGGCAGCGGTTAAACATGGAATGCGTACACTTCGGCAGTCCGGACTGGATGTTGCCAAACATGGAGGCAGCAGTCTTGACGAAGTTATTGGAGCAACAATATTGGAGTAGGGGAAATTAGGGGGGGCGGAAAAAATAACCCCTGGCAGTTAAAGTTTCCTCCTTCTATGTTCGGATCTGCTTGTTGCACTCCAAATTCCAATATAATGCCCTGGCACGCAGGTTGAGTAAACAAGGATATAATTGATAAGAGTGAAAACCAAAAAGTAAGTTTGTACTAATCAACCTCACCAACAATAAAGGAGCAACATCATGGGCCAGCAACAACTTCTTCTGATCATCCTCGGCGTTATCGTCGTGGGGATCGCGGTAGCAGTAGGTATAACAATGTTCCAGGATAACGCGGTTTCTGCAAACCGTGATGCAGTGACAAACGATCTTGTGAACCTTGCTTCACGCGCTCAGCAATTCTATCGTCGTCCGACAGCACTTGGTGGCGGCGGAAATACTTTCACCGGTCTTTCGCTTCAAAAGTTGACCTCAAAGCCGACCAATGCAAACGGTTCCTATACGCTAGGCACGGTTACAGCAACTTCAGTACCGATTACGGGTGCAGGTATTGAAAAGGGAAATACCCCTCCTGCCGTTATCAACATGACAATGACGGTTCTGTCGGATAGCACATACATCACGATCAATAACTAACACAGTCGATTCCCGGGGGCCTTCGAATTTCGAATGCCCCCTTTTTTTTCACCTAAAGAGAAAATTTACCAATGGGCCAGCAACAGCTTCTCTTAATTATCCTCGGTGTGATAGTTGTTGGTATAGCAGTGGCGGTGGGCATCACGATGTTTCAGGATAGTGCTGGCTCTTCCAACAGGGATGCAGTTGCAGGTGATCTGATGAACCTTGCATCACGTGCGCAACAATATTATCGCCGCCCCTCATCAATGGGAGGCGGAGATAATACGTTTAACGGACTCACGCTGGCAGAGTTGACTGCAAAGCCGACCAATGCCAATGGCGTGTATACCTTGTCCACTGGAGGGAGCGCCACCTCTGTTGTTATCAACGGCACAGGAGTGGAAAAAGGGAACGATGCAACATCGGCGATTTCCATGTCAGTAACTGTTTTTTCAGATAGCACGTCCGTTAGCGAAAGTAACTGATGATGAATGCGGTAGGAGGCCTGCAGAAGCTTTCTACCAGATTCATCGGCCAGTAAGGCGATATGACTATCCAGTTTGCTAACGGTTGCGATAGAAAGTAAGAGATCAGGATTCAGTTGCGATTCGAGTAAGACAAAGGAAATCAAAAATGGGTTCGCAGCAACTACTACTAATTGTCGTCGGAGTTGTTCTCGTCGGGATTATGATCGCGGTGGGGATGGATATGTTCAAGGACCAGGCTTCTGCAACAAGCCGCGATGCTATTTCCAACGACCTCGTGCACTACGCAGTGCAGGCGCAAAAATATCATCGGAAGCCGATAGTGGTTGGCGGAGGTCAGAATTCATTTAACGGGTTAACGCTATCGTACATTACAAAACATGCGTCCAATGCTAATGCGACGTACGTACTTTCGCCCGACCCGGCGACATCAAGCGATGCTTTTGTTACAGTAACCGGCACCGGATTTAATAACGGCAACGACGGATCAACACCGGTCCAAGTATCAATTAAGGCATGGGCGGATAGTGTCTACGTCGAGACATTGAATTAGCTGTCATTCTGAACGGAGTCCCGATTGTTTCTCAAATCGGGACGGATAAGAAATAGCAACTCCTCCTGTTGTTCACGTGTGTTTTGCTAGGTGGGGGACTTAGTAAGACTTTAGGTGGACAACGGAGGAGATTGCTCTTTATGTGGACGATGAGAACACTTAGTAAAGGATAGTAACGATGCCCGAGTACAGGATAGAAGGAGTAACAGCAGACGGCAAACCCTTACAGGGTGTTCTGGAAGCCGAGTCTCGCAAAGTGGCCAAGAGCAAGGCCGGCCAAATGGCACTCCAGCGAAAGTTCAAGCTGTTGAATGTTGTGCCGCGTGCGACCTGGGTGTACAAAGTCCAGCGTGGTACAGAGAAGGCTTTGACGGGAGAGCAAAAGGCATTTACCAAAGGTGAGGTGGAAGAAGCTCTTCAGAAGATGGGCTACCGTGTTATCCGTGTGCAGAAGCGGCTTATCAATTACAAGATGAAACCGCCATCGGCGGAAATTGTCACGTTCGTGCGGGTGAGCGCCGATTTGATTCGCCAGAAGCTGCCCTTCAATGAAATTATGCAGTTACTGGCAAACGATATTCAAAACAAAACCCTGCGCGACAGCATCAAGGATATCAACACCGAACTGAAGCAGGGAAAGGACAGCGAACGTGCGTTCGTAAAACACGAAGCAGTGTTTGGCCGCTTCACGGCCCATATGCTCGGCCTCGCTTCCAAAAGCGGGAACATGGCAGAGATCTACGAAAGCACTGCAAAGTTTCTTGAGCGCCAGGCAGAGTTCAAAAAGAATCTCAAGAGTGCCCTCATTATGCCGATGGTGACACTCGTTGTTTTGTTTGGCGCTGTTGTGTATTACGTGGGATATATTTTCCCGGCCACAGCCGGGTTGTTCAGGAAGTTCGGCATTGATCTGCCGCCCATGACGAAAGCAACATTGGCGCTAAGCGATTTTCTTGTCGAGAATATGGGACTAATTACACTCGGCACCGTAATTCCGCTTGTCGTTGCCATGAAATTCTTTACGACAACCCGGGGCCGCTTTATTCTCGATCAATATATCTGGAAAGTCCCGATCATCGGATCGCTCATGCACAAAAGCAGTATTGAAATTTTCTGCCGCGTGTTTTACGCGCTGTATAGCGGTGCAGGAGAAAATATCGAAGTCATTCGCATGGCTGCCGAAGCATGCGGCAACAAGTATATGGAACACCAGATCAAAACTGTCGCCTTGCCGCTGATGACGCAAAAAGGCGCAGGCATCATGGAAGCGTTTGAAGCGAGCGGTGTCTTTACAAAGACCGCGCTTTCCAGGTTCCATTCAGGGGCCGAAACAGGAACGGTGAAGA
>JBBRUI010000238.1:0-7144 GCA_038247945.1 Bacteroidota bacterium | reverse complement strand
TGAATGATGTATACAAACCATATCTGTTCCATAAACACGAAGCCCGTCGTTGCCGACGGGCTCTTTGCGGGGCGGACGGGACTTCCCGATTCCATCGGGACGACCTCTTGCGCGAAGCCGAATAACATTTTCTCTCCAAGGAACAGAAAGAGCCTGATGTTACTCAGGCTCTCCGTTGCGGGGCGGACGGGACTTCCCGATTCCATCGGGACGACCTCCTGCGCGAAGCCGAATAACATTTTCTCTCCAAGGAACAGAAAGAGCCTGATGTTACTCAGGCTCTCCGTTGCGGGGCGGACGGGACTTCCCGATCCTCGTGGGTTAATCTAGGGAGGATCGGGACGACCTCCTGCGTGATGAAGAAGCCTTTCAATGTATGAGCGACTCTTCATCCGTTTGATTTCCTTCTCACGCCTCATCGCCTCACCCTTGGAAGCGTACCGTTCGGAATAAACCAATTTCCACGGGCAACCGGCTTTAGTGGATGTCGTCCAGCCATCATTGTGGTGGATCACCCGAAGTTCCAAGTCGTGAGTATGACCGACGTAATATGATTCGTCAGCCAAACTTTGAATGATGTATACAAACCATATCTGTTCCATAAACACGAAGCCCGTCGTTGCCGACGGGCTCTTTGCGGGGCGGACGGGACTTCCCGATTCCATCGGGACGACCTCTTGCGCGAAGCCGAATAACATTTTCTCTACAAGGAACAGAAAGAGCCTGATGTTACTCAGGCTCTCCGTTGCGGGGCGGACGGGACTCGAACCCGCGACCTCCTGCGTGACAGGCAGGCGCTCTAACCAAGCTGAGCTACCACCCCGTGATTGTTTTACAAAAAAAATATAACCAAACTGCATGGTAATATCAAGAAACAATGTTCTTGATAAGGCTGACCTATTAACATCGATTTGGAAAAAACTCCGTTGAATCACTTCCCGAATTATTCGGCGCCGCAAAAAAAATCCTATCGAGCCAGAACGGAAAGTGCCCTGTCGCATGGACGATCTTCTCCGATTCCAGCCCTGTCTTAACAAATCACCGACTGAGAAAAATTGAATTCGCACGAGAAATGATTTATCTTGATACCAAGTCAGCTTGCTATCAATTCAAATCCAAATCTCAAAAAGGAAAAATCATGACTTATCCCGGCGAAGCCGCTACCGCAGAAATTCATAAAACCGCATCCGGCCTTCAATACATCGACCTGGTAGAAGGTACATGCGCATCGACTTCATCCGGCAAGAACGTCACAGTGCATTACACAGGATACATGCTGGATGGAAAAAAATTAGACAGCTCCGTCGATCGGAACAAACCGTTTACATTCGTCATCGGTTATGGACAGGTCATTAAAGGCTGGGACGAGGGAGTGGCAACAATGAAGGTGGGAGGGAAGCGCAAGCTTATTATTCCCTCGACTCTCGGTTACGGTGCCCGCGGAGCCGGAGGATTGATCCCGCCAAACGCCGAGCTCATTTTTGATGTTGAATTGATTGCGATAAAGTAGATATCCTCAATTTCTATCCACAAACAAAATCATGGAGCTCTGATGCGTGTCTGCCTTTACCTGACACTCCTTTGCGGCACTCTTGCATGTCAGTTGCATGCTGCCTCAACATATGATCGGTTCTTTACAGATAAGACACTGCGTGTAGATTATTTTCATACCGGAACAAAGGGGCAGGAGACATTCAGTCTCGAAGAAGTAATTGAAGAAGCAGAATGGCCGGGCAGCAAAGTGAATCTTATTGATACTCTCAACCTGGGTGAATTTATGGTGCGGGTGTTCGATGCCAAAAGCACGATGCTGATTTATTCCCGCGGCTTCTCATCCATTTTCAATGAATGGCAGACAACCGACGAAGCTTTGAAAGGGGTTTACCGAACATTCTCCGAAACGATTCGGTTGCCGTACCCACGAAATGCTATTCAACTGACTATTGCACGGCGGGACAAGCGAATGGAATTGCACGAACTCTGGGCGGTCACCATCAATCCGAACGATCCGATGCAAGTGAACAGGGGCAGGAATTCTTATTCCTTCAAAGTCGACAAGCTCATGAATAACGGAAAGCCTTCGGAGAAAGTTGATATTCTTATTCTGGGAGATGGATATGCAACGAGCGACTTGGGAAAATTCCGCAAGGATGCGAAACACTTCAATGATGTGATGTTTGCCGCCGAACCGTTCAAGAGCAGAAAAGGTGATTTCAACGTCTGGACGATTGAGGCGGAGTCCGATGATTCCGGTATTGATGTGCCGGACAAAAATGTATGGAAGAAAAATATTTTTGGAACACGCTACAGCACATTCGGATTGGCGCGGTATGTTCTCACCACGTACAACAAAACTGTGAGAGACGTTGCCGCCGCAGCGCCCTACGATTTTATTTGCATACTCGTGAACGACAGTCGGTACGGCGGAGGAGGGATTTATAATCTATACGCGGTAACATACACGAACGAGCAGGTCGGCACGCAGCAATGGCAGATGGACTACGTGTACGTTCATGAGTTCGGCCATAGCTTCGCAGGGTTGGGCGATGAATACTATGGATCGACCACTGCGTACAATGAATTCTATTCACCGGGTGTTGAACCGTGGGAAGCAAATGTTTCGGCTCTCGTTGATAAAAACAATCTTAAATGGAACAGTTTTGTTTTTCCCGGAACCCAGATTCCCACCCCCTGGCGCAAGGCAGAGTACGACAGTCTCGAAGCGGAGCGGGGCAAGCTTGACCGCCTGGCCGCGGATTATTACCAGAAGCGGGAGCCGATCTTGAAGCGGCAGAATGAGATATTGAAGGACGAAAGACTTGTGGGGAAGGTCGGGGCGTTCGAGGGTTCCGGCTATGCGTCGAAGGGTTTGTATCGTCCGGCGTTGGATTGCCGGATGTTCTCGCTTACCTCGGTGGAGTTCGACCCGGTCTGCAGCGCAGCACTGAAGCAGGTGATTGATTTCCACTCACACTAAATAACTTACGTTACGCATTTGAAGATTCTTTGCTCTCATCTGACCTAATGGACACAAAGACACTAAGACTCGAAGGTTCACAAAGAAAGATTTTCTTAGTGTTTCGCTGAGTCTTAGTGGCTTTTGCCGAAGGCATTCCTTCGGAAGTGTCCGATTTGGGTTTTCGGATTTCGTATCGATTCTTGTTTGTGCGTAACATCAGTAAATAAAAAAAGTGACCGCATTTTCATGCGATCACTTTCAGAAAGCGAAAGAAGTTTTCGGTTTTGTTACACCTTTGGATTCTGGCTTACGGGCTGTTGAACTTTTTTTGGTTTTCGGTTGAACAGCCACCACGCAACCAGCACGATGACGATCCCGTTCACGACCCAGAATACAATCTTCCAATCGAATTTATTTTCCCGCAGCTCAGCGACCTTGCGATCAAGAGATGCATATTCAGTCTTCCCGAGCAGGATGTCCTTCTCCAGAGTAGGTTTCCATTCTTTTTCGATCCGTTGAACCCATATCTCATCGTCAAATGCCTTCGTGTCTCCTCCGGCAGCTTTTGCAGAATCCACATAGGCACGAATGCTTGCGGAGAAACTTTGCGCGTCGGTAAATGGATGAACGGCTACGCTGCGGCTCGAGAATTCTCTCATCACGCCGGCCCATACCGAGCTATTAAGTTTGTTCTGCCATTCGGCAAGTGATGCATCAACACGGCCCACAGGATTTTCATCGGCGGGAACAGTCTGGTCTTTCTTTCCCTTTCCGGCGGCTTTAGCATTGCTGGCCTCGAATGCCATGTTCACCCTCTCACGTAATCCATTCCACCGGTTTCGAAATTGTTCGTATTGATTGACGAGCGTACTGTAGTCTTTCGGTTCCAGGTTGGTGGCTTCGAGGAACTTCACATTGTCCTGTGCGATATCCGCAATGCGCGTCACGATGTTGGTCTTCTCAAGTTTCTTTCCCAGCGCGTCCGTTTGAACCTCAGTCAGAGATTCCATGTTTTTTCCGAACGGAAGGAAAATCGAATCAATCATCGCGTTGACCAATTTGTCCTTAGCCTGAAGGTTGGCTGTAAGCCGGCGTACAATGTCCTGCTGTTGAGCTGCTGAATTATTGGCGGAGCGAAGCTTTGCAATCAACTCTTCACGTTCTGAATTCAGTCTTGCCAATTCAGTATTCAAAATAACAAGCTGGGATTCGAGTTCGCCGATCCGGGTTCCCTGCGTTTGGATTGTTGTCGCCTTTGTTTCCGCGAGGGCAAATTGATCTTTCAACCGGGTCATCATGTTCTCGAACGTCTCCGGGTAGAACGCCGCGCCAATAAGATCCTTGTGGCCGACAAATTCAGTTTCCAAGCCGCTAATACGGTTGGGAATCATGGCGATTTGTTCCGCGGTTTTTACGGAATCGATATCGCGCTTTAGCTCATCATACATGCTCTTGAAACGCTCTTTGATTTCGAAATCCGATTGCTGTGCAAAGCCAACTGTGGCAACCGTGAAGACAAGAATGGCAAGTCGAAGTATTTTCATTAGTGTTTCTCCGCCCGTGAGTCTGCATCCTTAACAATATCGTCGCTGGTCATAAGTACCCGCATTTCCTTTCCATCAATCAGCTCAACATAGGGATCGCGTTGGTTGAGAACAGGATGTTTGAGCCCGGTTTTTGAAACTTCGAAGGTATTCCAGAGCTTGAGTTCGCTGGCGCCGGGAGTCATTACGTACACGTATTTAAAATTGGGGCCTGTGAGGAAGTACAAACCTTCATTACTTCGCAGGAGACGAATCTCTTTGCCTTTCAGCGCTGTTGAGTCCTGGAACTCACGTGCGGCAAGAGGTGCAATATTGAAAGCTATGGCGTATCGCCCTTCGGCAACTGTGTTATTATCTTTTACCTTCAACACGCTTTCCACCGGCCATCCGAAATCTACTTGTTGCAGCGTGAACGTCGAACAGGCAGGAAGAAGAAATCCAAGTCCGACCATCAGAATCAAAGCTTTTGCAGATTGCAGCGTTATCTTCATTACTACCTCCACAGTTGTTTGGCATTAAACAGCACAGAAAAAGTACGAATCAATGCCTGCGTGTACAAGTTAATTTATTTTTACTTCACGTGAAAATCAATGTTACGGTCGTCGGTGGCGCGAGGGAAGGAACGGTTTCCGCGCTTTTTCCCGATCGTGAATTAGACAACGCAATTGTTGACTTCCAACCGTCTTTCAGTTACCTTGATTCGGTTATTCTCCTGTCGTAGCCGTTTCAATCACACCAAATCATTTCCTAAAATGTCAAAAGAAGCAAAGTCCTCCGGGACAAAATCTGTTATGATTGTCGAGGATAGTGTGGATTTTTCCAACCTCCTTAAATTCATCGTTGACGATATGGGATATGAGGGCGTTCAGTTTGCGATTGACAAGGACGATATTGTTGAGCGAGCGAAAGAATGCAACGCCGAAGCGATTCTTATGGACCTTCAGTTGCGGCGGAAGAACGGTATGCAATACATCGAAGAGTTGAAAGCGGATGCGGGAACGAAAAACATTCCCATCGTGATCATCAGCGGACGGGAACTGAGCCAGAAGGAAGTGTTGGATCTTCAAATGAAGGGTGTCCGCTATTTACGGAAGGGGAGAGTCGAGATGGACGAATTGAAGAAAGTTATCAGTGACACACTGCAGTTGAATCACGGCACCGCGAAAAAAGTCCATTAAACCTGCAGCATCCTCCCGGTTTTATTCTTTCCCCGGTTTCATAATTACACCTTTGTTTTGTCCCCCGTTTATCTTAACCGTCATTGAATCTATAAAGCGAAGGTGAGATGTGTACTCCAGCCGTTCAACCGGCTCCTGCCTCGCAAGCCATTCCCAATCGATGAATCCCAGATTGTTGAATGAGTTGACTGTGAAGTATCCCACTCTGAACGACGTAATATTTTGAAAGAAGTGAGAGCCCTGCGACGGCGTCACGTCAAAATCTTTAAAGGCGGATTCGACGATCACGTTTGCGCCTGAGATTTGGTCCCATGTAACAGGAATTCCCAACCACTCATCCTGACTTCCCCATCTGCCCACGCCAATCAAAATATACGGCCGTTGTAATGCGAGCAATCTCCGGTTAAATGTCTCGATCTCTTTTGCCACTTCTCTGCTCTTTGCCCGATCAAACTTGTTGATATCGACGACAACGATGTCACGGATATCCCGCATTACGCCGTTGCCCAAGACCTGCGTGCTTTGACAGATAACGTCTGAAGAATTCATCGCTTCGATTTCAAGGTCTTCCACCTCCACGCCGAGCACGAGCGGGCGTATCTGAAGAAACGCAAATTCCTTGGGCGCGCCGGCGGGCACGTTCATGTTGCCTGCAAACTCAATCTCTACCGGAGTCCCGATTCCCCATTCTCCCATCTCCAGCACAAGGTCCAGGATTTCCGCGAGAGGGAAGACTTTATGTTTCAGGATCGGCGCAAACGTTACGACGCGCTTGCCGGTTCTTGACATGCCGTCATACACCGAGTCGTTTTCGGCTGAGTACGTGGAGGCAACGTGAAATAATGTTTGATCCTCTTCTGCCTTCTGCAACTCATATTTTTGAACAAACGTCTCCGGATGATTTGCGGTGCCGGTGAGTCCCGCATTCAAATCAAGCGCGAAGAAATCCTGTTGGGCATTCTTCAACGTTTCTTTGGTGGAAAAAAATTGCATCAGGTGGCGCGGATATTTCGGACAAAAGCGGACGGTGCTTCCTCCATCAACCACATATCGTCCCAATCCGAGGGCGACAAGCACAATTCCGTCGGATGCTTTTTGTGGGGGGATCGGATAAAAATTGTACGACTTTGCAACGCCGGCAAATTCCGGATAGAATCTTCCGTTGTGGTTCGACCCGACTAAACGCTGAATGATCACCGCCATCTTCTCTTCTTCAAGTCGATAGGATGTCGCCTTCATGTACTCTTTTGCAGACTTGTTGAACGTCGAGGCGTAGACCAGCCGCGTGCTGCGTAGTAAATCTGCAAGGCGTACGTTGATGTCGGGATGGTTATTCGGAATCATGAACGTCTGATATACGCCGGCGAACGGCTGGTACTGCGAATCTTCCAGCAGACTCGATGAGCGCACAGCCAGCGGCTCACGGATAATTTCAAGAAAGCTCTTTAGCTTGTCGAGAATGG
>JBBRUI010000237.1:0-7155 GCA_038247945.1 Bacteroidota bacterium | reverse complement strand
GTGATCAGGTTTAAGAGCGGTTGCACCTCATGCCTGAGATGCTTACGCGGGGCGCAAATAATAGCATCCAGAGAAGTGGTCGCACTTTTTTCATATCATTTTACCAGCCTTGAAAGTTCTCATAATGGGATTCTGAGCCGCCTCGACTAGCTCTATTCTTTGTCTGGTTCAAGTAACCCTAAATAATCTCTTTTTGCATACAAAATACGGGCAACGGAAACAATTTTCTCTTCCACCCGATAAAACACGAGGTAATGGTTACACTGAATAAATCGGTAGGTTTTGAGAAGAGAGATGTCGGTTCTCAGTCGTGCTCCTATTTGCGGCAGAGAGGCAAGTGTTCCAATCTTTGTAAACACAAGTTCCACAAGTTCCGTAGCAGCTTGGGGATTCAATAGATCATAGGAAATGTATCGCTTGATCTCTTCCAAATCGGCTATCGAGCGGGGCGTGAACCGGATTTCGAACATGGCTAAACTCCGAGTTTTTTCATCGCAGAATCCATGGAAAACCATCCGCTATCTCGAACTGACTCCTCTCCCTCAGACAAGGCTGACATCAGTTCCAATTCGGCACGAAGGCGTTCATACGCTCGAATATCAACGATAGCAAAGCGCCCACGTCCATTCTTAGTCAAAAAAACTGGAGACTCCGCTGTGACTTCACGCAAAACGGTATTGTAATTCCTGAGATCTGAAATGGGTTTTATAGCTGGCATGAGAAACTCCTCTAAGTGATGCGAAGATTGTAGCTAAATCTTACAAACATAACAACAGCAAAAGCCTCAACGCTGAACCCTTGATCTCTGCGCGTAAAACTATTTTGACGCGCACCCTTTCCTGTCTTTCCTTATTTTCTGATAGAATCGAACCTTTTTAATTTCCAGAGCCATCTTCGAAGTTGGCAGAATGAGTCTTGTTAGGGTTTTTCTTCGTGTGCTATTTTTCGCCTTTTGATCTCCATCTTCTGGTGGAATCCTCACTTTACAGGTTCAATCGCTCCCGTGTGCTCTTCTTCCCGTGCTTCTCGAGGACTGTGGCGAGCTTAGCCTTGTCAATCTCACTCCACAGAAGACCGCAATCAAGACACGCGTGAAATGTGCTCCCGACGGAAATGTCTGACCCAGTAAGCGTGATTGTCTTCAGACCGCTTGGACGGAAGACATGGCCGAATAGTCCAGAGTCAGTTTGACCGAGGTAGCGTCCTTGATTGATTCGTTGTCCGCCGCATGCCGGACATTTTGTGCTTTCATTCATTGTTTTTATGCTAATTCTCTCAAAAGCTGCATATAAATTTCTGCCGCACTGCAAACCTGACTAAACTCCACGCACTCATCTTTAGAGTGAGCTGTCTCCAGTTGACCCGGGCCTAAAATAATCGGCAGGCATCCCGCATTTCTGAGCAGATTGGCATCTGAATGGCTTTTAAACGCGATTGGATTCCAGTCTTTCTTCAACGTCTGAAAAACCCGCTTTAGGAGCTGCGGAAAAGCTGAGTCCGCAGACACCTCAAACCCGTCGGCCAATGTCGGGAACTCCAGCGCATAGTTTGAGGCGTGGCTACCCGTGAGTTGGACATCAATAAACGCGCGCAACTCTTCAGAAAACGCTTGGGAAGAAACATCTGGGGGGAAATGCAGATCCACAGCTACCGCACAACGATCCGGTACAGCAAAGCCGGATTTCGAACTACGCAGATCGCGGATATTCATAATGGCTTCTAATTCATGACTTTCGATCCAATCTTCAAACTGTATCAAAAAGCGCAGCATCGCATGAATAGCGTTCGTTTCTCGATCCGACATGGCCGCATGTCGACGATACCCAAAAGCGCGCACAATCAATTCCACATAGCCATAGTGAGCCAGGCCAGGTTCTAAGTTCGTCGGTTCCGCTACCAGAGCCGTATCAAAAGCGTGTGATTCAAGTAACGCCTGCGTGCCATCACCGTTTTCTTCCTCGCCAACCACCAGTGCCAGCAGCACATTGTCCGGCAGCCTCCCTTGTTCTTCGGAAGAAAGAAAAGCCTCAATCAGCGCAGCACAGCCGCCTTTCATGTCAGCCGTACCCAGTCCGCGACAAAGCCCTTCATGCTCGGAAAACTCATACTGTTCAATATCAAAGGCCGGCACCGTGTCGATATGACCGAGAAACAGCATGTTCGGCATGCCGGATCCCGACGAAACGAGCAGGTTCGCGCGCGATTCATCAACGGGTTGTCGCTCAACTGAAAGACCACTTGCCATGAGAACATTTTCTAAAAAATCCGTCAGCTCTTCCTCTTTGCCAGACGGACTGTAAATATCGACCATGTTTTGAAACAAGGCGTGGAGGCGTTTTGTGTTAATAAGGTTCGCCATACTTTATCTCATGTCCGCTAGAAGTTTGAACACTCCTGAGAGGTAAACACCTTTTCGCCCAAATAAAAGATTGCGGCAAGATCATCAATCGTCGCAGTCCTAATTTCAATTTCACTTTCAATACGCATTTTCTCTCCACACCGAACCATGTATCAGCCAGATCTTAATAATCCACCCACTTTTTCAAAGAAGTACTTAAGATCATACTAACACTGGTTGAGATTGTCCTTCCGCAGAGAAGCAATACCCTTTGTTCTTTTTATAATGAATACATTGTGCCTTCACCAATTCATTCAAAATAAAATTTGTTTTCTTCGTAGAAAACCCGTGTTTTTCGAGTAACACATGAAGCATTCTCTTCTTAGGTATTGCAGGCAATTTCAGCAGCTCCTCGCGAATTGTGTTTATAACCGCCCCGTCGATTTCATTTAAGAGGGCTGCTGGGATACCTACTGGAATATCAACGGTGTCATGTGAAGCATAAGGTGTGACTAATTCCGACGAAAATGGTACTCGCTGCTTTTTAGAGTCTAATTTTATTAGCTCATTAGAAATATTAGCCGTCTGCTCTCCGACAGCCATAACAGCACTTTGCCCCAATCTAGCTTGCCCATGTTCGGAGTAGCGATTCGGTAAGACGGGTCTATCTGAAAAGACTTCTACCATGTTACCATCAGGATCCTGAATTTTGAAAACAAGATAGTTCTCATTCTCTCCACAGGGTTTCAAGGGGGAGAGAATTGTGAATTTTTTTTCTCCCTTGATAATATTAAATCGTTGCTCAATATTCGACAACTTGATTCGAAGCCATGCGCAAGGATGAAAATTCAGTGGCAAATCATTTAAAGAGTCTCTCGTTTGTAGAACAAGACCTTCTTTAAAAACCATCATGATTGGAGAGTGCTTTTTTTCAGCCAAAGACAGATAGTCCTTGTAAAAGGTGATTGACTTCTCGAGTGATGCAACGGGAATTGTGATTGAAATCCGCTGGCTATTATTCGAAAGATCCTGCTCTTGTGAAAAACTTTTATTCTCAGTTAATTTAGCAGAGCTCTCGACCGTCTCTTTAAAAATCTTCGACAAGAAAATGGTCTGCCCATCCCTTGTGGTCAGCCGGCGAGACTTCACCTTAAATTTGCCTGAATTGGCGATATAATCAGGCAAATAATTGATTGCTGTTATGCGTCCATCCGGTAATTCCGTGCTTTCAGAATCTCTCAGTGACTGCAAAGATATTATCCATTTGTCTAATACAGAATTTGTCAAAGAAGTAAATGCAACAGGTATGTCCATAGCACCGCTGACCAGACGCGATGCAAGCGCCTCAATATAACCAGCATCTTGAATTTTAGATCTGCCACCTCCGAGCCAGTCTGGCCCATGGATGCAGCCAAGTAAACCTCCGGTCATAGAGGAAATTGTATCCGTATCCGCACCGGCGGCGAAAGCTGCTGTAATAACACCTGTTATAGGAGTTGCTGCGTGACGCGATGCCAAATAAACTGCGGCGATTGTGGCTACAGTGCCAGCACCACTGATTTTCGAGTCGAAACAATGCAGTTTCGTCAAGACTTCGTCGTCGTAACTCAACACTCCTCGCCCCAATGATTCTCTGCAAATCAGTAGAAGGGTGATAAGTTCTTGTTTCGCATCCTTCCATTGGCGGGAGAAGGCAGTTTGTGTTTTGTGTGCCTGATGCCACCACTCTTCCATAATAACCGTTGCACATGCAAGTTCAGGTTCAGTTGCCCATACGTCTGCTTGCTCAATCAACGCATCAATCAATTCGCCATAAGCTAACTCTGATGTTTTGTTGAAGGCTACCCACAGGGCATAGCCGTAAGCTAGCGCCCCTAAAATTGCACGAGGATGCCCATGCGTAGTGATCGCGTCCAAGGAAATATTGCTAGCAACCTCGCGAAAGTTTCTGTTATGGAGATAAATGATGTGAGGAAGGACTCGCATGGCAACACCATTCCCACCGGCTTCAAAATAACGGCGCAAATCCTCCGATTTTCTAGACTGCGCCCACGGAGCCATTCCAGCTAGCCACGAAATAGCGGCGCGTTTCGTTGCACCACCGCCACCGCGTTCGTATTCCGTCCAAAACGGGAATTCTACCTTTGTCAAGAAGCTCCACCAGGAATCCCCATGCAACAGTGCTCGGCTTGTACAAAGGATGAGTTGCGTATCGTCGCTGTATGATCCGGCGGCGATTTGTTCTATATGAGGAAAATACTGACCACCGGATTTGCGTTCCCACGCAACAAGCTCAGCCTTGTTCCCCTTTGAAGGAGTAATGGATTTCGTCCGTCCAGCACGTTCATTGGGCCAGCCCAGTGCATCACCATAAGCTGCGCCCAACATTGATCCAATTGCTTTTTTAGTACTTAGTAAGTTGCTTTCAAACATAAATAAACCTCGCTATGACAAACATGTTTCAGTGACGCGGATCCCCTTTATGATTTGATACGGAAGTGTTGTACTGAAAAAAGTGGGAGAACTGATAAATGGAAGCGGCCGCTTGACGTTTTGAAGTTCTAATCTCCTTCTTTCCCTTTGAGCCTGTTCTGGTGACTCAACCACAACAGCCAAAAGATCATTCAGGTTTATTGGTTCTCGCACAAGCACTTCAGCTTGCGCATCAGTTGGAGAACATGACAAATGTAACGATGTACGGGGAAATTCATTGCTGCCAGAACCGTCGGTGGTTGGAGCATACAACTTTTGAAACAAATCATAACCCTGTCCGATAAGACGGCCATAAAGCGCAGCTGCGTTTCGTGGGCAAAAGCACGTTCCTTCTTGCCACAGATAATCGGGCTTTATCAACAAAACCACCCAATCCCGAAACAGAATGTCTTTTTTTCGGGCATTTGAAAAGTAGTAGACATTTGGATATTCGATGGAACAACAAATCAAATCATCATGCCCATCATATCGTTGTGGGTCCGTAGGGCTGTGCGGCATCGCCTGGCCTTTCAGCGTTCGGGTAGAAAGTAGCCCATACTGGTCGGCGAGAATATGCGCCAGATTGCGCGACTGAGTGAAGTGGCACAATCGGGTTATCCCACGCAGCAGGCATTCTTCATGGATTTGCGCATTCATAGCCTGAACCTTTGATAAAGTGATTCCGTACTTGGGAGTAGCTGTGATAGCTGTCCGCTATAAAGCAAGACTAGACTACTCTTCGCACGAGTGCAACCCACATAGAGTAGTCTTCCAAAATAAGTTAACGCTTCATCTTTATCGTGCTCTCGTATATAGCGTTCATCCGGGATGTTTGATTGCTCCAACTGCGGAATAATGACAGTATCGAATTCAAGCCCTTTTGCAGCATGGAACGTCCCGAAGTAGATGTTCGGATCGTTATCCCAGTGGAGCATATCCCTATGAAGTTTTATTGCCTTGACTCCTAGTGCTTGTTGCCAAAAGGAATCTCTGTGTCTATCCTTGAAAAGAACTGCTACCTTTTTTGTTTGGGCTTCATTTTGTACTATTTCTATCACAGTGTGTTTTTGTTTTTCAAAATCAGAACATTCAATCAGCATCGGCAATGGTCCGGCCGCAGTAGTAAACGTCGGTTCAATCATATCGGGAATGTCCTTAAAGAAAGGCATTCGGGCTATGGCCAGACCGAGTTGGGCAATCTGACGGGTATTTCGATAATTCTCCTTGAACTCCCAGACCTTGGGAATGGTCAACCCCGCAGACCGCCAGGAAGTTTGCTGGCCATAAATTTGCTGAGCAACATCTCCGAAAAATGTCACTGAACCATCTGGGGGGATGGCAGCAGCCAACGAACGCAACATTTCTTGGGAAAAGTCCTGTCCTTCATCAATGATAACGTGCTTGTACAAACGGGGAGATTGGTCTCTTTCAAATTCACTCCTAACGGTTGTGGCAAGGTCTTCCCAGTCATAAAGAAAACCCTTGGTTTTCCGAATTTCTAAATACGTCTGATATATTTGAAACATGAGCGGGCGCAAATCGCGAGAAAGAGTTGTTCCGCTTCGACCAATTCGCTCGACCTGTTGGTACCTTTCTAATGTCGCAATGCCATGCGCTTGTAACCACGTGATTTCATCGCAAAAAAAAGTTTCTGGGCGATCAAAGAAAGCTGAAGGTGAAGACACTTGCCTTATTGCAGTTACCGCTTGGGCAACGAAAGGCGTATTCTCTTCACAAATACAATTAAACCGCATCTTTTTACGGCCACTAAGATATCCTCTGGCAAATTTATGATAAGTTTCAACAGTAACATTACACAATTCAGCGGGTTTGAGATGCTGAAGAAAAGTCACAAGTGTGTTGTTGAAAGTCAAAAATAAGGTTTTCCCAGAATGGGGTAACCCCTCCATGGAAAGATAAGCCGCGCGATACAGCGCAAGTGTTGTTTTACCACTTCCTGCTGTTCCCAAAATTGCAGAATGTCCAGTGACGGGCAGATACAATACCTCGCGCTGCCGTTTAAGAGGCAATGGCAAATTTCCAGTCATTATTCACTCCTACTTCTCGAGAACGGCCTTGATGCGTCTAACGCCAGCACTGGAGGACTCTTCTTTTTGAATTCGGAAATGTCCCATCGTGCCGGTGCGGTCGACGTGTGGTCCGCCGCAAACTTCCTTCGAGAATGTTCCGACCGTGTAAACCTTCACTTTTTCATCGTACTTCCCCGTAAAGAGTGCCGTAGCACCGGAAGTCTTAGCATCTTCTAGCGACATGACTTCTAAGGACACAGGCATATCCGCCTGAATCACTTCGTTGACGATGTCTTCAACTTGCTTGACCTGTTC
>JBBRUI010000236.1:0-7191 GCA_038247945.1 Bacteroidota bacterium | reverse complement strand
CATGCGCAGGATCGAAACATATTAACGACCGATCGAGCGTCACTGAGCCCCTGGCCCTAATGCGAAACTCGATGCTGCGACCTTCGCACCCCGCTGTTTCGACCTCCCGCGGATCACTTTGTAATCATCACCTGTTTTGTCGCTCCTTTCGCATATTGGACGTATCCGGGATAGAAACAGATCGGCACATTGGATTCACGACAATCCCCCGGTTTGCTGCTGTCGTGTCCCACGACATTTTGAACTGCCGTCCCACGGCCTATTGGACTCACGAGACTCACGGCTCAAAACTCACTGGGTCGGGCGTCTATGAAGACCCTCACGAACTCCGTCCGCCAGTCTGAATTATCGCGAGTCGCCAGTCCAGAAAAGAAAGGGACGCGACATGCTGCGGTTCTGTTCGGGATGAATGAAACTGTCTTGTCTGCAATATACCGGAGATCTCCGGGGATAGTATTGCACGGACGATCAAGTTGATCATATTTACGATCAAAATCTGGGATGGAACATACTTCAGCCAGTGATCCACCCCTTTCCGTGATTCTTACCAATCTAACACTCACAACCGAGGCATCATTGGCGAGCCCCGCTACTCGATTGAAAGGTTATCGTGGGACTTCCTCTTCATGATATCGATCATGCCAAGGTCCACGTTCCGCTGGAACTTTTCAAGGCAGATCTTGAAAAAGTTGATCACATGGCCCCCGACACGACCGTTCGTGGTAAGCTCGCTGCTCTGAGTCCCGGATCGCAATCGGGATCAAATCATGAGCGCTCCCCTTCGACGAACTCTGAGTGAGCGAGTCCTTCAACGTCAATTTGTTCAAGTAATTCGTGCGCAGACCCTTAGTGTGCGCACGATCGAATTTCCGCAGGAGATTTTGAGGTGATTCTTCGAAAGAGGGTGTAGAAGTAGGAGATACTCTCAAATCCTGTGTCGCTCGCTATCTTTTCAATCTTCTCATCAGTGTCCAGAAGCAGCCGGATTGCGTTGTCGATCCGGACTTTGTTGCGGTATTCGATGGGAGAGTATTGCATTATTTCGGTGAACAGATGTGACAGGTGGGAGGGGCTGACGGAGCAATGAGCGGCAATATGCTGCAGGGTAATGGGTTCGGCATATTGGTGATGGATGAAATTGACAGCTTCGAGCACCGGCTTTTTCATTGCATGATGCGCAGGGCTGTTCGGCTTTGTCGTGCCCGGAAGGATCTCCTCCGCTATCATGACCAGGCCCCGCAGCACAAATGACCACGCGCGTATCATGTCAAAGTGATTCTTGCCGTGAAAAGAATCATGTGCGGTGCTGAAAATATCAACGATGTCTTTGCGATTACGTAAAACCGTTGCCGCATTCTCGGGAGGCGACAACAGGATTTGCATCATGTCAAACGCTGATCCGGGGGGTACTACCGAGGCAAGCGCTTCGATATTGATATGGGCATACTGGTACAGCATTTCGCCCTGCACGGTCGACGCGGCGCCGTGCGGTTTCATGGCGTTGGTGAAGTAACAATCGTCGTGCGCCAGTTCATACGTCTGTCCGTCGAGGTACAGCACGCCCTGTCCACTTATAACCATGCCAGCTTCAATACCACCGTGCACATGGGGAGACGTGACCCCTGCGTCATGGGCAGGAAGATTCCGCCGGCCGATGTAATAGGGCATTTCGTGGGTGGGATAGTCGTAGCTGCCAGGATCAAACCGGTGAAAAGGCAGTCTCTTATTTGTGTGCATGCAACAAAAATACCACAAACCAGGAGCGTCGTGAGCGGCGAGAGGCCTGTAAGGCGATGTGGCAGAATGCCTTGACAGATTGCGGCCGCCATCGACCACGAACCAACCGGCAGGTACTAAACCCGGGCACTCTCCACGGAGCGCGACTCCATGCCTGAAGAGTGCCCGGCTTCGCACATGTTCCTGAAAAACTATCTGCTGATCGTCACTTGCTTTGTCAACTGAGTACCATGCTGGTACGCGGAGATGGTATAGGCGCCGATGTCGTCTCCGTACATCAGCTCGGTAATCGCTTGACACGGCAAGTAACGGTTGCCCGGTAAACTATCTCGCTCTCAGGGTTGTCGTTTCCCCGGCCATCCCATTGGCGTGCCGCAGCTTGACAATGTAGGTTCCGGCGGCACGTCCTTCAAGTGATATCCCGTGCGCAACCTTATCATCGGTGAGGGAAATTGATTCCACCAGTTTTCCTTGCACAGTGTACAGATGCGCACTGCTGCGGTTGAGCGGGCCGGTCTGGGGGAAATTGAGATACAGCCGGTTGTTCCGGACCGAAAAATGTGCGCCGGGCTTATTGACTAACGCTGCAGTCCGGGTGTTCGTCGCCGGTACGGGCAAATCGTTCGTGGTAGTGACCGTCACCGTGCGCACCGACGGATCGAGTATGACGGTCCCCTTGGCGGCATCGATTGTTCCGGCGGTGGCGGAAGCAATGTTGTTTGCGAATATCGGCAGGTCGAAAATGATGTTCCCGGCCGGTTGAGCGCCGTTGATGTCCAGGCGCACCTGGCGTTTGGCGGTGGCTTTGGCGGTTATGCCCATTCGTTTATTGCCGCTAATGGGAAAATTATCCGCGGAAAATCCCTGTTCCAGCCACTCGGTCGGCACGCCCCGCCCGACCAGCACGCGGCCGTCGTAGAATTCCGCAACGACCGATTCCACCAGCACCTTGGTGGCGGCGGACTGGCCCCAGATGTGCGGGCACGAGCCGTCGCCCCAGGGGTGCATGCCTTCCCAGGCCGACGGGCCGGGCCCCCCGCAACTTTCCCACCATGAAAACGGCCCCGACTGGGTGTTGCTGACCATGAATTGATAATTGCGAATGGCTTCGGTCCGGTACTTGTCACCACGCATGCCGGCCGCGCCGTAACCGGCATTGTATCCGGTCGAATAGCCCGGGTAGCCGCCATAGGTATGCGCAGGCAGTCCGGCCTGTTTGCATAGCGCAAAGCCGTAGTCATAGGTAGGATCCACCAGCTCCAGCAGGGGACCGTTCTGCAGCCCCCCGGCCAGCCAGCCATCCCAGGCCCAGCGCCCGAAAAAGAATGCCGCCGCCCAGTTGGCGTCCATTTCATCAGGTTCTCCGGCTCCATTGGGATTGAGAATTGAAACGGGAAGGTAGGTGATGCGGTTGTTCGATACAGTTTTCGACATCGCCGCGTTGGCGGCCGCCAGCAAGACGCCGTATTCGTTTTCCGCCCATTGCTTTTCCGTGGCCTTGCCGAGGCGCTCGCAATTATACGCGTAGCAGAGCAGGCCAAACAGAGCTGCATAGTTATCAATTGTCCAGTAACCTGTCCCATCGATATCGTTGGTCATCTTCATGATCCCGCCCGGGCCGGTGCGGTCGGCGCCGATTTTGCGCCCTGTGCTATTCATTGTGTTCCAGTACTGCTGTGCAAATGCGATATCGCCGGTCTTGAGCAGGTACAGTGCCCAGGGCCAGTTGTATTTCCAGGTAGCATCAGCGTACGTTCCGCCGGTGGGCAGCAGTTTCAGCAGATCCTTTGCCTCGCTGAAGTAGCCGATTGTCAGAAGCGAGGCTAGAATGCCGGTAGCATCATGATCCCACATCTGGTCATACCCGTTCTCGCCGACATTGGTTGTGTGGCCATCTTTGACGATATGCGTATAGATGAACCCCGCGCGATAAGCGTTGTTGAGCTGCTGGTCGGGGGTAGTGATTTGCGCGATTTCGGCTAATTTGGCGTCCCAAAACTGCCGCATATGAGAGAAATGATCGTCCCACCCCCCGGCGGCTTTAAGAGCGGCTTCCGACGGGAACGCATAGGAGGCCCCGAAACGGTCGAGTGCAACGGCAAAGTCATGATTGACTGTCTGGCCAGGACCGACATCGTTGCTCGGTGTGGTGAGTGCGATCGTAGTGGATGCTCCGGGTGAGAGTGTGACCTGTTGCGTGCCGTTGTTGGTTATTGATACACGCGAATAGGCGACCACGAAATCATTGCCGCCGATGGTGACCTTGTCGCCGAAGTTCATGATTTTGACGTTGCAGTTGTTCCGCACGAATTCGGTCACCAGACAGGGGAGATAGCCGGAGTGGTTATACCATTTGTATGACGGGGGATTGCTGAATATGCTGAACGAAACGGTTTTGTTTCCCCCATCTCGAACCGTGAACGCGCCGCTCGGTTTGGCCAAGGCCGCGGATCTGTCGCCGTCCCAACCGAAGACGGCCGCGTAATCGCCGGTGGTGTACGCGGCAACTCCGCTCAAGAGTGACGCGGTCAAGAGCAGAGCCAATGTTTTAGGTGTGCGCCTGACATCGCCGGACCGTACTGTGAGTCTGCATTGTGTGCCTTTTGGAGACCGGTGCATATTCCTGCTCCTTTGGTGGTGTGTTTTCCGCTGAGATACGAGAGTAAGCTACAGCGAAGCAGCACAATCCACCTATGCAAAAATTGCACGGGAATATGCTAAATCTTGCTCTGGCGCAGTTGACCGGGGCTTTTGTTCGAAACACTCTTGAAGAGCCGCACGAACTGGGAATAGCTCGAAAACCCGGCCTGATCGGCAATGCTCTCGATCGACTCGGTATTCTCGATGATCTTCTGGTAGGCCCACTTGATACGCATTTCGTTTCGGTAGCGGATGGGCGAGATGTTGAAGACTTTGGCAAACATATGCGAGACATACGACTCGCTGGCGCAGCACTGTCGCGCGAGATCGGCCAGTGTGAAGGAGTTCCTGAAATTATCGGCAATATAGCGCTGCGCTTTGCCGACAATAGCCAGCGCGGGTTGCCCCGTGACGATCGGAGCGCGTCCCGCCGCGGTATCAAAAAAGGGCTTCAGCAGTTCGATATTGTCCTCAAACGGCACCAGGGCATGGATTGCCGCCCCATATATTTCGATAAAAAGACTCAGAAAGGAGGGGCCGGCATCGGGAATCAGCAGATGCGGCAGGTTGGCATCGAAGAAGTAGCAGTCACCGGCTTCGAGGGCATACTCCTTGTCGCCGATCCGGTACATTCCCCGGCCCTCGATCAGGGCGCCGAATTCGATACCGTAGTGCGAACACTGCTTCTGCAGGATCTCATTCCCCACCCGCATGCCGATATGAAATGGGGGGCGCTCCATATTCGGACGGAGGGGAGAGTTGGCGGTTGATTGCGGTCGGATCGGCATATTCGCAAAAATAGATCCGGTCAAGATCGTCAATGTCGCTGCGGGGCGGTATCATACACTCGCTCTGAACGCCACCCGAATCCCAGGCTCCTGGGGATACAACTCCAGCAAACGTTTTATTTCACCACAATCTTTACACGAAGAGAGTCAATGAGCCCGTACGCGTATCGGCTGAAACACTCGGGCGCGCACAGGCACTGAAGCTGCTCCTCAGGTAGACTCTGGGGCGTGAGGGGCGCAAATTTTCTGTATCAACCATCTGCGCGTGATGGCCGAAAGCTGATTCGGCGGGGAGGGGTGGAGGCGCCACGTTCCACCTTCCTCCCCGCCATCAGTCAGGCTGTGCATAATCTCCGAGACGCACAACCACCGGTAACCCGCGCGCAGTCTCTGCCCGGTTGCAGTTTAGTCAACACACGCCTGAACAGCGGTTGTCCTTCCCTGGTACCGGCGGATCACCACGCCGTGGACGGCCCCCTGCCCCCGCTGTGCGGACCGCAATGCGGGGGTGATTCGGCGTCCGTCAATATAGAATACTTCCGGCGAGGCGCCGGTTCCGGAGGCGAGTGCGCCGGATCGTAGCGACGTGTTGACTACCCCAGTGTTGTTGTTGTACGGCAGGAATGCCCCATCCAAGTCCCCGGCAGCCATGCAGGAAAGACCATCTTCAATGTAGATCATTTTCAGGTCGGGGACGCGTACAAGAAAGGGGTTGACCTTGGAAGCAGATGCGCAGCAGGAGAGCAGGTTGTTGTCGTTGGTGAAGCGAGTTCCTTCCTGGGTTGGGCTATAACCTCCATCCGCAAAGCAGTTGGAGAGCGATTGTCCCTTGGCCATCACAAGTTTCTGGATGGAATCCGTGGTACTGTACATGGTGAATTTGTTCTGGTCCAACCCATCGTGAATACAGAACTGCGTGTGGCCGCTTGGATTGTGGTTGTACTTCGGCGGGGTGCCGGCCGACAGCGAACCTACACATCCGCCGTGGGGGCCTCTGACCCAATTCCAATTGGGAGTATTGAACATGCTGAATGTGGCATAGGGAGGGGTCCCACCATCATCGTAGTAGGCGAAAAACCACTTTCCATCACCGGAAAGCCCGCAACCGTCCCCGGCCCAGTCTTGCTGCAGTACCTGCACAACGGTGCTTGTTGCATCAATCTTGACACGCGACATGCCGTTCTTTTTCACGATAGCCCAATCGGAGCCGTCCGCAGGATTGCACCAGTACTCATACACATCCCCGCCCATGCTGACCTCTTTGAATCCAGTGCCGTCCCAGTTGATGACAACCAACTTGTCGGTAGCGCTATTCATGAAGAAGACTCGCTGACCATTGGCTGCTACGTGGGGGGTACCATATTTACCGGGCCCGTAGAGCTTGGTAATGGCTCCATCGTTGCTGCTGACTTTGTTGATAATGGCGCTGGTGCCACTCCCTTTGATCCACGCTAATCGCATCTCTGTTTTGCCCGCCGGCATCATGGAAAGAAGGTCTACCTTGAGTTGGGCAGCGTCGCGAGCAAGGGCAGGAGCGGAGTACATGAGAGCCAGTGACAATGCGGCTGTGAGGCACTTCATAGGAACACCTTTCTTTGGATTTGTCAAACGCTTAAGTCAAATTTGCCCAACCGGACAAGCCCCGGCAGTTGGTGGGCAAACCCTATCAAATAGTATACATGCGTATTTGTTCAAACGCCCGTGAAAATTGCCGGATGCAGCTCCCCATGAGAATTACGGCCATCGTGGCCATGCTGCTTTGCGGTGCTCGCCCACGAACGATGCGAGACGCTGAATTTGTGCCGCCGACCCAGGATGACACGCGCGATCTCCGGCAGCCACATCGAAAAGAAGCTATTCGGCCATCACTGGCCGTAAGCCAACCGACTGATAGACATTTTGATTTAATTGACTTGCTGTATTAAGATACATTCCTTGTCTTTGCCAAAGCAACAATTTTCAGGGATTTTTACTGATTCCGGATATAAGTTTCATCTTTCGCCCGTTGTTACAACGCCTGGAAAAT
>JBBRUI010000235.1:0-7191 GCA_038247945.1 Bacteroidota bacterium | reverse complement strand
CACGGTGCGCGTAAGGGTCTTGCTGATACAGCGTTGAAGACAGCAGATGCGGGATATTTAACGCGTCGTCTTGTGGACGTGGCGCAAGATGCAATCATCAAAGAAGAAGATTGCGGAACGATTCGCGGTGTTGTCACCGGCGCATTGAAAGAAGGCGAAGACGTAAAGGAGCCTCTCGCCGAACGAATCCTCGGGCGTGTTGCAGTGCATGATGTGGTCGATCCGCTTTCCCGCAATGTGATTGTCGAGGCTGGGGAGATGATTGATGAAGAGACCGCAAATCTCATTGCAGAGACCTCGATCGAAACAGTTGAGATCCGATCGGTACTCACGTGCGAAGCGAAACGCGGAATCTGTGCACGATGCTACGGCCGCAACCTCAGCACAAGCAAGATGGTGCAAATAGGGGAGACGGTCGGAATTATCGCGGCGCAGTCCATCGGTGAGCCCGGCACGCAGTTGACGCTCCGTACGTTCCATACCGGCGGCGCGGCGAGCTTGAGTGCTTCGCAGTCGCAGGTGACTTCGAAGTTTGATGGCAAACTGAAATACGAGGGAATAAAATCGCTTAGCCTCGAGAGTGACGAAGGAATAAAGATTCTTGTGACGGGCCGAAGTGGAATCGTGAACGTCCTTGACCGCGACAACCGCATGCTCACTAAATATGATGTGCCGTACGGCGCGACATTGCTGAAGAAGGACAGTTCGAAGGTTGCAAAGGGCGAGATTATTTATGAATGGGATCCGTACAACGCCGTTATTATTTCCGAGCACCCGGGCCGCATCAAGTATATGGACTTGAAGGACAACGTCACGATGCGGGAAGAACCGGATGAGCAGACGGGTCACATTCAAAAAGTTGTAATCGATTCTCGTGACCGCACATTGAGTCCGAGTATCCAAATCACCGATGCAAAGGGCAAGAAGATTGCAAACTATATCATTCCGACCCGTGCACATATCAATGTGGACGACGGACAGGAAATTGGTGCAGGTACCGTGCTCGTGAAAATCCCTCGTGATATCGGAAAGAATCGCGACATCACCGGTGGTTTACCGCGCGTGACGGAATTGTTCGAGGCGCGTTCACCTCAGGATCCGGCAATCGTTTCTGAGATTGATGGAGTGGTGAGCTTCGGCGCGCAAAAGCGCGGGTCGCGCGAAGTAATCGTAACAAGCCACGACGGAAAAGATATTCGCAAGTATCCGATTCCGTTGGGCAAGCACGTTCTTGTGCAAGAGAACGATGTTGTCCGTGCAGGCGAGCGCTTGTCTGATGGTTCCATCGATCCGCATGACATTCTTCGCATCAAAGGTGTTCGTGAAGTTCAGGAATATCTTGTGAATGAAATCCAGGAGGTGTATCGCATTCAGGGTGTCAAGATTAACGACAAGCACATCGAAGTAATTGTGAGGCAGATGATGCAGAAACTGCGCGTTGCGAATTCGGGAGATACAAAGTTTCTCGAAGGGGATTATGTTGACAAACTGAAATTCGAACAAGAGAACGAAGAACTCCGCGACAAGGTTGTCGTCATCAGCAAGGGTGATTCGAAGTTCAAGAACGGGCAGATTAGCACGAAGAAGAAAGCCCGGGAAACGAACGGAGACCTGCGAAAGAAAAGCAAAAAGGTGGTTGAATATAAAGATGCGGAACCTGCTACTTCGGAGCCTGTGTTGTTGGGAATTACTTCCGCGGCTCTTTCCACTGACAGCTTCATCTCAGCTGCTTCGTTCCAGGAAACAACGAAGGTCCTTACGGATGCAGCGATAGAAGGCCGCGTTGATAGCTTGCTCGGTCTGAAAGAGAACGTCATCATGGGTCACCTTATCCCGGCAGGAACCGGATTAAAGTACTTCAAAGAAATTATCGTAACCACCAAAGATGGCGTCGCGTCGGAAGAAGATTCCACCGATGCGCCAGTTGCATCTGTAAAGAAGCGAAAGGAAAAAGTGGCGGTCAACTAAATCGCCACTCTTCTGTAAGTGTGTTAAGAATTTCTAATTGAAGTACCGATAGTAGTGTGGTTGACAATCTGGTGTCAAATTGGTATCTTTATAAACTCTTAAAACCCATTTCCGCTCACGTGAAGTCTAGCGAGGATTTTTTTTGCCTACGATCAATCAATTAATACGCAAGAGCCGGAAACAAGTAACGTATAAGTCCAAGGCTCCTGCTATGGACAAAAGCCCGCAGAAACGGGGTGTTTGTACCCGTGTGTACACAACTACTCCGAAAAAGCCGAATTCGGCATTGCGGAAAGTGGCGCGCGTACGTCTTACCAACGGGATTGAAGTAACGGCGTATATTCCCGGTGAAGGCCATAATTTACAGGAGCACTCAATTGTTATGATTCGTGGCGGTCGTGTGAAGGATTTGCCGGGTGTACGCTACCATATTATTAGAGGTACTCTTGATACAGCCGGTGTAGCGGATCGAAAGCAAGGTCGTTCGAAATATGGTGCAAAGAAAGCTAAGGCGTAATCATGAGAAAGAAAACAGCAGAACGACGTCAGACAGTACCGGACGCGAAATATGGGGACGTCGCAGTTGCACAATTCATTAATTCCGTTATGAAGGATGGAAAGAAGCATACTGCGCGCCGTATTATGTATGATGCTTTTGAGTTGATTGAGCAGAGAACGCAGAAGCCGGGACTTGATGTTTTCAAGAAAGCATTGCACAACACGCGTCCGATGTTGGAAGTGAAAGCCCGGCGCGTTGGCGGCGCAACATATCAGGTCCCGACAGAGGTTCGTTCGGACCGCGGTGTTGCTCTTGCAATTCGATGGCTCATTAACTACGCAAGCGACCGAAAAGATAAATCGATGGCTCAGAAGCTTGCTGCAGAATTTATCGCCGCGTCAAACGGTGAAGGCAGCGCAATCAAGAAGAAGGAAGATGTCCACAAGATGGCGGAAGCAAACAAAGCGTTTGCTCACTTCAAGTGGTAGTGGGGAACGTGAACTAGAAGACTTATGCCAAGACAGTATCCATTAGAAAGAACTCGAAACATTGGAATTAGCGCGCATATCGACGCGGGCAAAACGACCACCACGGAACGCATACTCTATTACACGGGAGTATTGCATCGCATTGGGGAAGTTCATGATGGCGCCGCGACAATGGATTGGATGGAGCAGGAAAAAGAGCGTGGTATTACTATTACGTCGGCTGCAACAACCTGCTTCTGGGATAATCATCGGATCAATATAATTGACACCCCCGGCCACGTGGACTTTACAGCAGAAGTTGAACGCTCGCTCCGCGTGCTTGATGGTGCCGTTGCTCTCTTTTGTTCCGTCGGCGGTGTTGAGCCACAGTCGGAAACTGTCTGGCGTCAGATGGATAAGTATGGTGTGCCGCGCATTGCGTTTGTCAATAAAATGGATCGCGTGGGCGCAGACTTCCTTGGTTGTGTGGACATGATCAAAGCTCGCTTGGGCGCCAATGCCGTGCCTATTCAGTTGCCGGTTGGTGAAGGCGATTTGTTCGCGGGCATTATCGATCTCGTTACGATGAAGGCGCGCATGTATAATGACGCCGGCATTGCAAGCAAGAATTGGGAAGACCTGGATATTCCGCACGACATGCAGGCTAAGGCGCAGGAATGGCGGACGAAGATGCTTGAGGCGGTATCCGATGAAGACGATACCCTGCTCGAAAAATATCTTGAGGGTAAAGAAATTACTCCAAAAGAAATTATGGTTGTGCTGCGCCGGGCCACTTTGAAAGCAACTATTATTCCTGTGATCTGTGGTTCGTCGTTCAAGAATAAGGGCGTGCAGTCGCTTCTCGACGCTGTCGTCGACTATCTGCCCTCTCCTTTGGATTTAAGTGAAAGCAGAGTGCAGGGTCATCACGTAAACACGAACGACCATATTTACCGGCAGGTAAGCGACAAGGAAAAATTCAGCGCTCTTGCGTTTAAGATTATGACGGATCCGTTCGTTGGAAAGCTTACATACTTCCGTGTTTATTCAGGAACGCTGAATGCGGGATCGTATGTCTATAATCCCGTTTCGGAAAAGAAAGAGCGCATCAGCCGTATTCTTCGGATGCACGCGAATACGCGTGAAGATGTGGAAGAAGCGTACGCCGGGGATATCTGCGCCGCCGTGGGATTGAAGTTTACGCGAACGGGCGATACGCTGTGCGACGAAAACGATCCGATCGTTCTTGAGAAGATGACATTTCCCGAGCCGGTTATCCATGTTGCGATCGAGCCGAAGACGAAGGCCGACCAGGAAAAAATGGGCGAGGCTCTTGCGAAGTTGTCTGAAGAAGATCCGACATTCCGTGTGGCAACGAATGAAGAGACCGGCCAAACGATTATAAGCGGTATGGGTGAACTTCATCTCGAAATTATTGTAGATCGCATGAAGCGCGAGTTCCGTGTTGAGGCAAATATCGGAAAGCCTCAAGTTGCGTACAAAGAAACTATTCGCAAGAAAGTTCAAGCCGAAGGAAAGTTCGTACGTCAGTCCGGCGGTCGCGGCCAGTTTGGCCATGTGTGGCTGGAAATCGAACCAAACGAAAAAGGCAAAGGGTTCGAGTTTGAGAATGCAATCGTCGGCGGCGTAGTGCCGAAGGAATACATCAGGCCGGTTGAGCAGGGTATTGTTGAAGCGATGAAAAATGGCGTGCTTGCCGGTTATCCGATGGAAGACATCAAAGTGACCTTGTTTGACGGTTCTTACCACGACGTCGATTCATCTGAAATGGCGTTCAAGATTGCCGGTTCGATGGGCTTCAAAGAGGGTGCGCGAAAAGCGAACCCCGTTATTCTTGAGCCTGTGATGGCAGTTGAAGTCGTGACGCCGGAAGAATACATGGGTGATGTGATGGGCGATTTGAATTCACGCCGCGGAAAAATCGAAGGCATGACGCCGCGTAAAGATGCCCAGGTGATCCGTGCGATGGTTCCGCTTTCAGAGATGTTCGGGTACTCGACAACATTGCGTTCCATGTCGCAAGGCCGTGCAATCTACTCGATGGAAATTTCACACTACGACGAAACTCCGAAGAGCGTATCGGAACAGATTATTGAGAAAGTTAAGGGCAAAGACGCCGTCGCCGCATAAGTAACGAAACTGAAAACTATTTACGCCTTTAAGGTCAAAGGAGACACATCATGGCAAAAGAAAAATTTAACCGCTCCAAGCCTCACTTGAACATTGGAACCATCGGCCACGTCGATCACGGGAAGACAACGTTGACCGCGGCCATCACGATGGTGTTGGCGAAGAAGGGATTGTCGGAGGTCCGAACATTCGATTCAATTGATAACGCCCCCGAAGAGCGCGAGCGCGGTATTACGATTGCAACTGCGCACGTCGAGTACTCAACAGAAAAGCGTCACTATGCGCACGTTGATTGCCCCGGCCACGCGGATTATGTGAAGAACATGATCACGGGTGCTGCGCAGATGGACGGCGCTATCCTTGTCGTTGCTGCAACGGACGGACCGATGCCGCAGACCCGCGAGCATATTTTGCTTGCCCGTCAGGTCGGTGTACCGAAAATCGTCGTGTTTATGAACAAGGTGGATGCTGTTGACGATGCAGAACTTCTTGATCTGGTCGAGCTTGAGTTGCGCGACCTCTTGAAGAAGTATGAATATCCCGGTGACGAGATTCCTATTATTCGCGGATCAGCTTTGAAGGCGATGGAAGCAGCCGTTCGTCCGGATTCCAAATCTGACGATCCTGCATTCAAGTGCATTATGGAATTAATGGATGCGGTTGACAGCTACATTCCGGTTCCACAGCGCGATATCGACAAACCATTCCTGATGCCCATCGAAGACGTGTTCTCGATTACGGGTCGCGGTACCGTCGGTACGGGACGTGTTGAGCGTGGAAAGGCAAAAGTTGGCGATGAAATTGAAATCGTTGGACTTGGCGCGCATATGAAATCCGTTATCACCGGCGCAGAAATGTTCCGTAAGGAATTGGATGAAGTTGTCGCCGGCGATAATGCGGGCGTGTTGTTGCGGGGTGTTGACAAGAAAGATCTCGAGCGCGGTATGGTTCTTGCAAAAACCGGTTCGATTACGCCGCACAAGAAATTCACTGCACAGGTGTACGTATTGAAGAAAGAAGAAGGCGGCCGTCATACGCCGTTCTTCACGGGATACCGTCCGCAGTTCTACTTCCGCACAACGGACGTAACGGGCGTTGCGACCCTTCCCGGTGCAACAGAAATGATTATGCCCGGCGATAACGTCGACGGTATGAACATTGAATTGATCACCACCATTGCCATGGAAGAAGGTTTGCGCTTTGCTATTCGTGAAGGCGGCCATACCGTTGGTGCCGGTGTTGTAACGAAAATTGTTGAGTAAACCATCGTGGTGGACTTGCTTCGGCGAGCTCACCACATTTTTTTTGTAGAGAAACGGAGTCGTTAATTTGGCCGGGCAAAAGATTCGCATAAAGCTAAAGTCGTTCGACCACAACCTGATCGACAAGTCTGCGGAAAAGATCATCAAGACTGTGAAGTCAACAGGCGCTGTGGTTTCAGGCCCGATACCGTTACCCACGAAGCGTACGGTCTATACTGTGCTTCGATCTCCTCACGTTGACAAAAAATCGAGGGAGCAATTCGAGACTCGCGCGCACAAGCGCCTGATCGATATTCTCAACTCGACCAACAAGACCGTTGACTCCCTGATGAAGCTGGATTTACCCGCGGGCGTCGACGTCGAGATCAAAGTATAACTTCGATGTGACAATTGGTTGTGAGTCTGTTCTTGCAATAGGTGTTGCAGGAAGGGAGTGCGCGTACGAACTGTACGCGCCTGAAAAAGGCATATTCTTTTTTGGATGCTACTATGACAGGAATTTTAGGAAAAAAAATAGGCATGACCAGCATCTTCGATGAATCTGGTCAGGTAATCCCGTGCACGGTTATCGAAGCAGGCCCATGTTTCGTTACGCAGATTAAGACAAAAGAGCGTGATGGATATGAGGCTGTTCAGCTTGGCTTCGATGAGAAGAAGGCACGTCTGGTTAACAAACCGGATGCGGGGCACTTCGCAAAATCAACTGCGAAACCCCAGCGCCTCTTGCGTGAGTTCCGCGGGAACGGCGTCTCCGAAGTTCAGCCGGGACAGGAAATCAAAGTGGATACTGTGTTCACGAAGGGTGATACGGTCTCCATTATCGGGACATCGAAGGGACGCGGCT
>JBBRUI010000234.1:0-7195 GCA_038247945.1 Bacteroidota bacterium | reverse complement strand
CTTTGCGCATAGCCCTGCGAAGGATGCAGAACGGCAATAGCAGGCTTGCCAAACTTCTTCGCGACTGCATGCATCAGGAACATGTCGTCGCCATGGGGGTGACATTGATAACCGGTCCCGTCCATCTACAAACACCCAGAAATGTGAAACGGATTGATGTGCGAACAGCAGAAGAAATGAATGAAGCTGTTCATAAAGAATTTCCCAATGTCGATGCCGTGATCATGGCAGCAGCCGTCGCAGATTTTTCGGCGGTTTCTCCATCATCAGAAAAAATTAAGCGGGAACGCCAGAACGGAAATGAAATTACCCTGACCCTGAAAAAGAATCCGGATATACTCAAATCGCTTGGTGAGAAAAAGAAACATCAAATACTCATCGGCTTTGCGCTGGAGACAAACGACGGCGTGCCGAACAGCTTGGTAAAATTGAAATCAAAGAATCTGGACGCTATTGTACTCAACAACCCAAACGAAGAAGGCGCAGGCTTCAATACTGACACGAATGTCATTTCGATCATTACGCCCGACGGAACGGTCGAACAATTTCCGCGCATGGCGAAATTTGATGTGGCAAATATTATATTGAACCATCTCGCCGAAATAAAGAAATAGTTCAACCATGGCAACTGAACCGGACACCTCCATCAATGTTCTTCTCAACGAACTTAAAAATATTGTCGAGAATGAGCGGCGACTGTTCGGCGACACTTTGTTCTTTGACGAAATGCCTCCTGAAAACAAGACCGGCTTAAATCGGATTGTGTTGCAAGCGGAGAAAGCTCCTATTCCTTCATCATCTAAACACTACATAGACTTGGCCCCGGAGAAACAGATGGTTGCTGAGCCTTCGCTTTTCAACGAAGCGCCCGGCATCAACCCGCCTATCTCAAGCGAGGATTGGACGGCGAGCACGTCGCTTGAAGCGATGAACAAACTCATTTGCACCTGCGTGAAATGTCCGTTGGGATTTACGCGCACGAAGTTCGTGTTCGGCGTTGGTAACCCGAAGGCGACATTGATGATTATCGGTGAAGCGCCCGGCGCGGATGAAGATGCCCAGGGCGAGCCGTTCGTTGGGCGTGCCGGACAACTCCTGAATAAAATTTTGGAAGCGATCAACTTCAAGCGATCCGACGTGTATATTTGCAACATCCTGAAGTGTCGTCCGCCAAACAACCGCAAGCCGATGCCGGAAGAATCCGAAGCGTGCAAACCGTATCTGAAGAAGCAAATCGAACTCATCAAGCCGAGAATTATTTTATGCCTGGGTTTAACTGCAGCAGAAAATCTTCTCGGCACAAAAGAATCGATGATGAAATTGCGGGGACAGGTGTTGCAGTATGAGGGAGTTCCCGTGATGATCACGTATCATCCGGCGGCGCTTCTTCGAAATCCAAACTGGAAACGTCCGGCATGGGAAGATGTGCAGGCGGTGAGAAAGCTTCACGATGAACTTGTGAACACCTGAATTTAACACGAGAGACCATTGGCTGAACCATTACAATTAAAACGCGGGATCGATCTTATGTCATCCGGTTCAACCGAGGGACGGGTACCACCGCAGGCAGTCGACATTGAAGCTCAGGTAATCGGAGCAATGTTGCTGGAACGGGAAGCGATTGCGCGGGTGATCGAGGTGCTGGATGAAGACGCTTTTCACGCCGATTACCATCGCAAGATCTACCAGGCGATCATGGCAATGTTCGACCGCAGCGAGCCCGTGGATATTATTACACTCGCAGAAGAATTACGCCGCCGCGGACATCTTGAACTGATCGGCGGCGAAACCTACCTCGCCGAACTGACGATGAAAGTTACCTCGGCGGCCAACGTCGAGTTTCACGCGAAGATCGTTCTTGAGAAATCACTGATGCGGAATCTGATTATCGCTGCGTCGGGAATTGCAGCACGCGGCTTCAGTCCATCGGAAGATGCATTTGATTTGTTGGATGAAGCCGAGCAAACCATTTTCCAGATCTCCGAACGGCGGCTGAAGAAGTCGTTCGTCGCGATGCAAAAGGCGGTGCATGATACGCTGGAGATGCTCGAATCCATTCACGGCAAGCATAGCGGTGTGAATGGCGTTCCTACAGGATTCCGGGATTTGGATTCACTCACAGGCGGTTGGCAAAATTCTGATTTGATTATCATAGCCGGTCGCCCGAGTTCAGGTAAAACTGCTTTTGCTCTTTCGCTGACGCGCAATGCTGCGATGCACCACGAGAAACCAACCGGCGTCGGAATTTTTTCTCTGGAAATGTCCACACAACAACTGATCATGCGCTTGCTCTGCGCAGAAGCAAAAGTGGACGCGCACGCCGTGCGAACCGGACGCTTGCCCGAAGATGATTGGAAACGTCTGAGCCTTGCCGCAGGAAAACTTGCAAAGGCAAATATCTTTATCGATGATTCGGCAAGCCTCGGAATACTGGAGCTGCGCGCCAAGGCGCGCCGCTTGAAAGCGGAACGGAACATCGGGATGATCGTTGTGGACTACTTGCAGCTCATGCAGGGACCAAAAGATGCGGAGAGCCGCGAAAAGGAAATTTCCGCCATCTCGCGTTCACTGAAAGCACTTGCAAAAGAATTAAGCGTCCCGGTTATCGCCCTCTCTCAACTGAGCCGTGCTGTTGAGGCCAGAAATGATAAGCGCCCGATACTATCCGACTTACGCGAGTCCGGCGCGATTGAACAGGATGCGGATGTGGTTGCATTTGTTCACCGTCCGGAAATGTATATGGATCCCGAGACACGCGAGTCTTCTGAGATGGGCGGCCAGGCCGAGATCATTGTCGGCAAGCAGCGCAACGGACCCATCGACGACATCAAGCTGGCATTCGTGCATCGCTACGCCCGATTTGAAAACCTGGCGCCTGCGGGATTTGACACCGCGATGGTTCCAATGACTGATGAAGAACAACCATTCTGACATATATGAAAAACACACGAAGAGACTTTCTGAAATATTCCGCCCTTGCTGCAGGCTCAACCTTTCTTTTTCCACCTTCTTTCATTTTCGGAACAACCAATCCTGATACGCATCGGGAAATTTGTCTGAAGAAATTTGAATTCGCTGCAGCCGAAGGACTTGGCAGCAGAACAATGAGCGAGGTAATGGCCGCGATCGGGCATTCATTCCTTGAAGCGCCGTACAAAGCGCATACGCTTGAAGCCGGATCAAAGGAACGCCTTGTTGTCAACCTTCAGGAATTTGATTGCGTCACGTTTGTCGAAAGCACGTTTGCACTTTCGCGTTGCATCAAACTCAACAAGATGACATTTGAGGAGTTCAAGAAGCAACTTCAATTCATCCGCTACCGCGGAGGAAAGATCAACGGCTATCCAAGCCGCCTCCATTATTTTTCCGATTGGATAGATAATAACGAGAGCAAGAGTTTAGTCAAAAATGTTACGCGGGAATTGGGTGGAACTCCCTACAACAAGACGATCAACTTTATGTCGACCCACCGGAGTTCCTACAAGCAGCTTAGCAACTCCGCAAACTTTAGGGCAATTACTGCAACAGAAGCGGAATTAAACAAGCGGTCCCATTTCTTTCTCCCCAAACTGAACATTCAGGATGCGAGAGAGGCGATTCTGGATGGCGATATCATCGGCATTACGACATCGATCGATGGACTTGATGTCATCCACACGGGAATGGCGTACCGGCTTCAGGGATATTTGCGCTTCCTGCACGCGCCGCTCTCAGTCGGGACAATTCAAATTACCAAACGTACGATCGTCGATTATCTCGCAGTGTATGAAAAGCATACCGGCATCATGATAGCGCGCCCGGTCGAGCCGACAACATAATCCACTTTTCCCTCACAATTCAAAGGAGCTTCACATGAGATACTCCGCCGTGAAAACATTCGCCGCATTTGCGTGTGCTTTAACTCTCGCAGGGTCAGCATGGGGCCAGGGTTTGTACTGGCAATCCAAGACCACGGGCACAGTGGGCGAATATATGTCCGAGACGTGGGCAGTACCGAAGAAGATGAAGATTGTGCAATTAGGGAAATATCCAACGATCAGTATCGTCCGGCTTGATAAAGAAGTAATGTGGCAATTGAACGCGGCCAAGAAAACATACTCAGAAATGACATTTGCTCAGATGGAAAATGTTGCCCGTAAAGCCGGCGGCAAAATGGACGCGGCGACGGCAAAGATGCAGGAACAGATGAAGAATATGTCGGAAGAAGAAAAAAAGATGATGGAGAAAATGATGGGCGGTAAGATGCCCGGAGCCGCGGGACAGAAGGCAGCAGCGGTGGAAGTGACGAACACCGGTGAACGAAAAACGATTAATGGTTTTGCAACTACAAAATACACGGTTCAGCAGGGCGATCAATCCGTTATGACGTTGTGGGTCACGAAGGACATAAAGGGATTTGAAGAACTGCGCAAAGATTGGCAGTCATTCTCCCGGCGTATGGCAGCGATGGCTCCGCAGGGCCGCGGTATGGCGGATGCGTACAAGAACATCGATGGGTTTCCGGTTCAAACGGAGATGGGGCAGGGCATAGTCACGACGGTGACAAAAGTCGAGCGGCGTTCCGCACCCGCAGGTGAATTTGAAATTCCTTCAGGCTACACCAAAGTCCGCGGGGAACTGGAAGACGCCATGGATAAAATGGACAAGGACGAGGATTAGCGCCTTACTCTTACTGAGCGACTTTTAGGATAGATGAACGAGTCCCGCCTTACACCGGGGTTCGTTTGTTTTTTTAACCATCTCAAACCGATCCCAACATTCCTGCATCACTTTCGTTCTTGGATGTCGGATGTGGTACTGTATGGCGAGATTACGCATGGACTTTCCTGTCACGCCGATAAGGGAGAGACGATACTGGATGTCAGAATCCTCGCCGCAACCCGGACCCGCGTACAGTTCATCGAACCCGTTGATCGCTTCGAGATGTTTTTTTGCCACGGAAAAATTGCTGCCCAGCATTCCGCGAACGTTGCGCAGCAAAATTGCTCGCAGCATTTTGCTCGGCATACGAAGCCCATCTTCAACACGCAGAGAATCGCCGCGTATACCATCCATCCATTCTTGCCATCCATACCGCTCGAACTCCCCCGTTTGAATCTTCTCCAACGTCAGCGCCTTCGACCACCGTTCGCTCGTTTCTACTCTGCGGCCGAGCAGCACTTTACTTTCTTCGCGTTCGTTCCAATGATCAAGAAGAAAGTGTCTTGAAGGAAGACAATCGCCGTCGATGAAAACCAGATAATCAGTAGTCGATGTGCGGATGGCGTTATTCAGTATAACGTTCTTCTGCCATCCCTTGTCTTCATGCCAGAGATGAATGATTGGAAAAGAGTACAGTCGCTGCGCTTCGTTTACGACATCCTTGACAGAAGGTCCCGAGCCGTCATCAGCAATGATCACTTCAAAATCCTTCAAGGACTGTCGCGCACAGGCAGCGAAAACGAAACGAAGGTTCTCGGGCTTGTTGTATACTGCAATGATGAGAGAAAGTTTGGGGGATGGTGGCACGGAGTTAGAATTTGGAATTACGCCGCCCGCCGGACTCGATGTTTCGGACGTTTTATGATACGCCGCAAAGCCTCATTTACGCTCTTTGCATCGGGGAATTGTCTTGCTGCATCCGGTTCTATGACGACAAGATGCTTGCTCTCGCCCAGCCGTTTTACATACTTGCCGCGAACCGGCTTACCGAGCTTCGTCAGGTCGTATTCCGGGCGAAGGTCGTCGTTGATTTCAGCCATTCCATTCTTCTTCATACTGTTTCTCCGGATTCCAATCGAATTGCATTCGTCAAACTCCAGATGCCGGGAATACGTGCCGAACACTTCGGGCAAGCTCCTTCCTTCAATTTATTCTTCTTCACAAGATAACCGAATCGCTCGATCAACAATTCATCGCACGAGGGACATTACGTGTTCTCATGCCGCCCGCTTCACTTGCAGTTTCGCTACTTTCAACAACAGTCGGAGGGCGTCGTTCACAGCCTTCGCATTCGGGAATCCTTTCGCAACATCGGGATCGAGTACGACGATATTTGATTCCCTCTTCAGACGTTCTGCATACACACCACGCCCAACTCTTTTTAGTTTTGAAAAATCATACTCTGGACGCAGAGTGTAATCTTCTTTACTCCCAGTCTTCTTCATAGCTCTTCCTTTCCTTTTTTGTTGCTAACCTTGCTGTTATTATCCTAATCTCCTTCCCGCGTTCGGTATGTCCAACAACCAGAAGCCTTTTGCGTCCGGACATGCCCATTGTGACGTATCGTGATTCATCGTCTGAATGTTCATGGTCGAAAAACATCTGCGACAATGGATCGGTGAAGACTGTTGCTGCCTCTTCAAATGACACTCCGTGCTTTCTGACGTTCTGTATCGCTTTGTCTGGATTCCAGTCGAATGGCATTGCTAACTCCACACCCCAGGTATTTCTTGATCACACTTCGGGCACGCTCCCTCCTTCAATTTATTCTTCTTCACAAGAAAACCAAATCGCTCAATCAATAATTCATCGCAAATCGTTGAGAACGGACACATACTGATGCCCGCTCTTGAAGCTCTTTTCGTCAATGCCAACACGAGTAATCGTGGTCATTCGATTGCATTATAACCCAATTCACAGCCAGCAGAGTTCGTTGGAAGAGTATCACGCCGTTGGTTCTTACTTTCTTTCTTCTCAAAAGCCGTCCCGAACCATCATCTGGGATGATCGCTTCAAAATCTTGGAGCGACTGTCGTGTACAGGCAGCGAAAACGAGACGAAGGTTTTCGAGTTTGCTGAAGACGGCGATGACGAGAGAGAGAGTTTAGGGGATGAAGACACGTAGTTTGATATTGAATTCAAGCCGTTCGACGAACGCGTGTTTTGGGACGGTTCATGAGAATCCTGAGCGCATCATTGACCGCTTTCGCAGTGCGGAATTTCTTGTACACATCGGGCTCCAATAATACAAGGTTCGTCCCTTGCTTGTACCGCTCAAAATAAACGCCTTGCCCAACTCTCTTGAGCGTAGAAAGGTCGTACTCGGGACAAAGTTCATCGTTCTTTTTACGTCCATTCTTCTTCATAACTCATCCTTTCCTTTTTCGTCGTTATTCTTGCACTGATAATTCGTGTTTTGTTCTTTCGCTCAGTATGACTGACAAGAAGAACTCTTCCTTGTTGTGATAGGCCTATCTAAATGGAACTCCATGTT
>JBBRUI010000233.1:0-7261 GCA_038247945.1 Bacteroidota bacterium | reverse complement strand
TTGATGAGAGCCTGCGCCAGGCCGAGGCGCTGCACCATGCCTTTCGAATATTTCTTCACTTTCATCTTTGCCCATTGCTCCATTCCAACAAGCTGGAGCAAATCTTTTGAACGGGACTTGATTTGACGGTTCGTCATTCCGCTCAGTCCGCCAAACAAACTCATTACTTGTGCGCCGGTCAGGTAGTTAGGATAGCGATGGTTCTCCGGGAGGTAACCGATGCGGCCACGAATTTTTACGTTGGGAAGGCGAGTTCCAAGAATGGATGCATAACCGGACGATGTACGAACCAGGCCCAGCAGAATCTTGATGAATGTAGTTTTGCCTGCGCCGTTAGGTCCGAGCAAGGCGAAGACTTGTCCCTGCTCCACGCCGATTGTAAAATCGCTGAGCGCGGTGACACTGAGTTTCTTGTTGACAAAATCTGAGTAGGTTTTGGTAAGAGATTCTGCTGAGATGGCGTGCATAAGTTTTCCGTATATGATGGTTTAAAATACCTGAATCGGTCAGTCTTTGCAACACTCGGGAGAATTGAGGGAACAGAATTGCCATAGTCTTTACAAGACAAAAGAGAAGCGTTCTTGATAGTATACTCTCATATTCTTATATTAACTGTAGCGATTTGCTAACGCTCTCTGAAATTGGAACTCACACCCGTCAGGGAATGTTGAATCAGTTGGGACGATGCCTTTTTAAGACGACACCAAGTGTCGATTTTTTTTGGATGTAAATAGGACTCATAAGGTCGGAGTTACATTGGTCCGGTTGTCGAAAAGAGTAGAATATGGGCTGATAGCGATTCGGCATATTGCAACGCGTACGCGTGGCGATGTTGTGACCGCGAAGGAAATTGCGGACTGCTACCGGATACCGTATGAACTGCTTGCAAAAGTACTACAGAAACTTTCACGCTCGGGACTGATAACTTCTCAACAAGGAATGCGGGGTGGATACACGCTTGCAAAGAATCCCACTGAAGTTTCTGTCTCCATGATCATCGGGGCTATCGAAGGGACAAACATGGGCATCGCACGATGCATGACGGACGGTCCTGATAGTTGCGAGGTTTTTAAAGTATGCACAATCAAGTCGCCCCTTTCAAAAGTACAAGCGAACATAGAAGACGCGTTCAACAACATGACGCTCGCGCAGATTGTATAATCCGATTAAATGATGAAATCACTTCCAATATATCTTGATAATAATTCTACGACAAAGGTCGATCCCCGCGTTGTTGAGGCAATGCTGCCATACTTTAGCGGGCATTATGGAAACGCAGCAAGCAAGCACCATGAGTTTGGATGGAGAGCTGAAGCAGCCGTTGAGAATGCACGCAAGCAAATTGCAGGTTTGGTTGGCGCAACATCGAAGGAAATAATTTTTACCAGCGGTGCAACGGAGTCGATCAATCTCGCACTCAAAGGTATTGCAGAGGGTAGTTCACTCAAAGGCAATCATATCATTGCAGCGGCGACCGAGCACAAGGCCGTGCTCGACACATGCAGGCGACTTGAAAAGCACGGAGCGAACGTTACAGTTCTGTCTGTGGATTCGGATGGCTTGGTTTCACTTGAAGATTTGGAAAATGCAATTACTGACCAGACCATACTTGTTTCCATTATGTTGGCGAACAATGAAATCGGAACGATTGCTCCGATAGCTGAGATTGGAAAGATTTGTCGAGAGCGTAAGGTTCTCTTTCACACTGATGCAACGCAGGCGGTGGGAAAGATTCCTGTTGATGTGAAAGAATTGAATGTTGATTTAATTTCGTTCAGCGCCCATAAAATGTATGGACCGAAAGGTGTCGGGGCGTTGTATGTGAGGGATGCTTCTCCCAGATTTAACCTTTTAGCACAAATCGACGGCGGCGGACATGAGCGGAATTTTCGTTCGGGCACATTGAACGTTCCCGCAATTGTTGGATTTGGTGAGGCGGCGAGAGTTGCAAAGGAAGAACTGAAGATGGAGTGTTGGAGTGTTGGAGTGTTGAGGGACAGATTGGAGAACGGAATTCTCTCCCAAGTCGAAGATGCATTTGTGAACGGACATCCAACGGAACGATTGCCGAACAATGCAAACATCACTTTCAAGGGTGCTGATGCGGACAAGATCATGATGGACATGAAAGACGTTGCTGTCTCATCGGGTTCGGCATGTTCATCCGTAATGCCGGAGCCGTCGCATGTGTTGCGGGCAATCGGACTGAGTGTTGAAGATGCGAAAAGCTCAATCCGGTTTGGTGTTGGCCGATTTACAACAGACGAAGAAATTAATTACGTGATCGGGCGTGTGAAGGAAGTTGTGGAGCGAGTGCGGGAGAAAACTTTCAACTATCAATCATAACTGAACAATGAAACCACTCGAATATGTTGTGAATAATGAAAAGGAAGTGCTGGCCTTTTTGAGGACGCAGTATCCGTTGTATCATCTCTCAAATGTGTTCTTTAGAGATATCCAGTACGGCATCCAAAAACTATTTGAACGCCAAGGCGAAAAAGTAGGATACCAGGATGCGGAAAAAGTAGCGCACGCTTTTGTGGAGAAATTGGTGAACCAGAAAATCTTTACGGCGATTGACCGGCAATCCTGGGTGTTAAATTATCCGGAATACAAAACTGTGGTAGTAAAGCCGGCGGCTCCTGCAAAACCGGCCGCAGGCGCTGCGCCCGCGAAGTCACCGGCAGTGGCTGGTGCGCCTAGGGCCCCGCTACCGCCGTTAGGAAGCGCGAAACCTGCAGAAGCGAAACCTGCGCTGCCTCCGCTTTCAAGCGCGAAACCCGTAGAAGCAAAATCTGGGCTGCCTCCGCTTTCAGGTGCTAAGCCGGCAGGGGCAAGACCTGCACTGCCGCCATTAACGAGTGCGAAACCGGTTGGCGCTAAGACTGCGGGGACTTCAGTACAAGCCGAGGCGAGTGCATCGCAAGTTGAAGCAGTTGCTCAACCCGTTGAACAAATTGTCGAACCACCGAAAGCTGAACCGAAGCAAGCTGAAATTCCAAAGCCATCGCAACCTGCGGGTGTTTCACCCGCTGCGGCTCCGCCGGGACAGCGGAAGCCGTTGCCGCCACTGAAAGGAAATTATACTCCTGCAGGGAAGAAATAGAATTTTGAGTCAGAAGAGCGTACGAATTCATTGAGAAAGAAAAATGGCAACTGAAAACCAGGAAATAGAAGAACTCGCAAAACAAGAGTACAAGTACGGCTTCGTTACAGATATCGAGATGGATATCGCACCGCGGGGGTTAAGCGAAGACGTTGTTCGTCTTATCTCCGCGAAGAAGAACGAGCCCGAGTGGCTTCTTGAGTGGCGCTTGAAAGCATTTCGCCATTGGCTTACGATGGAGGAACCGAAATGGCACAATGTCCATTATCCGAAGATCGATTATCAGGCAGCGAGTTATTATGCTGCGCCCAAACAAAATAAGACACTGAACAGTCTCGATGAAGTTGATCCGGAATTATTGAAGACGTATGAGAAGTTGGGAATCTCGCTCGGCGAACAAAAGCGTCTCACCGGTGTTGCTGTCGATGCGGTGTTCGATAGCGTATCTGTTGCAACGACCTTCAAGAAGGCATTGGGTGATCTGGGAATAATTTTTGGTTCGTTCAGTGACGCGGTACTCAATCATCCTGAGCTTGTGAGGAAATATCTCGGCTCGGTTGTGCCGTACACGGATAATTTCTTCGCGTCGCTCAACTCGGCAGTGTTCAGCGACGGTTCGTTCTGTTACATTCCGAAAGGTGTTCGCTGCCCGATGGAGCTTTCAACATACTTCCGCATCAACGCGGCGGAGACCGGACAGTTTGAACGAACGCTGATCGTCGCAGATGAAGGCGCGTATGTCAGTTATCTTGAAGGCTGCACGGCGCCAATGCGCGATACAAATCAATTGCATGCTGCAGTCGTTGAATTGGTGGCCCTCGATAACGCGCAAATAAAGTACTCGACCGTACAGAATTGGTATCCGGGCGACAAGCAGGGGAAAGGCGGCATCTACAACTTCGTTACGAAGCGGGGCAAGGCAGGGACGAATGCAAAGCTTTCCTGGACGCAAGTCGAGACCGGTTCTGCCATCACGTGGAAATATCCAAGCTGCATTTTGCAGGGAGATAATTCTGTTGGCGAGTTCTATTCTGTTGCAGTCACCAACAACTACCAGCAAGCCGATACCGGAACGAAAATGATTCACATCGGCAAGAACACAAAGAGCACGATTGTCTCGAAGGGTATCTCCGCCGGCTTCGGACAGAATTCGTATCGCGGACTTGTGAAGATTTCAAAAGGCGCAACCGGTGCTCGCAACTTTTCGCAATGCGACTCGTTGCTGCTCGGCGATAAGTGCGGGGCTCATACATTCCCGTACATCGAAGTGAAGAACACGACCTCGAAAGTTGAACACGAGGCTTCGACATCAAAAATCGGTGAGGATCAAATATTTTATTGCAAGCAGCGGGGAATCAGCGGCGAAGACGCCGTCAATATGATCGTCAACGGTTTCTGCAAAGAAGTGTTTCGTGAATTGCCGATGGAATTTGCGGTCGAGGCGCAGAAGTTGCTAGGAGTCAGTCTTGAAGGTAGTGTTGGATAAGTATTCACTCAAATACTACTACGGAGTAGTAATATGGCAAAATCATTATTAGACGAAAAGTTTAAATCCTATCCTGACGATGTGAAGAGTGAGGCGATAGATTTTGCGGATTATCTGGTCGGGAAGAAAACAAAACCGAGCACGCGTACGCCGAAGCGTGGTAGCGGCAAAGATCTTTTCAAATATGTCGCTCCGGATTTTGACGAGCCATTGGAAGATTTCCGAGAGTATATGGAATGAAGCTTCTTTTAGACACTCATGCGCTGATCTGGTTTTTACAAAATGATGCACGTTTGCCCATGAATCTCGCCGATGCAATCGAGCTCGTCGAGAATGAGGCTCTTGTAAGTACTGCGACCTTCTGGGAAATGGCGATTAAAGTGAGTCTTGGAAAATTGGAGATGGACAAACCTTTCGAGGAGTTGGAAAAAAGAATCTTCCAAAATGGAATGAAGGTTCATAATATCGCGTTTCGCCACTCGGTAATTGTCAGCGAATTGCCACACTATCATCGTGACCCGTTTGATAGAATGTTGATTGCGCAAGCATTGTCAGATGACCTTACGCTCGTGAGCAACGAAACAGTCTTCGACAAGTACGGCGTCAAACGAATTTGGTAAACATCATACAATCAACTTAGGAAAACAGAAATGCTTGAAGTAAAAAATCTCCACGCCTCAGTGAATGGCAACGGAATTCTTCACGGCGTAAATCTTAAAGTGAACGCAGGTGAAGTCCACGCCATCATGGGCCCGAACGGTTCGGGGAAAAGCACGCTAGCGGGCGTCCTCGCCGGACGTGAAGCGTACGAGGTGACTGAGGGCCAGGTGTTATACCAGGGAAGAGACTTGCTGGAACTCGCACCTGAAGAGCGCGCACGTGAAGGAGTGTTCCTCGCGTTCCAGTATCCGGTTGAAATTCCCGGTGTGACGAATACATATTTCTTAAAGGCGGGGTTGAATGCAATCCGCAAACACCGTGGCCTTGAGCCGTTGGATGCGATGGAGTTTCTTTCACTCGTCAAAACAAAAGTAAAAATTGTCGAGATGGATCAGAGCCTGCTTAACCGTCCTGTGAACGAAGGTTTCTCAGGCGGGGAAAAGAAACGCAACGAGATTTTTCAGATGGCGGTGCTTGAACCGAAGCTTGCTATCCTCGACGAGACAGATTCCGGCCTCGACATCGATGCGTTGCGCATAGTTGCCGATGGCGTGAACAAGCTGCGCAGCAAGGATAACGCGACGATTGTCGTGACTCATTACCAGCGCCTTCTCGATTACATTATTCCGGACTTCGTGCACGTGCTTGTGGATGGGCGCATTGTGAAGACCGGCGGCAAAGAACTTGCTCTTCTTCTTGAAGAACGCGGGTATGATTGGGTTCGTGACGAAGTTGAGGCGACGGCTTGAGCGAAATGAAAATGACAGACACAAAAAACATAGAGTGGTATAAATCCAACTTTGAGTTGTTTGAAAAAGGCCTGAACGGGGAATCGAAGTCCGATCTTCATTCTACACGCAAAGCCGCAATTGGAAAATTTGTGGAGCTTGGATTTCCAACAACTCACAACGAGGAATGGAAATTCACGAACGTTGCGCCGATTGCGAAGACTCAATTCACGCCTGCGCTTTCATATTCGAGTGAAGGTGTAACGAAGAAGGACATAGAGAAATTTACGTTCGGGGATTTGGAAGGTACACGTCTTGTGTTCATCAACGGACATTTCTCGAATGAGCTTTCGATTGTACATGCTCAAGAGGGAGTGTCGGTCGGGAGTTTGAAGGCTTCGACAAAATCAGAGATTGTCACGCGGCATCTTGCAAAGTATGTGAAGATGGACGAGAATGCATTCACCGCACTAAGCACGGCGTTCATCCAAGATGGTGCGTTCATTCATGTGGGTGAGAATGTTGAAGTGCCAGCCCCGGTTCACTTGATCTTTATTTCGGCAGGAGTGAAGCAGTTTATTTCGAGCCCGCGCAACCTTATAGTCGCGGAAAAACACAGCAAGATTTCCATCGTAGAAAGTTATGTGAGTCTTGCATCGGGCGTATATCTCACGAATGCAGTGACGGAATTTGTTGTCGGTGAAAACGCTGCGGTTGAACATGACAAACTTCAGGATGAGTCGGTGGCCGGCTATCATGTCGGAACAATTCATTTCCAGCAGAGCGCGAACAGCAATGTTGTCTCGAATTCCGTGAACCTTGGTGCCGCTATCGCCCGGAACAACATTTCGGCAATACTTGATGGCGAGGGAATCGAGTCCACACTCAACGGACTTTCGCTTACGACCGGTACGCAGCACGTGGACAACCACACAACGATTGATCATGCGAAGCCTCATTGCGCAAGCCACGAATTGTACAAGTCTATTCTTGACGGAAAATCAAAAGGCGTATTCAACGGGAAGATATTTGTCCGCAAGGACGCACAGAAGACCGACGCCAAGCAAACGAACAAAACGCTCCTCCTTTCAGATGAAGCGACAATTGATACAAAGCCGCAGCTTGAAATTTTTGCAGACGATGTGAAGTGTACACACGGTGCGACGGTCGGTCATCTGGATGAGGAACAGAAATTCTATTTACGCTCCAGAGGTATTGGCGAGGAAGAAGCGAATGATCTTCTCACCTTTGCATTCGCCAGCGATGTTATCAGCCGTATCC
>JBBRUI010000232.1:0-7272 GCA_038247945.1 Bacteroidota bacterium | reverse complement strand
TCGGTAACCGGATCGTTCGACCAGGGAGTGATTTGATTCTGACGGCTGTTTATCGACCACGTGTATCCGCTTCCCTCTACTGAAACGTGAAAACCAAAAAAAGGATTTGCGATGACGTTGATCCATGGAGCCGGTGTCCATTGTCCCTCTCCCAGAAGAACAACGTACTCACGTCCGTCCGCAGCAAATCCGCCCAGCCCGTTAAAGAATTCGAGTCCCGGTGCTGCTTGGGGAGCTTCTTCGGGTTCCGGTGTAATCCATTTTTTTGGTTCTTCGCGGGAGAGGAATGGGAATGGCGTTCGCCGTACGACGAGCCCGACTTCAGCTTCTTCAAGTCGCTGAACTTGTTCACTCAGACTTCCCCGACGACTGAGCAGTACAGCGCGGGCAACACTTCTCAGTAAACTGCGCACTTCGATGGAAACGAGATCGGTTCGCAAGACAAAAACATTTCCCCGCGCGGGGTCGCCTTCCGCTTGTTGCGGCAACTGCGATTCGTTTGTCCGGAGCATCGTTTCAAGCGCGGTTTGAAGATCCAGTGAATATGATGGAGCCCGCTCATTCAAAATCACAAGGTCGACTGCAAGCCGTTTCATCCGCCAATACTCGTGCGCGCGAAGCAACTGGCTGACAATTTCCAGATCCTCGGCCTCATCAATGCGTACAAGAATGATCGGGAGATCACCCGAGATTCCGTGTGCCCAGAGGGTTGAGGGTCCGAGTTCGCTTTGCTTGAGTACTTCCGATGAAGGTCGCAAGGACGGATCGGAATACAGCACATGGTTTGCCAGTCGCTGAAACAGATGTGCTTCATCGGGCCCGACACCAAGATGATGAAGCTGAACCTGCGCCTGAGTCCACGCTAGAGTCAATGCGCGCTCGAACGCCGTGGACTCGTGATGCTTATCGACCTGATCGAGTATATCGCCGCGAGATCCGGCGACGAGAGTCCAGAACGCAACGTGAACCGTTGCGCCGGCCGGAATATGCAATCTCCAGCGCAGACTGAAAACCGGATCGAGCACGGGCCCGACTGTATTCGAAAGCTGCCCACCATCCATCACCGAGATTGGCGTCCGGACTTCTCTTCCCCGCCCAAGAAACCGGGCGCGGTCAGTTTCAAATTGCACCTCCCCGATCGTCTCGCCTTCAACAACTGCAAGATGCGCGGCCCACACTTCGGGTTCGGAGGGTGAACGTCGCCGCCGTGTTGCAACTAATGCATTCACGTCAGCGATAAATTCAGTCTGCACGAAAAGTTTTGAAAACGCCGGATGGGCGGTATCGGCAGCCGGTGGCGCAAGAACCAATTCAGCGTAGGACGTCAGCTCAATCTCTCGGGCACGCCTGCCCTGGTTTGTAATCGACACGCGGCGGACTTCTGCATCATCCTCCGGCGAAACAGCAATCTCAAGTGCAGTAATGATTGAATTATCCTGGCGGATAAACTCTGCGCGGTCTTCCGAGAACATGACTTCATAACTGTCGGGTTCAACGCCGCTGGGTTGATATGCCGCCGACCACACATCTCCGGTGCGAACATCTCGCAAGAATATGTATGTACCCCACAGATCGCAGGTAACATCCTCGCGCCACCGCGTGATGGCAAGATCATGCCACCGGCTGTACCCCGAGCCTGCCGTAGTAATCATGACTGCGTATCTACCGTTTGATAGAACGTGTGTTCGCGGAATGGTTTGATGCGGCGAGCGGAATCTGCGAAGGATTGGTGGAACCAGTTCGCGGACATTGGAGGCGTTTTTTACTTCTTCAGCACGGGGGCGTGCAACCGCGACATCGCGGGGAGTTCGTTCCTGCAACAACAGGTCTGTTGCTTGTATTATCGGCTCGATGTGAAAACGGGTTTGCATAATGCCATCGAGAAGTGCATTTGCGATTGCCACCAGCGTCATTCCCTGATGATGTGCCATGAAAGCCTGAACGATTGCGACAGGTGCCTCTTCGGGGAGACGTGAAGGCGTATAATCGAGCGCTTCGAAGAAACCGTAGCGGCCGCGGGCTCCCGCCCCGGCAAGGCGCGCAAAATTTTTAACGGCTTCTTCCGGTTCCATCATTGCGGCGAGTGCAGTAGCATAGGGGGCCACCACAGCATCTTCACTGAGGCCGCGCTTCAATCCCAAACCCGGGATGCCAAAATTTGAATACTGGTATGTGAACTCTATGTCGCGGACATTGTACCCGGACTCTGAGATACCCCACGGAATTTTCAACTCCTCACCATACGAAATCTGACGACGCACGACGAGACGGCATGTTTGGTCGAGCACGCTACCCGCGGGGGCACGCATGACAAGCATTGGCATGAGATACTCAAACATCGATCCTGACCATGAAATCAAAGCAGACCCGCGGTCGACCGGCGTAAGCGCTCTTCCCAACCGAAACCAATGCCGAACCGGGATATCGCCCTTAGCAATTGCGATGAAGCTCGCCAGCCGCGCCTCGGAGGCGAGAAGATCATAACAATTAGGATCAAGCGTTCCATCCGATCCGCGATAGCCGATGGAAAGCAGTTGCCGCCCTGTATCGAACAAGAAACTAAAATCCATTTCGTCGAACATCTTTTTAGATCGATCTGCGATTGACAATAATCGTTGCTCCAATGATCGTGCCGCATCAGCAGAGCGCTGTAGCGCCTCAATCAAACCGGGAAGTGTCTCCGTGCTTGTCCCGGTTCGTGAGCGATTTAGTTTTACGATGAGAGCCTCGCATCGATCCGACAGCTCACAAAGCGACGGAAAGGTATTAAGAACTTCAAGCGTATCATCCGGTAAATTGATCCTTGCGTTCACGTCGCTCAGGATGCGTGCCCAGGGTATCAAGATCTCGAAATCCCGCTGATGCCCCTTGATGGTTGCGCCGACCGCGCCCGACCACGTGAGCAGCTCCGGATTGGCGGGAACTGTTGTCCCGTCACCGCGCTCCTCCACAAGTGTCCCGGCAATATCGGTGAGGGTGTCCGCCTGGAGTGCCAGCGACGATAATTTTTGAGAAATTCCTGCAGGGGTCTCGGTCTCGTCGCCGTCGAGGGACGTTGCAAGGAAATTGATTGCTTGTTCCAACTGTGTGCGGGTGACTGTTTGAGTTCTCCGATCATCCTTCATTGAAAGGAAAGACTCCCGTGTTATGTGTAACGCGTCTGCTGTTCCTGAGCGCCAGGTATTTACTGCCAACGGGCGTTCAATCATCTCCCGACAAGCGTTTCCGAGGGCGAGCAAATGTCCGGCGAAATTTCCGCTATCGACCGAAGAAACATATTGTGGATCCAGCGGACGAAGATCGTGTGTGTCATACCAGTTGTATAAGTGTCCCTTGAAGAGCTCAAGCTTGCTCATGGTGTTGAAAGTCGCTTCCAGCTTTTCAACCGCTTCTACTGTTCCCATCCATCCAAAATCACGTGCGGCTGTTATGCTGAGAAGGTAAAGGCCGATGTTTGTTGGAGAAGTCCGCGTTGCAACGACCGGTTTGGGAGTTTCTTGAAAATTATCCGGTGGCAGCATGTGGTTGGGCAAGCCCACGAATGTTTCGAAGAACCGCCAGGTACGGCGGGCAATGAGACGCAATGCCTGTGCATCCTGAACAGATAGCGGCTTCGGACCCGCGAGCAAAGGAGGCAAGCTTGCCCACCAGGCAACGACGGGCGATACTATCCACAAGAGGATAAACGGCAACGCTACAAGCCGGTAACCATGTCCCATGAACGCGATGAGGACGGCTGCGATGATTGCAAGGATGACACCGCCCGAATGCCGGCGATAAAATCCGCGGATGCCGGGTCTGTCTTCTGTTTGCGTTTGCGCTGCCGTCACCCATTCAAGTAATTTTCGTCTGCTAATCAGAAGCCGGAACATTGTTCTTACGATCGCGTCTCCCATTAACCACGCTTGATGTGCAAGCATGGTGACGAGAAAGCCAACCTGGGAAAGTGCGAGAGAAAAATCTGCAGCGATAGCACGTAAGTGACTTCGTTTTGAAATGCGAAGCCGCCGCGGAAGTAGTCCGTCAAAAACAGGCAAAAGCGCAGGAAGTAAAATCGTTGCAAAAATAAAACCGCTCCATGCCACCGCCGAAGCGAAGGGCAGTGTCCAGCCCCCGAGCAGGGCAAGAAACGCTGCCGGGGCCGAGAGCGACCTGCGGAGATTGTCCAGCATCTTCCACCGTCCGATCAGTGGAACTGCAGAATGGCGTCCAAGAATCCAGGGAAGTAATTGCCAATCGCCGCGTGCCCAACGGTGCTGGCGGGCGGTTGCAACATCGTACCGCGCGGGAAATTCCTCGACAACTTCAACATCCGTAGCTAAGCCGGCGCCCGCAAAAATTCCCTCGATCAGATCATGGCTGAGAATCGTGTTTTCCGATATCCTGCCTTCAAGCGACGAAGTGAAAACATCAACATCGTATATTCCTTTTCCGGTATACGATCCTTCACCGAAAAGATCCTGATACACGTCTGAAACTGCAAATGCATAAGGATCCATTCCGGCCGGTCCGGAGAAGAGACGTTGAAAGAAAGACCCTGTCCGATCGCCGGGCAACGCAGGGGTAACCCGCGGTTGGAGTACGGCATATCCTTCGGCCACACGACCCGTTTTTGGATCCCGACTTGGCCGGTTGAGCGGATGCGCCATTTTCCCGACCAACCGTCTCGCAACGCCGCGGGGCAATCTCGTGTCGGCATCGAGAGTAATTACATATCGAACATTCAAAGGGACAATGGGCGGTCGCCCTGTGGGATTTAGAAATGTCGTGTCGGTCCCTCCGCGCAGCAGCCGATTTAATTCCTCCAGTTTCCCCCGCTTTCGTTCCCAGCCCATCCATTTTCCTTCGCTCTCATTCCAGAGCCGACGTCGATGGAGTAGAAAGAAACGCGGGCCATCGGCCGCCGGGCTGTGGCGTTGATTCAGCCTGACGATTCCATTGGTGGCAACACGAAATAACTCGTCGTCTCCCGCTGTTGTTTCAGTAGCAGCATCCATCCAATCCGAAAGCAGTGCAAAACGGATGTCGCCATCCTGACTCGCGAGATAGTGGACTTCTAACCGCTCAATCTGTTCATCTATTTCTTCGGGAGTCGTAAGCAGCGTGGGAATGACGACCATTGTCCGGAGATCGGAAGGGACGCCGTCGCGCAATTCCAATCCGGGAAGCGGTTTAGGAATGAACCGGGCTGTTACCCAGCGATTCACCAACGCCACCACAACATCCGACAGGGGAATAACGGCGAGCAATGCAAGAATTAGAACGGCCGACCAGGTAACGCCCGATTCTGCCAATCCGAGTAAAGGGAAAGTGAGGAAGAAAGCGACGAAAAATGCAACGGTTGCAATATACCCTTGCATGCCCGCGCTCGCGGCGGCGCGTTGGAGCCAACCTTTTAGCGGAAAGCGGTAACGAAGTTTTTTTTCAAAAGCCGACCGTCCTTTTGAAATGAGAAAATACCCCGGTTCACGTTGCCGTTGTGCATTCACATCATCGGCTGCTGCCGGCAATGCATCCTTTGCCATTTGGATGACCATCTCCGCGACATCGAGTTCAGAATGTTTCGAGCCGCGTGCAAGTTCTTCGATTGCGTGGCGGTAACGGTCGCGTGTGGGAAAGTCCATCTCCCCGAAGATGCCATGAGTGCGTAAGAGAGCATCAACGAGACTCACACTTTCGAAAAAGTCAGTCCAGTCAACTGCCGAGATCAGCCGCATGCTCGTGATCGCGTTCCGCACTGTTACGCTCATCGCAGATTGACGCTGGTGTTCCTCCCGCACAATCTCATCGGCGTTCGTTCCTTGTGCTGCAAGATGTTTGTCCAGCCACGGGAGCGCGGGTGTGACCGCGGGATCCTGGTCGCGGAGTCTCTGCACCAACTGAACAGCAAATGGCCGGGGCAAAGATTTATATTCGAACTCTCCAAGCGCTTGTGCAACAGACTCGGGAGGGCTGTCACCAACGCCGAAGAGGCGATCAGCAACCGAATCGGCTTCCTGGCGTGCAGTCCGGCTTACCATGATGCGCACAGCGACGCGGCGCATGTTTTCAACCAGGAGAGCACGCAGTGTGATAGCCACCGCCCACAACTCTCCGATTGTCAGCGGTTGCACTCGCTGATACGCATGTAGGAACCGAGCGAGCATTTGAATATCAAACCTGCTGTCCGTGTGGGCGACGTATGCCCACGTTATACCAAACACACGCGGGTATCCCTTAAGGGGCCCACCGGCAAGTTTTGGCAGCTGGTTATAAAAACCGCGCGGTAGGTCGTCACGGATCTCGCGGATTTGATCTTCAATCACGTGAAAGTTATCGACCAGCCATTCTGCAGCGGGTGTTATGGCGCGCTCTTCGCGTATTGCTTCCGCAATGGAACGATATGCCGCCAATAACTCGCGGCCGTTCTCCCGCAACCGTGCAGTCAGTTGCTTGCCGCCCGTTGGCTTTTTGGTTACGCGTTGTGCTGCGGCAAGGGTTTCGGCGTGTTGCTCAAGACGCTCCACGCTGAAAAGTTCACTACGGATGGGCTCGTCCGTATCCTGCGGGAATGGCCGCAAGAATTGCCTGAGGGTCTTAAGGATGGATGGCTGATTCAATATTGTTCTCCATACGACATCGAACCGAAAACGACAACAAACTGTATCATAGGAGAGAACAAATTTTTGGATGAAGTTGTTTCTTGGTTTCGTTTAGAGAAGTGTACAACCAATCGGACGAAGGGATAGGCTCTTCATTCCGATAATTTCTGTACCCCTTATCAAAATGCGAGTCCCGCCAACGGCGGGACTCACAAAATGGGAACGAAGATGATAGTACAGAATCAGAAAACTATGTCAACGATTTCTTGCTGCCAACCGCCAGGATAACACCTCCAACAACCATGACAACGATGCCAACGATCGGTGACCACTTTGCACTGTGTGGTTTATCCGCCGTGATTTCGACCGATCCCAAATCCACGACCTTTTCCTTGGTCACATAGTAGTAGCCTGTGTAGAGGGTCATCAGCAATCCGATTCCCAAAATAACCAAACCTGCGGTTTTCATAATGCTCTCCTTAGAAATTTTTAATGTATTGCTGCCATCAAGTCTTTACTTGGCGGATTTTGCCTCCGTCTTTGCAGCGTGGACTTTTTCGCTGCCCATATCGACCAGATCAACTGCTTTCTCGATTAGGGAATCGTATTGCTCTGAGATGCTGTCAACATATTCGCCGAACTGTTCTTTCAATCCGTCGGCATAGTCTGCGCCTTTTTTTGAAATTCTCCT
>JBBRUI010000231.1:0-7298 GCA_038247945.1 Bacteroidota bacterium | reverse complement strand
TACGATTGTCAACGAGGAGTTGATGCCGGGAAAATATGTCAGGATGTTTACTGCAGCGACTCTCCCGAGCGGAGTGTATTTCTACAAGCTTACCGCGCCGGGATTTACGGAAACGAGGAAGCTCACGCTTGTAAGATGATTTTGAGAAGTACTTTGATGCCCTCACCCTTTCCGAAGGAATCCCTTCCCCGAAGGGGTCCTTCGGACGGGAAAGTCCCTCTCCCGTCCGGAGAGGGACTTTTAAGAAATGATTTTTGGGGAGGGGGCAAGCGATGAGGGGAGTTGAAAGAAGAAACGCAACCTTTCGTTTTGCGTTACGTCAGTTCGTAATACCTGCCTGTTCCTTCTTAACTGGAGCGAGATATGACCCAACGGTTTTGGTTTCGCCTTGTCATTTCGTTCACATTGCTTGAGTCTGTCCTCGCCGCACCCTCCGTTGTATCAATCTCTCCACCTTCTCAATCAACAACTGCCAGCCGCAATACCCAAATAGTAATTTCGTTCGACGGACCGATGGATGTTTCAACACTGAACGCTTCCAACATTATGATTTTTGGCAGATGGTCGGGCATCGCATCCGGGAGTTTTCAAATAGAGAACAATAATTCGAGGCTCCGCTTCACTCCTTCAACCTTATTTTCTGCAGGCGAATGGTTTACGGTTTCAATTTCGAAAGCGGTCAGGAATCAGGCAGGCGAGAATATGGTCAAGGGATACGCGTGGAATTTTTGGATCAAGACACTTCCCGGCACACTCAATCTGACAGAAACATCGCGCATCACGGCGCGGCGTACTGCAGAAGGCCACATCCAGTCGTACGGCTCGCATGGTGCCGACCTGAACAAAGACGGCTTCTCGGATTTTTTTGTTCCGAACGAAATCTCGAATGACTGTCGCGTGTTCATGAACAACGGCGCAGGAGGTTACTCCGCCTTTACAGTGTATCCGATCCCCAACGGCTCGCGGCCCAGCACCAACGAAAGCGCAGACTTCAACGCTGATGGCAATCTGGATATTGCCGTGGGAAACTCGACGAGCGACAGCGTAACAGTGTTTTTAGGAAACGGCAGCGGTGGATTCCTTTCAATCCGGAACTACCGGGCGAGTGGCGGCATTCGCGGCCTTGCTGTTTCGGATCTGGATGGAGATGGCGACATGGACATTGTGACTGCAAACCGCTCCGGCAATGATATCGCCATGCTGCTCAACAACGGGAGCGGAGTCTTTACATCCCGCACGGTGATGGACGCAAACGGCAACGCCGAAACTGCGTGCGCAACCGCCGACGCGAACAACGACGGAATTCTTGACCTCTTTGTCGGAGCGTACCAGAGCAGCGAGATTATTCTTCTTCTCGGAAATGGAACAGGGGGCTTTACATTCTCCGCCAAAGTCCCCGCTGGAGGGAACGGTCCCTGGAAAATTGCCGTAGGCGATGTGAACGGCGACGGCAATGTTGATGTGGTTTCCTCGAATTCAAATTCAGCCAACTGTTCGGTAATTTTAGGAAATGGGTTGGGTGGATTGGGATCCGCAGTGGCGTACCCAACAAATTCGTTTCCTCTTTCGATTGTCGTGGGCGATATTGACGGCGACGGCGATCTCGATCTGGTGACGAGCAATTACTCTGCACGCAACTGGAATTTGTATGAGAACAACGGAAGCGGAGTCTTCATCAACAGGCGCTCATTTGCGGCCACGCAGGCAGGGTCATGCGCGACGCTGCACGACCGCGACAACGATGGCGACTTGGACATGACCGGCATTGACGAAGAAGCTGATTTGATTTTTTTGTTTGATAATCGTCCGCCAACTTCGGTCTCGCCGGGCGAAGTGCATCCGAAGAAGTTTTCGCTCTTGCAGAACTATCCCAACCCATTCAACCCTGAAACAGAAATCCGGTTTGATGTTGCTCTCCGTTCGTATATCACGCTCACGATATACGACCTTCTTGGTCAGGTTATTCGCGAGCTTCTATCGGAAGAAAAACCTGCAGGTTCATATGCCATCCGCTGGGATGGACGGGATGCCGCCGGCAAGCAGGTGTCGAGCGGAATATACTTTTATTCGATGAGCGTGCAACCGTTCGAAAGCAAGTCTTCGCATCTGATTGGTGCGAAGAAGCTTGTTCTATTGCGGTGACAAGTTCGAATCTACTGATCGCTGAACCGCTTTGCCGGAGTTACTCCAAGGTCACATCAGAGCCTGCGTCCGCGAAGGAGGACAGGGATTTCTTGCAAGAAAACAGATTCGTATGTTTCCTTACATTCTTCCCATGTTTTATTCCGAAAGAGTGTTGGCGCCGCATGAGACAAAGTGACTAATCTCCTCTACAATTTTGGGCAGCTGCGTTTGCTCGTTGCTATTCTCTGCCTTGTTTTCCTCGGCCGATGTGGCAGCAAGCAATCAGCCCCCTCGTTCCCTATCCATGAAAGGAACGCGTTCAGTTTTTCAAAAAGTTGGGAAGCGAAGGTCAACTTTCCCGATTCCCTGGTACCGGACATTAGGCGCGTCAATGGGGTTCTTGTCGCGAATGCGGCGACGCACAACGGCTCTCTGCAATCGATTTCGAAAGACAATGGGAGATCCTGGTCGGATCCGATTTTATTGGATCTCTGCGGCCGGCCGTTGTTCCCAGTGTCCTATCGCGATCAGTCACTTTGGTATCTTTCGCGTGAACAAGCGCCTGACGGTGGACAATTTTACGTCCACACATCAAACAAGAAAGGGTGGAATCCCCGGAGTCCTCTTCGTGATACGTATTGGGGACAGTACGAAGGATTTCTATTTGCATTCGATTCTCTCGGAGGCGCCTACGCGGTGTTCGTTGATTATCGTGAAGGAAATCCCGACATCTATTTTTCCCGCTCGTTGGACACCGGAAAAACATGGTCGCCGAACGTACGCATCAACGATGATCATACAGGCCAGGAACAGTTGGAACCCGCAATTGCAGCATCACCATCCGGAATTGTGTGCATTCTTTGGGCAGACAATCGCAATTCGCAAACGCTGTTTGATATTTATTGTTCTACATCGAGCGACAGAGGGAAGACATGGGCACGCAACATAAAGGTCAACGACGATACCACGCATACCTGGCAGAGCGCTCCTTCGCTTGTCTACAGCGACAGGAATTTCTGTGGTGCCTGGATGGATTATCGTGACGTTGGTGCAAGCGGAGATATTCGTTCGCATATCTACTTCGCCTCCTCTGACGACGATGGAACAACGTGGAGCCCAAGCATTCGCATAAGCGAGAAGTCGCCGGGCAACAGCACGTATCCTAATCTCTCCATAACGGGAACACGATCGCTCGGTTGTCTGTGGATGGATTCGCGTGAAAATATTTTGAATGATATTTTCTACGCGTATTCGGCTGACGGCGGTGGCTCATGGGTCTCGCCGGTGAAAGCGAACGATGATACAACGCGGAGCCGGCACTACCATCGCGGAATCGGCTGGCTTGGGGCGGGAACCGATGATGAAGTCATTGTCGGCTGGCTCGATGCGCGCACCGGGAAACTCCGCGCACGTCTTGCAACATTGATTGCAGCGGGCGATTCGTTGCCGGTGAAGAATATGCAGCCGCCAGTTACGTCTGAAATTTCTCCGCCGGTGTCGTTCATGTATCGCGTAACAGAACCGTTATTTCGGGACAATTTTGGGACCGATCCGTCGTCGCGATGGAGAGTTGTTTCCGGTACCTGGGTGTGGAAAGATACAACATATCTCGGCTATGGAACCCCGACAAATTGTTCGGTTGTTGGCGACAAGTCGTGGAGCGACTACGAGTTCACCGGTCGGTTCAAGCTTGACGAGCTCGACCATCGGGCAGCATATCTCTATTTGAGAGTTGCCGATAACTCTGCCCGTCACTGCTATCGGATTACAAATTTCTTTCGAAGAGGAATAACACTTGAGTATTTTGACGGTGAGCATTCCACGCTCTTGGCTGAAGTCCCATACTCAATTCGAAAAGAACCATGGTACAGGTTCAAGGCAGTCATCAAGGGCAATGCGTTGAACTATTATCTCAACGATACACTTCGTATTTCGTCTGCGAAGCTTGTCCATTTGCAGCGCGGCAAAGTAGGTATAGGCTCAGAAACAGTCCCGACCTCTTTCAAAGATATTGCAGTCGAAAAGGTGAAATAGGTCCATGGGAATACGAACACGACTGCTGCTTTATACTCTACCGCTTATCGTTGTGCCGCTGCTCCTGCTCGGCTTCTTTTCATATCGTTCGCTGAAAGGGGGCTTCGAAGAGCAGATGCAGCTTGAAGGAGAGCAACTTTGCCAGATGTCTGCCAGCCGCATTGAAGAAAAACTCGATGAGTGCTACGCCAACATTCTCGTGCTTCAATCCGAAGCGGCGAAAGAATGGGAGTCTTTCCCGGTATTCCGGGGCATCGGTGTCATGAACACGGAGAACACTCTGATTGGAAGACTTGCACAACGATTCGTGATTCGTCACAGCCCTTTTGTGCAGATCCGGATTGTTCGCGCAGACGGCAAAGAGATGTTGGTTGTTCGGGGATTGTATCACGAACAGCAGTCCGGTAGCGCCCTGAACGAGCCAATGTTCATACAGGCGGTTGCGATGAGTTTCTCCAAACGCATACCAATCCAGTTTCCGGTGTATACCGGCGGCGGAAAAACGGTGACGACTTTTTCTGTGCCGATGTTCAGCAAGGCTGCTCCAACTGCTCTCCTTGGTTTTGTGTTTCTTGATCTGGATGTCCGGTTTGCGGAACGTATTCTGAATGAAGTAAATGGATTCCAGCCGGGGAAATATATTTTGTTCGACGATGCCGGGAAGGTAATTGCAGAAGATTCCTCACTGGCGCCGATGCGTCCCGAAGTTCTTCAACGTATCTCAGGTATGCACTCATCGCAGGGAACGAATGTGTACAATTCCTCCGGTGTGATGCGGCTCGACGATCTGTACCTTACCACAAGGCCCGTAAAGGAATACATTGCGTTCAAAGAACCGATTCCTCAGGAGCGATGGTATATCGCTGCCGCGCCGACGGCGTCCCCCCTTCATGCTGCTTTTCGCCGGACGCAAGTCCTGTTTTTTCTCATTGTCGGCGTCGCGTTGACATTAGGCGTCATCGGCACGGTTCTCATGTCACGGAACATTACCCGCCCGATCGCACAACTTGCGCAAGCGACGCAGCGTTTTGCACAAGGGAATCTTGAGGCGAACATTCCAACTCAAAGCACTGACGAAATCGGCGCGCTCACCGCAGATTTTAATGCCATGGCGAGTGATCTCAGAGTGTTTCTGCGCGAGCGCCAAACGAACGAGACGTTGCTCGCCATTGGCCGGGTCTCCTCCTCGCTGGTGCACGATCTGCGCAACCCCATTGAGGGCCTCAGACTTTTAAGCACTGAACTCTTGAAACGAGTCGACAGAGGGCGAGCCGAGTTTGAGGTTGCCGATACTATTCACCAATCGGTTGGACGGCTTTCGTCGTTGCTTACGCAGTCCCTCAACTTTGCCCGCCTTGCTCATCCGGAGTTTTCCCCGACGAATATCGCAGAGCTTGCAGACGAAGCGGTCAATGACATTCGGACAGCCGGGATTGTTATCCGAAAGCAATATGACAAGAATCTTCCCATCATCGAAGTGGATGCTGTGCAGATCAAGCGGGTTCTTTCCAACATTTTGCGGAATGCCATCGAAGCATGCCCGAACAATTCAATTGAGTCGCCGGAGGTAGTTGAGTTTCTTCTTCGTAGTGAAAAAACAACAATCAGAATTGAAATAGCTGACAATGGTCCGGGCATTCCACCGGAGCAGCAGGAACAAATTTTTGAGCCGTTCTTCTCTACAAAACCCGAAGGGCACGGACTCGGTCTTTCGTTTGGACGGCAGATTATCAAGAATCACGGCGGCGAATTGATGCTCACGAGTGAAGTGGGAAAGGGGACACGGTTCATCATCGTCCTGCCGAAAAAGCAGCATGGATCCCTCACATAACAGGAATTGAAATATGTCGCACATTCTCGTAATTGACGACGAGCATTCGTATCGCAAGGGCATCGCCTATGGTTTGCAGGGCGCAGGGCATACGATTGCCGAAGCGGCGTCGAAGCAACAGGCGATTGAACAGCTCCGTTCAGATCGGTTCGACATTGTTATTCTCGACTTGTGCGTCCCGACGGAACGCGATGGGATTGACATTCTCACGATGGTAAAAGCGGAGCAAATGAATGCGATTGTCTTGATGACCACGGCACATGGAACAATCGAGCGTGCGGTGGAGGCGATCAAAACCGGTGCGGATGATTTTATCACGAAAGGATTCACGACGGAAGAGTTGCAATTCCGCTTGCACCGCTTGCAGGAAGAACATCGTCTGCGAGCGGAACATCTCCGGCTGGCGGAAGAAAACGAACGGCTGCGACGCGAAGTGCAAACACGATTTCGGTTTGAACATATCATCGGAGCAAGTCCGGCGATGAGCCGGGCGTTAAGACTGTTGGAGAGAATTGTGGATGACGCGGATTCGACAGTGCTGTTGCAAGGAGAAAACGGAACGGGCAAGGAACTTTTTGCGCGGGCAATTCACTACAACGGCCCGCGCAAAGATAAGCCTTTCGTCGTTGTGAACTGTTCGGCACTGCCTGAACATCTGCTGGAAAGCGAGTTGTTCGGCTACGAGAAAGGAGCGTTCACCGGTGCTGCGCACGATAAGCCGGGAAAGTTGGAAACGGCAGATTCAGGCACCCTCTTTTTCGATGAGATCGGTGAAGTGAGTCAGAAAGTGCAAGTGGAGCTTCTCCGGTTTCTTCAGGACCACACATTCGAACGGCTCGGAAGCAACTCGCCGATCATTGTAAACGTTCGGGTCGTCGCGGCAACAAACAAGAACCTGGAACAGGAAGTGAAGCAGGGGCGCTTTCGCGAAGATTTATTCTATCGTTTGAATGTCATTCCGCTTCGCATTCCTCCCTTGCGCGAACGCAGAGACGATATTCTCCCCCTGGTCGAGCATTTCGTCAACGCGATGGAGAAGGCAAAGGGAAGGAGGATTCGTTTCTCAAACGAGGCTCTTGTACGACTCGAAGCGCACGCCTGGAGTGGTAATGTTCGTGAGTTGCAGAATCTCGTCGAGCGCCTCGTCGTAACAGCGGAACATGAGTTGATCAAACCTCCCGATCTGCCGCACGAGTTCAGCGCTGCCGAAGAGCAGCAAACATTTCAGCAAGCGATGGATCGCCGCTCCCTCAAAGAAGCAGCAGATGAATTCGAGCGGACGTTCCTCTTACGCAATCTTGAAAAACAC
>JBBRUI010000230.1:0-7362 GCA_038247945.1 Bacteroidota bacterium | reverse complement strand
GGTTGATTAAAACCAACAAGCGTCAATCGTTATATCGGGTTCATTTATTCAGTGCGGTCTTCTTTTCTATCATCATTCTTATTACAGAAGGCAGCCAGAAAATACTGGCGGAAATGTACGCCTTGGGGTTGGTCGCCAGCTTCACGATCAACATGGGAACCCTGTTGTTCTACCGGTACTTCAAGGGGACAAAGGACATCCGCGAATACCACACGTCGAGGGTTGGCACACTCCTGTTGTTTATCATTCTCTTCGGATGCTTTACATATTTGTCGTTGACAAAACCGTACGGGCTGGCCTTATGGGGGGGCGCAACAGCGTTCTTTCTCGTCGTTGGTTTGATGGTGGCGAAAAAGCGTCGTCCCGAGAAAAAACAGATTGAGGAAACTGACACGCCCATGGAGATGATTCTCCATCTCGCCGAATCGCCCGGCGACAGAATCGATGTGCATTTCAAACGTCCCAATGAAGAAGGCGGCGTTGAAGATCCGTCGGTCGCGTATGTCAGCTTCTATTCTCCACGAGCGGGCATTCCGCCCCGTGTCGGACCGAATCATTTCCGGTTTGCCTTGGGTGGCCAAACGTTGTTTGAGAGCATCACTGATCTGATGTATGTCTTCAAGTATGAGCTCTCACATAAACAGATAACCTTCCACTTCGGCTGGCCACTCTCTTCATGGCTGGATCGGATGTCCATAGGCGTTATGGTCTACAGCATCATCAACCTGCCGAAAAAATTTCCTGAGTTCAACTTCACCATGGATTACTTTGGCAAGAAGGCTCCATAAAGTTGGCGTTGTCATTCCCGCCGGTGGTCGGGGATTGCGCTTAGGGGGCTCAATCCCAAAGCAATTTCTACTTCTCAACGGCAAGCCTATACTCCAACGTTCGATTGAAGCATTCGAATCGATCTCTCTTGTTGGCGAAATTGTTATTGTGGTACCCGAGGATCAGCTTCGCCGGACTGAACAGCTTATCATGAAATCCGGGTTCAGAAAAATCTTGCACGTTGTTGTCGGAGGAAGTGAACGGCAGCATTCCGTTCGGAATGGTTTGCTTTCGTTTGATGTGGAACCGGAGATTGTTCTTGTGCACGACGCCGTTCGTCCGCTGGTTACGGAGGACGTTATCAGGAGAGTTATCCGTGAAACCAAAAAGCACGGTGCTGCAGTTGTTGGTGTGCGTGTCAAAGATACAATCAAACTGGAATCGGATGGCTTCTACAAAAAAACTCTTGACCGGCGAAATTTGTGGGCTGTCCAAACGCCGCAAGGATTTCGTTTTGAAATTCTGAAACACGCTCACATTGCCGCACAACGGTCGGCATTTCTCGGAACGGATGAAGCTTCGCTTGTTGAGCGCCTGCGGATAGGGGTAAAAATCGTAGAGGGGGATTATCAAAATATTAAGATTACGACATCAGATGATATAAAACTGGCGAAATTGATTCTGAAGTGACGCTCAGTCTAAGCGAAATGTCTTATTGCAACTGGTAAAGGCATTCTCTATATTTTAAGTGTTAGATTTTCCGATCCTGAAAGGTCCAATGATTCCTATCGCCATAATTGCCATCCTCAGTTATCTCGTCGGCTCAATTCCGACTGCGATTATTGTTGCTCGGGCGAAGAAGGGGATTGATATCCGGCAGCATGGCAGCGGAAACGCAGGCGGCACTAATGTTATTCGCGTCTTGGGATGGAAAACAGGTGTATTCGTGATCGTGTGCGACATGGCGAAAGGTTTATTCGCCACGATGGTTATTGCCCGCCTGATGTACCTTCTTCCCATTGAAAGCCGTCCGCCGTTCGACGACTATACGGTTGTACAGATTATCGCCGGATGCGTGGCGATGCTCGGGCATATCTGGACGATGTTTGCCGGATTCAAAGGTGGAAAAGGAATTGCAACAGCCGGCGGTATGCTGATTGGAATTGCCCCTGTTGAAGTAGCAGTTTCGCTTGGTGTATTTTTGATTGTGTTGCTCATTTCGCATTACGTCTCGCTTGGCTCGCTGACCGCGGCAACGACTTTTCCGGTGACTATGTTCCTCCGCGAGAATGTTTTTATGGTTGATATTCAGGGATACCACACGCTTATCTGGTTTAGCATAGGTATTTCATTGATGATCATTTTCACGCATCGTGCTAACATTCGGCGGCTGCTCGGCGGCACGGAGAACAGGCTTCACCGTATACCTGTTTTCAATAAGTCATAGCTGCGCGGTTTTCCGAACCAACCTTTCCTCTTTTCAAAGTTCCTCGTTATGAAGATCGCCGTCCTCGGAGCCGGTAGTTGGGGAACCGCCCTCGCAATTATACTCGTCAACAACGGCCACACGGTAAGCCTCTGGTCGCACAAGCAGCAGTACACAGACGTTATTCGCACGCAACGAATTAACCCGTCTTTCCTTCCCGGCATTACAATCCCCGAACAGATAGAAGCTACGAGCGACCTGATGGCTGCAGTCTCGGGCTGCGACATGATTGTCTGTGCTGTACCATCGCAGTTCCTGCGCAGTGTCATCGTGCGGCTTAACCGCCTTCCGTTGGAGAACGTCGTCGTAGTGAATGTGGCGAAGGGAATCGAAAATGAGTCCATGCTGACAATGTCCGAAATGATTCATCAGGTTCTGCCCGATCTGCCTCGGGCGAACGTTGCAACACTTTCCGGTCCCAGCCATGCGGAGGAAGTAAGCAGAAAAATTGCTACGACAGTCGTTGCAGCCTCGACAAATCTGGAAACCGCCAAGGCCGTACAAAAAACATTTATGACACCGTACTTCCGTGTTTACGCGAGTTCAGATTTGAAAGGCGTTGAGTTGGGCGGGTCGCTCAAGAATGTTATCGCCATCGCTGCAGGAATAGTCGACGGTGCACAACTGGGAGATAACACGAAAGCTGCCCTCATGACGAGAGGAATTGCCGAGATTACGCGCATGGGAGTTTCCATGGGCGCTCAACCCCAAACATTCTGGGGCCTTTCGGGAATCGGGGATTTGATGGTGACATGCATGAGCCGCCATAGCCGGAACAGATATATCGGAGTTGAGATCGGGAAAGGCCGCAAACTCCCGGACATTCTCTCAGAGATGGTGATGGTTGCCGAAGGAGTTGAAACGACACGATCCGCAAACGCGCTTGCTAAAAAGGTCGGTGTTGAAGTCCCGATTTGCGCTGAAGTGTACAAGATGTTGTTTGAAGGGAAAGACCCGAAACGATCTACGTACGATTTGATGACGCGGGATCCGAAGCGAGAGGCGTATTGATTGGGGTTTGGGACAATCCTATATTGAATCACAACGGTGAAAAGTTGTCACACTTGACTAGTCTTGCGCAAAGAAAAAAGAAATGAAGCTTTCATTTTTGTCCTTGAAGAATTGGAGAAACTTTACTTCGGCAAACGTCCAACTTCAAGATCGTGTTTTTATTGTCGGTCCGAATGCAGCCGGTAAATCGAATTTGCTTGATGCGTTGAAATTCTTGAGAGATATTTGCCTACCAGGCGGAGGCCTTCAAAAGGCTGTTGAGGACAGGGGCGGTGTATCGAAAATCCGCAGCCTTTCCGCTCGTAAGTATCCGGACATCGAACTAGAGATACACATTTCTCAAAGTAATGGCGGCTTCCATACCTGGAAGTATGCGATCGGAATCAAGCAGGAACAACGAGGTTATCGGCAGCCCTATCTTGCGTATGAGCGGGTGTGGCACGACGATCGAATGATTCTTGATCGTCCGAATGAACAAGACAAGACAGATGTCCTTTTGTTGACACAAACGCACTTAGAACAGATTACCGCTAATGTGGCTTTCAGAGATATATCTAGATTTCTTGATTCGATATCCTATTTACATCTTGTTCCGCAACTTGTCCGTTACCCACGAGCTTTTAGCGGACCAGGTATTCCGGGTGATCCCTTCGGTAGAGGATTCTTGGAACAGGTCGCAAAAACACAAAGCAAAGTGAGAACATCCCGTTTGCGGAAAATTGAAGAGGCGCTCCGTATTGCGGTGCCTCAATTGAAAGAACTTTCATTCACAAAAGACGAAGCTGGATACCCTCACTTGGAAGCCATTTACGAACACTGGAGACCAATGGGTGCGCGCCAACGCGAAGATCAATTCTCAGATGGGACTCTAAGACTTCTCGGCTTCCTTTGGGCGTTGCTTGAAGGGGATTCATTATTGTTGCTTGAAGAGCCAGAACTTTCATTAAACGCAGCTATTGTTTCCAGACTTGCGGGGCTGATCTATCGTCTGCAACGAGTTCGAGGTCGGCAAATCTTCATAAGCACGCACAGCCCTGATTTGCTATCTGATAAAGGAATATCGGGCGATGAAGTAATTTTGCTAACTCCTACACCTGAAGGAACCACAGTGAAGGTGGTATCAGCGATGCCGGAAATATTGGAGTTGTTGGAATCGGGAATGTCTGTCGGTGAGGCTGCCCTTCCTTATACTTCACCAAGAAATGCTCTGCAGCTTGAGTTGTTTAAATGACAGTTCCGACTCCGATTAACTTGGTTGTTGAAGATCCATTGAGTGATGCGGTAGCGCGGAAAATTCTGCGTTCATCAAAACGGCTTTATGCCGTCGGTCCAACATATGGCTTAACAGGATCTGGATACATTAGAAAAAACATTACAAGGTTTAATAGGGCTGCGAAGGTAATACCTTATTTGGTTGTTATTGATCTTGATCGTGAGGAATGTCCGCCGTTTTTATTGAGCGATATCTTGAAGATCTCAAAACATCCTAATCTTCTTATTCTGATCCCGGTGAAAGAAATTGAGGCGTGGTTGTTAGGGCATCGTTCGGCTTTTGCGGAACATTTCCGGGTCTCTGAAAACAAAATTCCGGTCGACATAGAAAAGATCGAAGATCCCAAGGATTTTCTTTTGGAGTTGATAAGAAAATCTCGAAACAAAGAAGCTCGATTAGACATCTTGCCGGCTAAGGGTACTTCAGGTAAGCAAGGGCCAAACTACAACGGAAGGCTGATTTCTTTTGTTGAGAGCAGTTGGAATCCCGAGCTAGCATCTGGTTCCTCAAAAAGTCTCAAGCGGGCACTTGATAGAGTTGGAGAATTTGTTCCGACTTGAGTATGATCTCGCAAAAATCTCTGGATACAAAATCATATTTCGAACCAAACAAAAACTCCCGCCCCAATTTCTCAGGGCGGGATTATCATTCTGGAAACAGAAATTGTGTTAGGTCTGGATCTCTGCTGGCAGATTTTCGATATTCACATTAGATAAATCGCTGGGTTTCAATCTGTGACTGGCATCCAATATTTCGACTCCAACAAGGTGGTTGTGCTCATCGAAATCGAGAACAACTCCTTCCTCAACTTCTTTGCTTTTAGCAACCTCTGCCTCTTTGAAACTCACGTATAGGGCGTCCGCCTCTTTGCTGTATTCTATTTTCATGATGAACCTAACTGTTCTTATCGACAGCGCTGATTATGAGAATCTCATTTTCGAATTCTCTGGTGTCACTTTAAGATACCGCGCTCCAAAATGCCGGTATTCGTTTCTCCGTCCGTGAATCGTTTCCTCGATTCTTTCGGGGTTGTCTAACACGAATTTTATTTCTTCTTCTGAAATCTTCCTCCACTTCATTCGCCGTTTCGCATGTCTGTCGATTTTGATTTGCTTCACGAGTATTCTTTATATCCCTTAGATGAAGACTAACTCTTATTCCTTAAGAAGTCAATCCAACATTCAGCAAACAAACAAAAAATCCCGCTCCAATCTCTCAGGGCGGGATTTCTATTTAAGTCAATCTTTTATTCCCCCTAAACGAAACCCAGGGTTGCTGCTTCCTCAAATAAACAGCGGCGCCAACACCAACGTAATCGTACTCAACAACTTGATCAACACGTGAAGTGAAGGTCCGGCCGTATCCTTGAACGGATCGCCGACCGTGTCGCCAACTACCGATGCTTTGTGCGGATCAGATTTTTTTCCGCCGTAAGCACCTGTCTCGATGAACTTCTTTGCGTTATCCCATGCGCCGCCGCCGTTATTCAGGAAGAGCGCCATGAGTATTCCGACGATTGTCCCCACCATGAGAAACCCGCCGACAACTTCAGCGCCGCTTGCGTGGTGATGCAATGAGCCTTGTGACACATAGAGCCATTTGAATAAGAGACCGACAACCACCGGCATGACGACAACCAACAAGCCGGGCATTACCATTTCTCTTAACGCTGCCTTTGTCGCAATGTCAACGCATTGGCCGTAATCGGGTTTGGATGTTCCGGCCATGATGCCGGGATTGCTCTTGAATTGCTCGCGCACGTTGTTGATAATCGCGTACGCCGCACGACCGACCGCTTTGATTGCCATTGAAGAGAACAAGAATACGAGCATCCCGCCGAGCATCGCGCCAACGAACACTTCGGGCTTGTTCAAATTGATGGTGCCGTCAAAGCTCGGCATGTAAATCCTTACTTCATCGAGGTAAGCACTGAAAAGGAGGAACGCTGCGAGCGCCGCTGAACCGACTGCATATCCTTTCGTGAGAGCTTTTGTTGTGTTGCCAACCGAGTCGAGACGGTCAGTACGGTCCCGAATTTCTTTTGGCTGCTGGCTCATCTCAACGATGCCGCCTGCATTATCGGTAATCGGACCGAACGTATCCATCGCGAGAATATACGCCGCCGTGCCGAGCATGCCCATCGTTGCAACCGCCGTTCCGAAAAATCCTGCGTGTGCGAGACCAGAATTCTCGCCGAGAAAATACGCGGAGATAAGCGCTGCCGCGATAACGAGAACGGGATATCCCGTTGATTCCATCCCGACGGCAATGCCCGCAATGATGTTTGTTGCAGGACCAGTTTGGGACGCCTCCGCAATAGACTGTACCGGACGGTATTTGTACTCAGTGTAATACTGCGTAATGAGAACGAATGCAACCGAAGTAAGAACGCCAATCAAGCCGCAGAGGAAGAAGTTGAAGTAGTATTTGTCGCCGAGAAGCCAATGTGATGCAACGTAGAAACCGATCATCGCGAGCGCGGAAGTAATGTAGTAGCCGCGGTTCAACGCTTTCATCGGGTCTTCGTTTTCATTCTTTATCTTCGTGAACAAGATGCCGACGATGGATGCGATGATGCCGAATGCGCGCGCAACAAGCGGGAAGAGAAGAACGCCGAGCAGCGAAAGACCTGAGCCTTCGAACGTTGCGGCATTTGCTTTGTACAAACCCGCCGCGAGAATCATCGCGCCGATATTTTCCGCCGCAGTTGATTCGAACAAGTCCGCCCCGCGACCAGCGCAATCACCAACGTTATCGCCAACGAGATCGGCAATGACGGCAGGGTTGCGCGGATCGTCTTCGGGAATGCCGGCTTCCACTTTGC
>JBBRUI010000229.1:0-7363 GCA_038247945.1 Bacteroidota bacterium | reverse complement strand
GGTGTGGAGTGAAGCCAAGCAGGACAAAGAATTGCTATCGACAATAAAAGAACTTATCCGTATTCGAAAAGAGAGCGACGCACTTCGGCATGGGTCGTTTACGCCAATCGTGACTGATGAAAAGCAAAATCTTTTTGCGTTCGCCCGACAATCGGTTGGACAAGTCGCGATTGTAGTCTTGAACAATGGAAAGGATGCTCTCACCATCACAGGAGAAGAATTGATGAAGGATAAATTGTTAGCGTGGCGACAGGTTTACCCCGCCGATGCGTCCATGTCCGCACGACCACTTCCACCGAATTTGGTAACCCATACAATCCAACAAAAAACGGGAATTGTATTCATTGGAGAGAAGCAACAATGAAAAAAGCTCTTTTGATCGTTTGCACGGTCTATGTCGCACAAAGCCTCTTTGCTCAGGATCCGGTGATGATTCAGGGTTTTTACTGGAACGTTCGTCCTGGCGGAGTCTGGTACGACACGCTGCAATCACGGGCGGCCCAGTTGAAGAGAGCCGGCATCACAGCCGTGTATTATCCACCTGTCTACAAGGGAAACGCCGGCGGATCGGATGTGGGATACACGCCATACGATCTCTACGATCTCGGAGAGTACGATAGCAAGGGCGGCAATATCACATCCGGCGGCGGATCGTATACTCCCACGCGGTATGGTACGTACGCAAAACTTCAATCTTCCATCGATCGGTATCATGAGGAAGGCATGCAGGTATATGCCGACATTGTAATGAACCATCGTGAAGGAGGAATACTTGAAACTAATCCATATCTCGGCATGGCGGGCGCATGTCCACCGGCATCGGTGAGCGGTCAAACGTACACGGCATTTCCTCTTACCTACGGAAGTCATCGTATGGCATGGACCATTGGAAACGGGGCACAGTTCTTTTATCCCAACCCTTCTGTGAATGCAGGCAACACGGGAGATTATTGCGGACCTCAATTCGGATCGATGACGTTTTATACCAACAGCTTCGGTCAGGATGTCGCGCTTCATAACAACATCGGCAACAATTTACCGATGGGTGATAGTTTGATTGCGTGGGGGAATTGGTTCACGACCCGATTGGGTCTTGATGGGTATCGCCTCGACAACGTGAAGGGTATACATCACGACTACCTCGCACGTTGGGGAAACAACGGAGCGATGGCCGGAAAATTCATGTTCGGTGAATGTTATGACGGCGACCTTGGCGTATTACAAGGATGGCTCAGTCGTATGAGCGGACGGCCCAACACGAGTATTTTTGATTTCAATCTCCGGTTCAGCCATCTGAAGCAAATGTGTGACTTCGGCGGATCGTATGATATGCGAAGTCTTCATTCTGCCGGACTCATGAACAACGGGACTGCATCAACGCAGGTCGTTACCTTTGTCGACAATCATGATTTCGATAGACGCGATTGGGAGGGAAACACAAACACCGGCGGACACGATCCGATTGTCAACAATAAGAAATTGGCGTACGCGTATCTCCTGACAATGCCCGGATACCCCTGCATCTGGTGGCACGATTACTTCACGTATGCAGGCTTGCGCAATGACATCAACAAAGTATTGGGTGTTCGCCGATGGGCTCGTGGTGGCAACGACTATCCCACGGCATACACCGGCGGAGATGCGCCTGTCTACCCTGCGGGAAATCAAACAAAAATTTTTGTCTTGCGCCGCTATGGAGTCGGGTCGCAAGATACATCCGGTGTTCTGGTCATGTTAAACAACTCTGCTTCTGAGGCACAGGTGTGGGTTACGGCATTCAATTGGCAGAACAAAACTCTGAAAGACGTTACAGGCAACACGTCGGGAACGACAGGCGTTCTGGGTGACTCGCGTGTGTTGTTGCGGGCGCCGGCATACGGCTATGCAGTCTGGGTTCCAAACACATTCCCCGATCCGTATACCACAAATCTTGCGGCCGCAAGAATTGGAATTCCTGCCGTCGTTCAGCAAGCGCAAATTACACCGCGTGCAACGTACGTGAACCTCAGCACGGTCGCGCAAAGTAATATTCAAACTACCCTTACCATCACTATTGGCGCTACAGAAGTCTACAGTCAATCTCAAACGATAACGAATTTTCCTGCGGGAGATAGCATTGTCGTTACGTATCCGGTATTCTCGACGACAAATAACACGACGTACACAGTCACGGCCACAGTTGCTCCGATTGTCGGAACGCCCCCGGACGACGATCAGATTCAATCCTCATTCACAACAAACTATCCCCCGTTGCCTCAAGTCGATGGCAATCTTTCCGATGCACAGTACGTAACTCTTGCAATAAAGGGAAACAGTAATCAGGGCTTTGGTCCCAATATCGACGCAACTAAAATCGTGTACTATCCTGATGTCGTAAACAATGAATTGTATGTTGGTGTGGTCGGGAAATTGAATACTCTCAGCACCGACGGCATTGGATTATGGTTGAACTTCAGCGAAGTAATCGGTACTGATGCAGGCACAAATCTCGGCGGAGTTGCAGGTGCCGGGCATTACATGGAAGATTCCGATCCCGCACATAGCGCGTACAAAGCAGATTTCGAAGTAGATTACATGTTCGCTTTGAATCCGGGTTCATCAGCGGCAAACACGTATGTCAACTCGCTCAAACGAGTCGGGGGTAATCTTGTATCGTATCTCGGCAATTGCGGACAGAGCGGATCAGCAACTACCGGCCCGGCCACAGGTGGCGCCTTCACGACAAACTCCGTTACATTCGCGTTCAACAACAACGGCCTGGCCAACTACGGTTTCGAGATGAAGATTCCGTTCGGTGAACTTGGAGTGACGTCTGCGGGAAACATAACAGGATTTGCAATGGTAGTAAGCGGCACAGCATTCTTCTCCGATGTTACAGTGCCGGGAAGTGTTGCGCTCAGCCCGTTGGCAAACCTTGGTTTCAATCCGAACTTCGCAACTGTTCCCGGCGGACCGTATCATTCCACCACATCTTCATTGCCGGTACAACTTGCTTCGTTTACCGGAACGATCTTACCCGATTCCCGCGTGCGTTTGAACTGGTCGACTGTTTCCGAAGTAAATAATTTCGGGTTCTACGTTCAGCGCCGTCCGGCGGCTCACCAGGCGTTTGTTGATGTGCCGAATAGTTTTGTTCCCGGACATGGTACGACGATTCAACCGCACAGTTATTTTTTCGTTGAGGCCAATGTCCCTTCGGGAGCTTGGATTTACCGATTGAAGCAGGTCGATCTGGATGGGACAACCCATTTCAGTTCTGAACTAAATGTAAACAGCCTGACAGGTGTCGAGGATAAAAATCTTCCAACGCAATTTGCGTTGCATCAGAATTATCCGAACCCGTTTAATCCATCTACCACCATCAAGTATGATTTACCACAAACGGCATCCACACGTTTGGCAGTGTATAACGCACTTGGTCAGGTCGTCAAGACTCTTGTAAACGAAACACAACAAGCGGGATACTACGAACTTAATTTCGACGCGACGAATCTCGCCAGCGGTTTATATTTTTATCGGATTCATGCAGGCAGTTTTATAAACACGAAGAAATTCTTACTTATTAAATGACGAAGGGGAAGCATATGCAGAGGATATTGCGGGTATTGATTGTTTGTGCAGCGGCATTCACGTCCGCGTTTGCACAGGATAGTGTTGATGTAACGTTCCGGTATAATATCTCCGGATTTCCCAGCGGAATTTCTGTGCCGGGACAATTTAACGGATGGAGTAACACTGCGTGGACGATGTCGTATCGCGGAGGAATATTGTGGACACGCGACGCACGTCTTGCTGTTGGAGGCGCTTCCGGCGGGCCGATTGTCGGTGCGTTTCAGTACAAGTTCTACTACAACGGTGCTTCGCCCTGGCCAAACGATCCGCTGAACCATCATGTGAACGCAGGCGACAACGATAACTCCTTCATCATTGTAAAGAACCCGACGATTTATCATTTCCTTCCCAACAACCGGACGGGAACAGTCAATACGGATCATCCAACTATTACCGCATACATTTTTCCCAAAGTCGGAACAACGTTCGATACAACCCAGCTTGCATTGACTATTGACGGCACAACATACTCAGGGCTTGGTAGTTCGTACGACTTTACCGCCAGGCAGATGAGTTTCACTGTGCCGAATGCCATGGCGAACGGTTCTCATCAAGCCATCCTTCAGGCGGGGACGACACGTGACACTGTGAACTTCATTGTCCAGGTTGGTGGACCCACGATCGTGGCTCTGCCCGCGTATGCGAAACACGGCGTGACACTGCCGAGTCCGGCATCCAACGATTCGACAACGTTCCGGTTACGCGTTGGAGGAACTTCTTTCGTTGCGGTTCGCATTGCTCCGCTCGGTCAGCCGGTTACAGGAGCGAATCCGATCTTCTTCAGAAAGAATACAAACACGGATGATTGGTGGGTGAATGTTTCATTGCCCGCGGGAACGTACGAGTATCAATATCAGACGGCGAGCGGAACGCTCATCAATGACCCGTGGGGAAAATACAATGGTACGTACGGAACACGATTCACAGTTGGCCCGGAAGGGTTAACCGCAGACAATTACGTGTGGCGCTCTACAAATTATCAACGCCCGCCATTGAAAAAGGTTATTGCCTACGAATTAAACATCGCGGAATTCGTCGGCGGCTACTACAATTTGCCGCAGGGACAGATTGGAACATTTCTGCAACTCGCTGCAGCGATGCCGTATTTCGATTCACTCGGCATCAACGCCCTCGAACTAATGCCGGTGAACGATTATGGTTCCATCGGTCGGTCGGGATTTTCATGGGGCTACGATTTAAGCCACCATTTTGCCCTCGAACCGGCATACGGTACACCGAGGGATTTCAAAGTGTTGGTGGATTCGGCGCATGCACGCGGTATCGCCATCATTATCGATGCGGTCTACAATCATCTGAACGATCCGGGCCCGCTCTGGCAAATGCAGCCGAACGAAGCAACCAGCCAGTATTTCAAGCTCTGCTCGGACCTCCGCTACAACGAGGATCAGTTATGCTTCTTCCGCGACATGGATCATTGGACACCGGAGACGCAGGAATATTTTTACGAAGTAAATAAAATGTGGATTGACGCGTATCGTGTCGACGGTTTCCGCTACGATTATACACAGGGAATCGGATGGAACATTACCGAGCCGACAAAAGGAATTCTCGGCTGGGCAAACCGGACCGACCAGGAATATCAGGGCAGAATTTATCAGATTGCAGAACACCTTCCTGAAAGCCCGGCGCTGATTTATTATAGCGGACTCACGAGCGGATGGCACGACAGTTTCAGGGACGAGGTGTTCGATGAAGCCCGCTTCGCAAATAGAACTCTCGACCGAATTGAAAATCTCGTCATCGACTTGGCTGGATATCCGGGGAATGACCAGCCGAGTTCCCCTACGTCGTACGCAGACAGAACCGGCCCCATGAATGCAAACGTGAACCACGACGAACAGTCGTTGATCTACGAGATGATTACGTACCAGGGAGTTACACTCGCTAATGCTCTGCTACGCGATAAGTTGTATGCAACACTCATGTTTGCTTCGGTGGGCATACCGATGTTGTGGGAAGGGATGGAGTTCAGCGCCCCGCGAGGCTGGACAGACGGCAACCAACGGTTGAGTTACCGTCCGGTTGAATTCAATTTGTATCCAACACCTCGTGGCCAGTCGCATTACACGTGGTACAAAAAACTGATCCAGCAACGAAAAAGAAATCCTGCGCTCTTCGATGGCGTGTTGCGGCGATTGTTTCGCTATGACGCACAGAAGACACTTGCGTGGGGATTCGAAGATGTTGCAACGACGTCACGGTTTGTTGCAGTAGCAAACTTTACGAACGCACCACAAACGGTCACCAATGTTCCATGGATTGGTTCGGGAACATTCTACAACATACTCGACCAAACCACGTTGAGTGTAACCGGCGGTTCCGTTCCCAGCCTCACGGTTCCGGCGTACACAGCGCTTTGTTACTCAAGCATCCCCGATAATGTGTTGCTTGATGTGAAGCCGACGAGCGCAGAAATTCCGGCCGAGTACGCGTTAAAACAGAATTATCCAAACCCCTTCAATCCGGCAACGAAGATTGGATTCAACATAAAGCAGGCAGGGTTCACGACGTTGAAAATTTATGACATACTGGGACGTGAGGTTGAATCACTCGTCAACGCAGAAATGCAGCCGGGAACGTACGAAGTTTCATTCGACGGGCATGGACTTTCCAGCAGCGTGTATTTTTATCGGTTGAATTCAGGCTCGTTCAGTGGTATGAAAAAGATGGTTCTGACAAAGTAAGTGTGATCGATTCCCCGGGGGCACACCATGTGCCCCTTTCTCTTTGAACAAGAAAAACCTCTCCGGAAATGAACCAGAAGAATTTTGTTTTGTTTGTGATTGCATGGTTGAGCTTCTCCACAACGAATGCTCAGCCTAAAGTCACGCCCGAAGGAATTGAATTCCAACTTTCCGATAAGGGCTACACGTCCGTTTCCCTGGTTGGTGATTTCAACGGCTGGTCGAAGGATGACAGTCAGATGAAAATGACTCCGTCCAACCGGTGGGTCGGTTCACGAAAAATTCAGCCGGGAATTTATCAATACATGTTCTTCGTCAACGGGGATATCCACATCAACGACCCGGGCAATCCTGTTCTCGTTGACAACTACAATAACTCCGGGAAGAATTCAGTTTTCGTTCTCACGGAAGAGAATACCATCCAGTTCACTGCAACGGCTCCTGTTCCAAAGTCGAATCCAAACGATGCATATCCTCAAACCCCGAACCTCAAACCTGTTTACCTGAACATCATCTGGCACCAGCACCAACCGTTGTATTTGAATCCTGCAACCGACCAACTTGAAGGCCCTTGGGTTCGTACGCACGCCACCAAGGATTACTATGACATGGCTGCGATTCTGCAAAAGTATCCCGACGTTCACTGCAATATCAATCTTACCTCATCGCTATTATTTCAGTTGCAGGAATATTATGTGAAGCGGCTCAAGCCGTACGTCGATACGAAGAAGAACTCCATCGACGTGAAGAAGTTCTTTGCGGCGATGAAGGGGAAGACCGACCCGTGGATTGATCTTGCATTGAAACCAACGTCAGAGTTCGGGGCGAAAGAGAAGGACTATCTCTTAAAGAATGCGTGGAATGCTTTTGGCATCAGTGAAGTGCAGATCGCCCGCTTTCCTGAATATGAAACTCTAAAGACTTCTCTTGCGGAAAAGCAGAAGTCAGGTGAAGTCAGCTTCACCGAGCAGGAGATGCGCGACATAAAATGTTTTTTCTATCTCGCTCATTTCGATCCTGATTTTCTAATGGGACCGGTAAAGCTG
>JBBRUI010000228.1:0-7376 GCA_038247945.1 Bacteroidota bacterium | reverse complement strand
GCATCGACCGTCCAATCACGGGCCCGACGACGATACCAACGGCCAGTGGTGAAAGAATACAATACTGCAAAGCGACGTTATCAGATCAGGATCGGGTTTTTTGAAACCGAGCAAGTGGCAAATGAATTCCGTCTTCGATTGATGAAAGAATATCCGGATGAGTACAAAGGCGCATGGGTTGTACGAGTAAACAAATAAAGCACTTCATTCTGCTGCTCGCCGTACTAACGCTGGCGGGTTGCGGCGGTTCGAAGGAGGTGGAAAAGAAAGAGAGCGTAAATCCTTACGACCCGCCGATTGTTGTTCAGGGTTTCAGAGTGCAGTTGTTTTCCACGTCAGAAATTGACGACGCCAATGCAAAGAAAGCGAAAGCCGAGAACTCATTTCCGGATGAATGGTTCTACGTAGTATATGACCAGCCGACGTACAAACTGCGGGGGGGAAATTTTGTGAACCGGACCGCTGCCGATGCATTTGCAAAACATCTCACCGGTAAAGGTTTTCCTGATGCATGGACGGTTCCGGAAAAGATTGTAAAGAATCCCCGTCCGCGAACCCAGACCCATCCTGAAAGCCAGAAGTAATTGTTCTCTTTATAAATCTTCGTCGACAACACACCCCCTCTGTGAACGTTAATTCCAAATACTTTGTCGTTGCTGTCATCTCACTTTCTCTTTTTGGGGGATGCGGGGGTTCGAAGGAATTGGAAAAACCGAAACCCTCTGCCGGAACGGAAATGAATGAGCACGAGAAAGATTTCCGTCCTTCTGATTACGACATGGATGTGAAAGTATTTTTATCTGAAATGAAAAAAGAAAAGGACGTGAAGGCTGAACCTGCCGAGCCTGTAGTGGTGGAGCCGATGATCGTTATGCCCGGGTACCGCGTGCAGTTGTTTGCCACGCCGGAAATCGATGATGCAAATGCAAAGAGGGTTGAAGCCGAGGCTGCATTCCCCGGTGAATGGTTTTATCTTGAGTATGATCCGCCAAACTACAAGTTACGGGCAGGAAATTTCTTAAATCGCAACGATGCGGATTCGTATGCGCGGTATCTTGCCGAGAATGGTTACCCCGACGCGTGGATTGTGCCGGAACGCGTTGTGAAAAACATACCGCCCCGCGTCATCCCTCCGCCCCAGGAACTGAGTCCCCCGAAGCAGTAAAGAATTTGATTCCTCATTATTTTTCTGCCTTAAACCGAACGACGATTCCTTCTACTCCCCATCTCGCACGAACCTTTATCGTATCGGCATAAACAGCAAACCGCTCGGCCGGTCGAAATGGAAAAGTCTTTCCGAATGTATACGATTGCGATGAATCCTTGTCTTCAAAGACCCTTAACGTGTATTGCCCCTCCGGCAGTTGATCGAAGAAAAATTTGCCGGGCTTTTTCAGCCGAATGGTATTCTCAACAGGCGGCGCTGTTGCCAGCCTTCGGGCTGTGAGAAAAAACTCTCCGTTCTTTCCCGAGACAGAATCAACGACTGTCCCTTCGATCGATCCCGTCGTCCGCACATCGATTGTTTGGAACCGGATGACGCGCACAGAATCTTTGTGGCGATTACCGGAAAAATCCGTCAATGAATCCATTACAACTTTAAGAGTGTACCAGCTTCTTGAGCGGAGCGGCTGGAGCGGGCTGAGCAAAACGCTCGATGCGGATTTCCATTGGAGATTTGTTGCGATCTTGCTCTTGTTGCTATCGAGCAATGTGATTGCATTGGCAAGCGCTGATTGTTGGACAGGCTCGCTGAAGCGAAGCTCTACACGCTGGCTGAGAGGAATTCCGCGACTGCTGTCGATAATCCCGGGCAGGGTAACCGAAGGTCGGAGCGTATCAGGCGTTCCGATTCCGATAAACGAATAGCTTGAATTGACGCTGTCCATCGCGTTTCCGGCAAGGTCAAATACCCGCCCGATCGTGAGACGATACGTCGCGCCGCTGTCAAGTGGAGTTGTTGTAACGATAGTCGCCGAGGTTGAATCCTCCGGTTCCCGTGAACGCAACTGGATACCGATCGGTTGCTGGGTTGCCGTATCGTTTATGGTGATGATCGAGCTAAAGAATGAAACCGAATCCAGCGGCTCGCTAAATCGAAGGCGCAGTTCACGGCGGTTCAGCGGCTGTACGTTTGTCAGAAATGGTTTCGCTGTATCTTCACTCGAAAGCCGGAACCAAATCTCTCCAACGCGAGGCGTCAGCTCCGATATGGTTACATCATGAAGCGTGACGCCAAACTGATCAACCTGCTTGTCGTAAATAAGATTACGGTATTCATCTCGTACGGCAAAAATCCGGTAGGCTCCCCATCCCATATTGGAAAGAGTGAACATGCCGTCTTTTCCAGTCTGCATGATGTAATCGGGGCGGCTCCTGCTCGGATCAAGCGTATCGGGCTTTATGCTGTTCAACGAGTATGCAAACAGCATCACGCCTTCAGGCTTTTCATCAAACACGCGTCCGCTGATAATGCCTCTGTCAATTACATCGCCTGTGGAGAATGCGAGTGTGTGCCCGAACGCCATCCGGTTGCGCGCACGGATATCGACAACGTCCGTACCTATATTCAACACATAGGTCGTGTTCATCCGAAGTTGGTCAGTGAAGATGATGGTAACTTCCCTGCCGCTCCACTCAAACTCAAGTTGTCCGAGATACGGGGAGAGAAAAATCGATTCTTCGACGGAACGGCGATCAACGTATTCGCTGAACTCCAGAACGATTCTGTCAGTTTGGATGTGCGTTGCATTCGTATCGGGTTCGGTTTTGATAACGATGGGCGGAATTGAATCGACAGGCCCGCCGCCGGGCGCCACCTGACCTGCACACGAGATGAGAAACATCGCAAGCACGATTGCGCAACATGAAGGAAAAAAAATCCTGAGGATCATCTGCGACGGAACTTTTGGGGAACAACGGCAGTTAAATAATTTGAAGCCGCTGCAATATACAGAATTGCAGCAAGATAGTTGGGGCGTTCCGGAGTTACGTGTTGAGGATCGATGATGTTGGTGATGGGTGGTGATGAGAGAATAACTTCGGACGCCCCTCTTTTTTTCTGCTCAAGCCCTGCAAGCGAATCTGTTCCTCCCGTTGCTGCCTGAATTTCTTCACGAGATTCAAATGCTCTGCGTAACTCGACGAAAACCAGTGCCCGCCTCTTCCATTCGCCACAAAGAAAATATAATTGTGCTGTTCCGGATACAACGTGGCGATGACTGACGCCGCACGCGGGTTGTTAATCGGGCCCGGCGGAAGACCGTAATTCCTGTAGGTGTTGTAGGGGCTTTTGATAAATAGGTCGCTGAAGAGCAGACGGCGCGCCGGTCCGGAAATGATAAACTGGATTGTAGGATCAGCCTGTAGTTTCATTCCCCTTCGCAGCCGGTTGTGATACACGCCGGAGATTACGGCGCGCTCGCTATCCAAAACGGCTTCTCCTTCTATCAACGACGCAAACGTAAGAACCTCGTGAACGGTCATCTTCAATTCCGCTGCCCGGGCACGCAATGAGTCGTCGAAAATCTTTTGTGTCTGATGAACAAGCCTCTTAATGAGTTCCTCCTCATCAGTCTGCCACTGAAAGTTGTACGTGTTAGGGGAAAGGTAACCTTCCAGATTTTTCGCTTCTACGCCAAGCGTGTGCGCAAATGATTCATCATTTACGAAACTCATAAACCGGAGCGTGTCGATATGCAATTGCCGGCCCAGTGTTCGGGAAAACGATTCAGCGCCTCTTCCCTCTTTCAGCGTCACGGCGATAGGAACAATGCCTTTCCCCTGCCGCAGGTTATTGAATAATTCGCTGTTAGATATTCCGGATTTGAATTCGTACTTCCCGACGTGAACCTCCCGGGCATTCCTGCTTACTTTCACCACAAACTCAAACCACGAACGATTTCGGATGATATTCTGAGCCTCCAGTGAATCGACAATCTGATTCCATGTGTCGCCCTTACTGACGAAAAGGGCTTTCTTGTCCTTATCAAAAGTATTGGGACCGTAAAAGATGTACCACAGAAAACCACTGGCCACAATCAAAACAATGGCCGCGATTCCGCCTATAACTTTCCGTTTTCTCATGCAGATTTCTTCCTCTTCATTACTGGAATCACAACTACAAAAATAACAGAGCTCATTGAAATAGCAAATCCCCACCAAATTATTGGCGAGACGAACCTGAAACTTACTGTATGATTTCCCGACGGAACCAAGACTGCCCGTTGGCAAATGTTTGCCTGATATATTTTTGTATCCCTTCCATCCACGTGAGCTTCCCATCCGGGATAAAAAGTATCGGAGAGGACAAGCAAACCGCCGGAAGCCGACGAGATATGTAGCGTGATTTCATTCGTGCTGTATTTTTTAACAAGAACAGAATCTCTATTCGTATTCGAGAAGGGCAATGCAACTTCATCATAAAGGATTGCTTCACTTGACGGATCGAAAGCCGGATCGAGGAGAATTGCTTTTGCTGCATCCGGGCTCGAGGCACGCCGGTATTTTCCGACGAGGAATGCACGGGGCAACACATTCGGATTACGATAGAGGATGGCGCCCTTGTTCTCTTCCATCCGTTCTAACTTCGTGGATGAAATTTTCCACGGTGAGATTATATACTTCACATTGAACATGTTCATGATATTGTGAAATGATTCTTGCGGGATAAAAGTTCCGCTCTCCAGCGACGCCGTCTGACGGATGATCCCTGACCGATTTTGATCTCCCCAAACATCGACCACATAATTTGGCGTCAACTGTGCGTAACCATCAGCGCTTGCGAGGCCATACAACACGTTACTGCTTGCCTGAACGAACTCCCGCTGATCGATATACGGCTGCAGACTGCCCGACCATCCCCGCGCCGCGGCGAATGTTGATTTATGCACTTCCGATCCGCCCGGTGAATAAATGCGAAACAGGCTCTTGTCTTTTTTCATCGTCTCGACTGTTTTGGGAGCGACGAGCCATTCGTCTGCATCTGCAATCGGGTTTTGCCTCAATTGAAAGTAAAGAAGATCAGCCGCTACAACCAACACGAGTACGGGTTCCACCACGTTGAAGTTGCGCCGGCTTTTCTCAAACAGCCGCGTAATGCCAAGCGCCGCAAGAATTGCAAGCGAAGCATCGACAACAAATAAGAAGCGTGTAGGGAACCGGAAGAATTTCATCCCGGGTACGAGATGAAACACCGCTTCGTACACCGGCGTGTTCGGTCCCAGCACCAGAACATACGCAACGACGGCAGTGATGGAGAAAAACTTCACATGCTTGTTGCGCCACCCTTTCACTGAAGCATACATCGCCAGCAGAAGAGTTATCACGCCTACGTATCCGTAATCTTCCCAAAAAATACTTTTGCCTTTGTACGATGCATCGCTGATGTCACCGTTCGCGTAGGCGGCGAAAAATGTTTTGACGCTCGACGGATCGTACGCGTAGTTCGCAGCATAATCGAACGTAACGCCGCCTGATCGTTGTGTAAGACCGACCAGTTCGTACGTCGGAATCAATTGTACCGCGCTTATGCCCGCTGCAACCAACATTGCAATGGCAAACCATCGAAGCTGGGCGTTGGCAGATTGAGACGGAACAACCTCAACAGGCTTGGACTTTTTTCTCGTCGATGTACTTTTCTTGCGAACTGAAAACCACCGGAAAGCAAAGTAGCTGACATAAACCAGTCCGGAATAATAAGCGGTCTGTGTATGGCCGGAAAGATTTTGCAATCCCAACACTGCTCCAAGCCAGAGAAGTATTTTTGGATCCGAGCGTTTGTATGCACGCTCGATAAAAAGAAGTCCAAGAGGAAACCAGCACACCGTTCCCACCATGCTCAAATGTTTGAGATGGCAAACCATAAATCCGGAATACGCGAAGGCGAGGCCAGCAACCACCGCGCCTGCAGCATTTGCCTCCAACTCGCGGGCGTAGAAATACATAGCGAGCGCGGCAGTGATGAGCGTGAGAAGAATGACGAGGTTCAGCGCAACATACGGCGGAAGAATTCCGAACAGCAACAAGTTCAGCGGATAACAAACGCCTGCTTCCGCCCGTGCAAGCAGTGGGATGCCGCCATAAATGTACGGCAGCCAGGTTGGCGCCTCGCCATTCTTCAGCGCTTCACCGATGTAGTGGCGGTACGGGAAACCCTCGTTCATGATGTCGCTTGTGAAGATATCATCTGTGATGATGAAGCCCTGCATCGTCGTGAGCTTCCAGTACGGCAGGACGATCATGAGCACGAGAATCAGAACAGGCAATCCGGAAAACTTCTTGAGAAGATTCGTCATCAAACGAGTTCGAGGTTGGCAACGGCGGGAAGATCGAAACCGGAGGTGATGCCGCGTTGCAACTTCATCCAGCCTACATACGCGATCATCGCTCCGTTATCCATACAGTATTCTATTTTCGGGTAGATGAGATTGAGGTTTCGTTTTGCACATTCTTCTTTCATTCTGCTTCGTAAGCGTGAGTTTGCCGATACACCGCCGGCCAACGTAATATCGTTCACGTTCATTTCAGCAGCAGCGGCTAATGTTTTCCCGACGAGAACGTCAACGACCGCTTCCTGAAAGCTTGCACAAATGTCGGCCATCAGAGTTGAATCGGCAGCCGGCAGATTCTCGAGCAAGCCGTTGTTCTTCAGATGGTACAACACCGCCGTCTTCACGCCGCTGAAGCTGAAATCAAACTCTTCCAAAAATGTTCTGGGGAATTTTATTGCCTTGGGATTGCCTTGTGCGGCAAGCTTGTCGATAACAGGCCCGCCGGGATAACCAAGCCCGAGCATTTTCGCAACCTTGTCGAACGCTTCGCCCGCTGCGTCATCGCGTGTTTGTCCAAGAACGCGGTGGACGAACGGTTCCTTCACATGCACAAGCATCGAATGTCCGCCCGAAACTATAAGAGAGACAAAAGGAAATGAAGGTTTCGTCTCCATCAGAAAATCCGAATACAAATGCCCTTCCATGTGGTTCACCGCTACGAATGGGATGTTGAGTCCGTATGCCATTGCCTTGGCGAAGTTCAACCCGACAAGCAGCGCGCCGACGAGTCCCGGCCCTTGCGTTGCTGCGATACCATTGAGTTGATGTTTGGTAACTCCCGCACTCTGCAATGCTTCTTCAACGACCTGAATGATCATGCGTTGATGCGCCCGCGACGCAAGCTCAGGCACCACGCCGCCATATTTCTTGTGAACAAGCTGCGAGGAGATGATGTTGGATTTCACGGCGCCGTCATGCAACACAGCAGCGGAAGTTTCATCGCAGGAGGTTTCTATGCCGAGAATGTACAAGTTTAAGAATGAGGTTAAGGTTTAGGTTAAGGGTTTCGAGTTTGGTTTCAATAATTCTCAATTCACGATAACG
>JBBRUI010000227.1:0-7376 GCA_038247945.1 Bacteroidota bacterium | reverse complement strand
TCAATGTCTAGCTGCTCCGGCGAAACCTTACATTGGATTCGTTGATTATTTTTTCCTATGTTGGGGCAGTTCAATCCTTTCCCGATGACATGATTCCCAATACCGAAATCCTCCGACAAGCCCAGACACACGTTACATCTCTCCTCAGTGAGAAACTCCCGCAATGGGCTGTCTACCACAATTTGCTGCACACAGAACAGGTTGTGGATGCTGCGCAAGAGATCGGTGAAGGCATCAGGCTCGGAAAATCTGAAATGGAACTGGTGCTTCTTGCCGCGTTGTTCCACGATGTCGGATACATCGACGCGGTGGAAGGACACGAGGAGAGGGCGGCCGGCCTCGCAACAGAATATTTGAGCAGTAAGAATTATCCACCGCCGCGCATCGAGATCGTTGTCGGCTGCATACGTGCGACGAAAATGCCGCAATCACCGAAAAACTCCCTCGAAGAAGTGATGTGTGACGCCGACGTCTCTCACATCGGCAAGAAAAGATTCTTCGAACGAAGTGATTTGTTGCGGATGGAAATTGAAATGCGCACCGGTGATTCGTTGACCGATGTAGAGTGGCTGCAAAAGAATATTGAGTTCGCGTCCGCAGGAACGTTCTTTACGCTGTATGCGCGGGAGGAATGGTCCGGACGAAGACGAAAAAACCTGGTTGAACTTCAGGAACGATTGCGCGATGCGCATGCCCGGGCCAGGAAAACATCTGCAGACCTGCGAACCAGGAATGAGAAAAGCGCCGCAAAAACCGAGCAGGGGAAAAAACCGGAACGCGGAATTGAAACGATGTTCCGTGTTGTGCCAAAAAACCATCTCGACCTGAGCGCTCTCGCCGATCAAAAGGCAAACATCATGATCAGCACGAACGCAATCATCGTCTCCATTGTGGTGGCTTTGCTTCTCAGCAAACTCGACACGCATCCATTTCTTACGATCCCGACTGTTATTCTTCTTGCCGTATGTCTGACTGCAATGATTTTTGCAATCCTTGCCACGCGCCCCAATATCACGGCGGGAACGTTTACCCGTGAGGATATTGTGAACAAGAGGGCGAACCTGCTGTTTTTCGGGAACTTCTATAACTCAAGCCTGGAAGATTTCGAGTGGGGAATGAAAGAAATGATGAACGACAAAGAATATCTTTACGGCAGCATGATCAAGGATTTGTATTTTTTGGGGAAGGTGTTAGGAAGAAAATACCGGCTTCTCCGTCTTTGCTATACAATTTTTATGTACGGGTTGGTTATTGCTGTCGCCGCCTTTATTATAGCATTGCTTACTGCTCCACCGGTTGTCCCGCTTCCTGCGGGACAATGACTCTTCGATCCGCGTTCACTGTGAAAAATCTTTCCCCGCGTTGCCTTTAGTGCGTTGAATCTTCCTGCTGAACCAGGTAGCGTTTGATCTTCTGCGTTGTGGTTTTATCAAACTCCTTGTCCCGCACCTTCACCTTCTTGATCTGCTGATGACCGGGCAAATGCGTGTTGAGTTTACGGATTTCATCGTGCAGGATTTTCTCGATGAGTTGGGTAGTGACTTCCACTGTATGGCTGCCGGCGTATTCGATGAACGTTTCGGCATTCGGCACAATCATTACACGGATTTCTTCGTCGTTCTTTTCATCCTTCCCGCCGTAAATGACTGACTCGAGCACGAAGGGAATCTTGTTCACCTTGTCTTCGATCTCTTCCGGATAAACATTCTCTCCGTTGCGCGCAACGATAACATTCTTTTTCCTGCCGTTGATGTGAAGGAATCCGTCTTCATCAAAAAACCCGATGTCGCCGGTGAAAAACCAGCCATCGTGCAACACCTCTTTAGTTGCCGCCGCATTGTTGTAATACCCGCGCATGACGGATGGACCCTTTGCCACAATCTCCCCGTGGCCGCTTGCATCCGGGTTTGCGATTTTCAGTTGGACACTTGGCAATGGAACACCGGCAGCTTCGTCTTTCAGGTTGAACTCGCGATTGACGGTGAGGATCGGTGAAGTCTCGGTCAGGCCATAGCCCTGTAGAACTTTGAATCCGAGCGCACGCAATCCCTTGGAAACTTGCGGATCGGGTGCAGCTCCGCCAGCGATGAAAAGACGAATAGCCCCGCCGAACTTTGCATGGATCTCGGCAAACAATTTCCTTCGTACATCGACACCGAACATTTCCAGTCCCGCAGCAATTCCTTTCATTGGAGGGATGATCGCTTTGGCAATTGTCTTTTCCCGAATGCCCGCAAGGATGCGACGGTACATCTTATCATACATCAACGGTACACCGAGAAATATTGTCGGGCTCGTCTTCTGCATGTCATCGACGATGGTCTTGAGACTGCGTGCATAAAACACCGACGCGCCTCCATAGAGCGGACAGAGAAATCCGCACGTACCCTCGTACGTATGATGCATCGGAAGAACGGAAAGGAATCGGTCATCGGGACCGATGTTGATCATCTTCCGCATGTCCATCAGGTTTGTGCAGAGATTCGTCTGTGTCATCGTCACGCCTTTTGCGTGTCCCATCGAACCGGATGTGAAAACAATAACTGCAACATCCTCCGGATCAGTTTTTGGAATTGATGTATGCTTCCCGCCGAGCCGTACATCTTTCATCAACTCCGTCATCGACTGGATGCCATCTTCTTTTGTTGGAAGATCCATATCGATCAGATGGTGGAGATTCTTCACCGATTGTTTGAATTCCAGAAACATATAACGGAACGGTGCCGAGAAAACCGCCGCCTTCGACTCCGAAACATGCAGGATGTTGACGATGTCGTTCTCTTTCAGATTCTTGTCGATCGGCACCGCAACGAAGTTGAATGTAATACAGGCAAGATGCGTAATTGCCCACTGGACTCTGTTCTCGGAAATAAATGCAACATGATCCCGCTCTTTCAATCCCATGTTCCTGAGTGCGGCCCCGAATGCGAGGACATTCTCAAGCAACTCACTGTACGTTACCCGCGGGATGGGTGTTTGATTCAAATCCTGTAGGGCAAGCCGGCTTGAGAATTTATTTGCAGAGAAGTTGATCATCTCAGCGAGCGTGCTGATTGGTTCAACATCGTAATACGGGTAATCTTTGCGCGGTTCTTTCATGTGTCCGAAGGAATAGATTAAGGGTTGATTTTTCGTTTCCAGAAAAAATAAGCGGGAATGCCGAGCGCCAGAAATCCGAGTCCGGCAATTGCCTGTTCCGGTTTCCGGAAAAGAGTATTCAGTACAAACCACGCTGCGATGGCGATAAAAAACAACGGCGTGAATGGATAGCCGAATGTTTTGTATGGACGATCGGCGTCCGGTTTCTTCTTTCTAAAAACAAAAATGCTCGCCGCCGTCATCGCAAAGAAAATCCAATCTGTGAAGACGACATACGAGATTAGTTCGTTGAACGTTCCCCAAAACCAGATTAATACAATTGCCCATCCGGATTGAATGAGAATTGCAACTGCGGGAGTATGGAACCTGGGATGCACTTCGGCAACTTTCTTGAAGAACACTCCATCGTTTGCCATTGCAAAATAAATACGCGGCGCTGTGAGCGTGTAGATTCCCGCGGTGCCGAACGTGGAAATAAAAATTGCAATTGCAATAATGCTGCCTCCGGTCGGACCCAGCACCGTGCTGATTGCATCTGCGGCCACACGGGGTGAACTGCCGATTGAAGCGGTCGGGAGTAGGAACATGTACGCAACATTTGTTAAAATGTATAAAACGGCAACGACGAGCGTTCCAACAATCATTGCAAAGGGAACGGTGCGTTTCGGATCCTTTGCTTCCGCCGCTGCGAACGATGCATGCTGCCAACCGCCGTACGACCAGAGCACGCCGACCATTGCCACCGCAAGTGTTCCCGGATAATTTCCGGAGAATGTAGTAAAGTCCGTTGTGTGGCTTGATCCCAAAGTCAGTCCTACAACGATGAGAAAAAGTATTCCTGCAATTTTCAGCATCGTAAACACGTCCGAGAAAATTCCACCGATCTTTACTCCCACCACATTAATTGCCGTGACAATGATAATGCCTGCGACAGCAACGAGCTTTACCTGAACCGGATCGAGCGAAACGAAAAATCCGAAGTATGTTGCAAACGCAAGACTGAGAGCAGCAACGCCTCCCGTGTTGACGACAAGGAGGTACGCCCAGCCATATAGGAATCCGGTCAGTCTGCCATAGGCTTCCGAAAGGTAGACGTAAACGCCGCCCGCGCCCGGCATCAGTCCGCCCAGCTCGGCGAACGTGAGAGCGCCCGCAATCGCCATCAATCCTCCAACGATCCATATCGCAAGAATAAGCCAGGGCTCGTGGAGTTCGTGCGCAATGGAAGAAGGCGTGAGAAAAATTCCCGACCCGATTGTTGAGCCAATCGCGATCATCGTCAGATCGAATTTGCTGAGGGCTTGCTTGAGTGATGACATAAAAAACGTGTGCAACGTTAAGGGTTGAAAGGATCAAACGTCGACAGCCTGCCCGGAAAATTTCTCAGGATCTTTGTGCGAGGAAGAAGTTTTCTCCTTAACACAAAGAATGGCTGCTGCATTCTTCGGGTGCAGCCGGAGGTAAAGAAAATGTGTGAGCGCGGAGACGATTCCTGATAACGCCGCCGGCTTCAGGCGATGTTGATGCTGTCCGCCCCGCAACGACTTATGCCCGTGCATGCCAAAGACTCTGAAGCCGAGCGATTCCATTTCGTCGGCAGTCCAGCCGGAAAGATGTTCCTGTAAATCCCCATCGTGGCTTTGCTGCGGCAGAAAGCCGTTCGGCGTGAAGATGACGATTTTCTTCGAGGCGATTCTCTCCATGTCGCGGATGAGTTTGATTCCGTCCTTCTGTGTGAGATGTTCGATAAGATCGAGCGCAATGCAACAATCGAATTCGTTCTCGGAGAAATGTCTGTCCAACTCGGTTGCTCCTGCGAACCGAAATTCATCGTGCGTGTGAAGTTTCTGTGCTGCTTCAAGTGTTGGCGCATGACCCTCGACTCCCACTGAGTACTCAAATTTCAGATGGCGGACGGGAGAACCACCGCCGCAACCAATATCCAGGCACGACCGGCAGTCTGCAAGCTCTTTGCGCATCGTGTTGAGATAAGAGAAAAGAAGAAGTCGCGGGAATGTCAGCCTGAAGAGAGCGAACGCGGTTGTCGGCATGAATGAGTATGATGGAAGGCTGGTGAATGCTAAGGCCTCCGCCGGAATCATGGCGGAAGCTTCTGCATCCAAGATACTGAACGCCGTTTTCTATTTCAAGAAATCGGCGGTGAAGATTTGGCGCAACTCTTTTCTTGCCCGGCGATAGAAACTTACGCGTTCGCTACCAGCAGTTCCGGCTGTGAAACTTCTATTGCCATCGACTTCGCGTACGCGTTCGGGTCATGATGGAGCGCTCCCTTTGGCAGCCACTTCCAGAACTCACCCAGATCTTTTTGAACACGGTTCGCGTAGAATTGCGGTACGACGGACGATTGCTGCTCGAAGAACGGACTGAACTCCGCATCGGCTTCAAGGCGGCGCCGGATTTCGTTGTACGCCGTAATGCGTCCGTATCCCTCCGATGAAATTGCCCGAATAACATTCAGCCACCGCGGAACGAAAGTGTTGGTTGCCCGGATGCGGTTGACAATTGCCTTCGGTGAAAATGTGTAACGCGTCAAATCAATGACGTGTCCGTAGAATTCATCCCACGAATAATTCACCGGTTTCAAATTCATTGCGCTGTTGTTGTTCAGGAAATGAAAAGGAAACGGAATGACCCGGCCCGCGTGCTGGTAATCGAGATTCAGTGGTGCGGCCTGCCCGAATGCAGAAAGTAGAGAGTAACCCGGAAATGCGCCCGGCGTCCGGTCCACAAAGCGTTTCGTCAGCTCGAATGGTTCATCGCCAGCGTCGCTGTCGAGGCCCAGAACGAAATTGGTTTGTACGTAAGGAATATATTTTAAGATCATGTTCACGTGGTCGGAGACATCCTTCACTTTTTGCATTCCCCGTGCCGATCCCGTTCTGGATTTCTCGCCGAGATCGTACCAAGACTCGATGCCCGGAAGCAGCGCTTTGAAACCGTTGCGCTTCATCCGGATGAGATGCGGTTCGGAAAGGAGGGATAGGCTGCTCTCAGCAACAAAGTCGATTCTGTCCGGAGGAACGACTTCTTCAATCGCATCCAGAAAATTATTGAACTGGACGCCGAAGTTCGGATCGTGGAATCCAATGAGCGGCCGTTTGAATTTCGTCAGAAGAAACGAAAGGTCATCCTTCATCACGTCAAAATCCAGTGGCTGGTACGGCACAACGGAATCAATGCAGAACGCGCATGTATACGGGCAGCCAAGGCTTCCGAGCATGCCGACCATTTTGATGAGAGGCGCTTTCTTCAGCGTTGGTTCGATGAACTTCCATCGCTCCCTTACTCCGGGCAGCGCCGCCGGTTGTTTTCGTGCGGAGATCTGGATACCCATTGGCCTGTGTGGGCTACAGCCTTGAAGTACCTCAAGAATAGTCGACTTATCCGTGAACCCGAGAACGTAATCGAAATACTTTTGCGCGTCCTGCGGATAGCAGCGTGCATGCGGGCCGCCGAGTACAGTAACAACGCCCTTCGAACGGAACTGATTGCTGAGCGCGTACGCAAGCTGCGCAGCTTCGGTGAACGCGCCGATAAAAACCAAGTCGAGCTTGTCCGGCAGCTCGGCGGAGAGATCTTCAAAACCCGTGTAGCAGACGAACGAGACGTTATGCCCTTCCTCTTCGCACCACACAGCGACAATCTGCGGCATAATGCTCGCAAGATTTGCGTTCATTACCCGTGCCCACAATGCCTTGGTCGGGCCATTGCTGACGAGATCAATTACTCCGATGTTCAGTCTTCTCATACTGCGCCTTTTTAGAAAAATGTGTAAAAAATCTCCCCTCAACATACCACAGGGAAAATTAGAAATTGAAGGGATCCTTCTGATGAGAAGAAAGGAGGCTGGGTCCTTCGGGACGGGATGTTCCTGTTTACAACAACCGCATTGTGAAAAATTTACAGCCAGAGCTGTGCACGCGGTTGCTTACTGTACGTCTGCGATGGCGTTCTTTTCGACACGTTGAAGTTTTTTCCCTGTCGTTCATACGCTCGCGTGGAGAAAGGTGAATTAAGAACTCAAGAGCGGGAGACGGGACTTCCCGACTCCGTCGGGACGACGTCCAGCTTGTCGTCTTTCTTTTTTTTGAGCGGGAGACGGGACTTCCCGACTCCGTCGGGACGACGTCCAGCTTGTCGTCTTTCTTTTTTTGAGCGGGAGACGGGACTTCCCGACTCCGTCGGGACGACGTCCAGCTTGTCGTCTTTCTTTTTTTTGAGCGGGAGACGGGACTTCCCGACTCCATCGGGACGAC
>JBBRUI010000226.1:0-7409 GCA_038247945.1 Bacteroidota bacterium | reverse complement strand
CGTTGCGGTTGCACGGGCACTGGTCGTTGAGCCGGCGGTTCTGCTGATGGATGAGCCGTTGAGTAATCTCGATGTTGCGCTGCGTCTGAAAACCCGCGAAGAAATCCGTGCGTTGCAGCGCCGGTTTGGTATTACGACAGTGTACGTTACGCACGATCAATCCGAGGCCATGAGCCTCTCCGATAGGATCGCCGTGATGCGGGGAGGAAGAGTGGAACAGGTTGGAGTGCCGTCGGAGATGTACGAACGTCCGGCCTCGTCCTTTGTTGCAGAGTTTCTCGGCGGCGCAAATGTATTGGAGGGCAGCCTTGATGTCTCCACGTTCCGGTTTGTCAACGGAGATTTGATTCTGAATGTGCCGGCGGAATTGATCGCTGGTCAACGAGACGGAAATGTAACTCTTGCCATAAAACCTGAGGCCATTAATCTTTTGCCTCCTGGAGCCGGAGGTCTTGCAGCGAAGATAACTCACGCGGAATACCTTGGCTTCATCACCAACTTTGTGGTTGAGACAAATAGTCTACGACCTCCCTACGGGATCGTAGATCGTAGAGGAGTTTCACTGCGCGCTACGTCAATGAGTTCTGCGCTGACAAAACAACTTCGTCCGGGTGATGGAGTGGAGATACGTATCGATTGGTCAAAGTGTGTTATACTGCCGGGGAACTCTTGAAGCTCCGCTTATCCCTCATCTTGCCCATTGGCCTCCTTTGTTTTGTATATGTTGGATATGTGTTGTACCCGCTCGTTGCGATAGTTCAGGAGAGTTTGGTAGTGAACGGGAGTTTCTCGTTCGGCAATTATCTTGATATGGTCAGTCTGCGCAATTCTGCAAACGTCGAGGCTGTCTGGAATTCAGTTCTGGTTTCGTTGCTGTCGGTAGTGGGGAGTTGCGTTGCGGGAGTGTTCTTTGCATTTGTCTTCACGCAACTGGAATTTCCGTTCCGTCGTTTCTTCTCGCGCATAGCAATTCTGCCGATCGCATTACCGCCGCTCGTCGGTGTCATATCATTTCTGTTTGTCTTTGGTGAAACCGGCATTCTTCCGCGGGTTGCCTCTGAGTTGTTCGGACTGCCCATCGGAACATTATCGTTGGATGGTTTTGCCGCCATCGTTGCAGTTCATACGTACTCATTCTACGTTTACTTCTATCTTTTCGTCTCAACCACGCTTCGCAATCTGGACGCTTCGGTACTTGAGGCGGGGCAAATCCTCGGGGCTTCCCCGTGGAGAACGATACGACAGATTATTTTCCCCGAATTGAAACCTGCATTGCTCGGCGCATCCATCCTCACGTTTATGGCAAGCATGGCATCCTTTTCCGCACCGTTGCTGTTCGGCGGCGATAAACGGTTCATGACACTGCAAATTTACAACGCCAAACTCAACGGTGAGATCAATGTTGCCTCTGCATTGGCAATTGTGTTAACGCTGGTTTCGATTGCCTTTTTCGTTGCGTTCAGAATCGTCACTCCTTCTTCCGGTACGCGGGCGGCGAAAGGAGCAGGAAAAACAGGAGTGCTGGAGATCGGAAAATCGTGGCGAAGAGTGTTCGTCGGTCTCGCTATTATTTTGCTCAGCATAGAGCTTCTTCCGATCATTACCATTGTTGTCCTTTCGTTTGCGAAAGAAGGTTCGTGGACGTGGCAAATTGTTCCGGCGGTGTATACGATGGAGAACTATATAAAACTCATGAGGGAACCGCAGGTGTTTGACCCGATCCTGAACAGCCTCCTCATGAGTTGCATGACAGTTGTCGCAGCGGTTGTTGTCGGAGTAGGCGCAGCGTATCTGATCACCAAAGGCAAGCTGGGGCGCTACCGCTTTGCAGTCGATATTCTTGCGACGTTGCCGTATGCGATTCCCGGCACTGTGATCGCCATAAGTCTGATACTTGCGTTTAACAAGCCAACATGGTTCTCAGCTCAAACAGTTCTGGTCGGGACATTCTGGATATTGCCCATTGCATATTTCGTCAGAATGTTTCCGCTCGTCGTCCGATCGACTTCTGCTTCACTGGAACAATTGGATGACTCGCTGCTTGAAGCCGGGCAGACGTTTGGAGCCGGAGCGTGGAGAAGATTCCGCAAAATTGTTTTGCCGATTATTTTTCCGGGCATAATCTCAGGTGCGCTGCTGGTGATGATAACGGCGCTTGGGGAATTTGTGTCATCAATTCTTCTCTACACGTATTCTAATAGACCAATCTCGGTGGAGATTCTTGCACAAATGCGGGCGTATAACTTTGGCGGAGCTGCGGCATATTCGGTGTTGTTGTTGGTTCTCATTCTTGTGCTGATATTCGTTTCAGAAGTTGTTGGAAGAGGCGGAGGGAAAGAATCTTCTTTGCTTAACAACAATGCTTGAGTAGCTAATGCAACTGGTCTATTTTCTTTTCACGAGCTGTTGACATCTGATTATGACCATAGTATATTACCCGCAGGTCTACGACCTCCTCAACGAGTTGAGTTGTCAACCTACGGGTCTACGACCTCGTAGAGGAGATTCGAGGCGCGACGAACCACCCCGCTACACACTCCAGAAGTCAGTTAGATAATTACCGTCATTTTAGTACGATGAAGCGGGTTTTTGTTTCCAATACCAATTTGACTGAGACCAAGCCATGAAGATCGCGCGTCTCACAGCTCTTTTTGGATTTTTGTTCCTGCCCTCCGTTAACTACGCCCAATGGTCCATCTCCACGAGAGCTGAAAGCACGCTCTACGTGTGCCCCGGCTTTTACCCCGGCATTGTCACATTTGATGACGGCAGTTCGATTGTACTTGGTGCATTGCAGAGTTACATCTTTGCGCGGAAGATTGATGAGCGCGGTTATTACATCTGGACTCCCCCCGTGCAGGTCTTTCACAATGACAGCAGTTTTATTACCGACGTACAGAATGTATCGATTGGGGACTGGGGTGGATGGACGAGTGATGGCGATGGCGGAGTGATTCTGTTTTGGTATGATCACCGTGGCGCGTATCGCGACGGGCAAAGTGGACGGTGGTTGAACAATGCAATTTATGTGCAACGCGTTGACCGGTTCGGCAATCTAAGATGGACATCGGGTGGAGTGAAAGTGCAGGGAGCGGAAACCGGCTTGAAACAAGGGGGCATCGTCAGTGACGGTCAGGGCGGATGCGTACTTGCTTGGGTAGACCGAGGATTTGACTATCCTGGCTCACCGAACAAAGTTTACATTACAGCAACGAGATATAATGGGAATGGGACTGGAATGTGGAGAACGGTTCTCGACAGCAGCACTCAAAATTCCAGCTTCTACTATCGGGATCTCTCTAGAGCAGGTGCACTCAACTACATTGGTTGCTACTTCTTTGGAGGAAATGCAACATACACTGTCGACGCCTCAGGGATTCGTTCCACCGGATCGCCTTGGGTTGAGAGCTTTAGCAATGTTTCTTGGAGGGACAGTGTATTATTTCGTCTTAGCGGCGGTAGCGGATTGAGACTTTTGAAACTGGGATCCAGCGGTGATACATTATGGAATACACCCTTTTCTGCCCGGGGTGGCTGTGAAGGGGTTGTTCCATTCCGTAAAGGCGGTCTCACTCCCGACGGTATAGGCGGGATCTACTATCTTTATTCGTGTCAGGATACAATTTACCATTTTGATAGCACAGGACAATTTCAGCGGATCCTATTTCCCGCAATTGGTACTATTGGAGGATATGTTTTTTCAGATCGTCAACGGGGACTAGTTTTGGCTGGGGAATCAGGTCGTGGGCAACGTTACCAACTCACTGGTGAAGCCCGATGGGACACGGCTTACCGCTATCTCACAAACGCAGGTAATGCGGAATTTCGATTCTATGCATCAGACAACAAAGGGGGGATCATTGTTGTGTTCTGGCCCTTGCTCAATGGCATCTACGTCCAACACACCGGCCGAGACGGGCGTGTTGGTATCCTAACAAGCGTTAAGGAACAAGCTTCCGTTCCCGTCAGGGTTGAATTGGCGCAGAACTATCCGAACCCTTTCAATCCATCAACCACAATTGAGTTCGCTCTTCCAAAAGATTCGCAGGTGAGTCTAAAGCTCTACGATCTGCTGGGCAGAGAAGTAAAGTCGTTGCTGGATGCGCCGCTGACCGCAGGCTATCATCGCGTAACGTTGGATGGAAGCTCGCTTGCGACCGGAGTCTATTTGTATCGCATGCAAGCCGCCAACTTTATTGCCGCGAGGAAATTATTGATGATGAAGTGACCCTGCTTTTCAAGGGTCATGCTGAGCGGAGCGAAGCATCTCTCCGTTGACTGCAAACAAAATCAAAGGGCGAAGCCAAACAGCGGCTCGCCTTTTTTTATGACATGGCTGTTCGTCAGAAACATTTAGGTTGAACGCCACACCGTTTTTGGCTACCTTAGTAGGAATTTCATGCACTCGTAGCTCAATTGGATACCTGTCCGCCTCTGGCGGAGAGCGTTAGCCGGAGTTTATCCCGCCATCTTTCGGCGGGAAAGCTAAAGCTTGCCTCCCTGCCGGCAGGCAGGGTTTCGGGGTTACTCGAAAGAACAGATTAGAATCAATTGCACTCGTAGCTCAATTGGATAGAGCGTTAGCCTCCGAAGCTAAAGGTTTCGGGTTCGACTCCCGACGAGTGCACACATTTTTATCAATCTACCATATCAATACACACCACGGAGGTACCGCAGCATTCTATGCTTAAAGCCCAAAAGAAAATTTCGAAACGTGAATTGAAACAGGATGCTCTCATCACAACGATGGGAAATCTTACGACCTTTTACGATATCAACAAGAAAAATATCGGCATCGCTGTCGCGGGAGTGGTGGTTCTGGTTCTTGGAATCTGGTGGTATGCCGAGAAACAAAAAACCGACAACGCTCAGGCATCGACGGAGCTAGGTTCAGTCTACACATACGTCGATAACAACCAACACCAGATTGCAATCGATGGCATACCGGAACGAAAAATCACCGGATTGAAAACGATTGTCGATAAATACGGCAGTACCGATGCCGGGAATCTTGCCCGCTTCTATCTTGCCAATGCATATTTCCATCTGGGCAAATCCGACGAAGCGCTCGAACAGTTCGACGACTTCAAGGCAAAAGATGAATTCCTTGCCGTCTCACGGTTAGCCGGTATAGCCGAATGCTATGAAGCGAAAGGTGAGTATGAGAAGGCAGCCGGGAATTATGAGAAAGCTTCAGTCGATTATCCGAAAGATGTGGAAGCGGCCGCCAACCTGAACAATGCTGCGAACAACTACATGCTAGCAGGAAAGAAAGATCGGGCATTGGATCTGTTCAAGAAGATAAAGAAAGAATACCCGACCTCTCAATATGCGCGCGAAGCGGACCGCTTTATTACAAGACTCTCGTCCTAAGACCGGCCAGAAAGAATCTCGGCGATACAGAGAGGATTATTGATAATCGTCCTCTCTTATCGCCGTTGCCATTCAAGGTGCCTTTGCACACTCTGCAGTTGAATGGATGCAACTTTTCTTCATATTTCCCGAAGAACAACTGTGAGATTTCCTGTACTTAGTCCCGTTCTCGCCTTAATTTTACTGAACGTCGCTCAATGAAGTTCCGCCGGATCCTTTATCTGATTGGCTCTGCACTCTCGTTCACTGTCGTGTTTATCATCGATGTGATACGAAAGAACGTGGAATTGGATATAGGCGGCATGAATTTATTCCGTGACCTCCTCATTGTCACAGCATTCGCTCTCATCTATCTCTACCTCGAAGCAAAGAAAGTGCACGACAATCTGCCCCCGGCAAAACGGCTGGGCCTGGTTATGATCTATGCCGTGCTGATGTTGTTCATGTCCATCGTTGTGTGGAATCTTACGGAAGACCACTTTGACACAAAGGGTGATTCACTTATTCCGCTCACGTTTGGCCAACTGTTCATTGCAAAATTTGTCAGCTTGGTGTTTGGCATCTATGCCATACTTGTCTTTCGCCTCTTCCGCACGCTTGTTCTCTTTAAACGCAAACGGGGTACCGAACGAAATTTCTTGTTATTCGTCGGGCTCACTCTTGCAACCGCCGCCTCCACGTTCCCCTTGAAGTCACTCGACGAGAGCATTCTGACACGCGTGCTGCTCGGCTTCGCAATACTGTTCGCAGTGTTAAATTCATTCCGCCTCCCGTGGATTGTATACCTGACGAAGCGGGAGAAGTTATTTACACTCATCTACGGGTTTGTTCTCTTCGGCGCGTTTCTTGCGTTGAACTTTATTCTTTTTATGGATCAGAGCATCATTCGAAAATCCCTGTTGTATTATTCCTATCCGCTCAACCGTTTCGTGGTACTGACAACCATTTTTGGGAATATATATTTTGGGATGGCGTTCGTCAGTACCCTGTTCCATCTGCCAACAGCGGAGGCGTTCGACAGGAAATCCACCGAAGTTACGTCGCTGCACAACCTGAGCAGGCTTGTAACACAAGTCTTCGATTTCAACGAGCTGGTGGACACGGTTCTTACGATGACGTTACAGGTGTGTGAAGCGAAAAGCAGTTGGCTGGAGGTTATTCACGTGACTGATGAACCGGACCAGCCGCACGCCAATGGTCGGGAAGTAATCAGGCATAGCCGCTCCGCAGGAAGTTACTCCATCCAATTAGCCGGGAGAAAAAATATCGGTGAAGAAGAAATTGATACGCTGCTGTCGGCCGGTGATAAGACATTGCGCGATGAAGTGATCAAGGATCGAAAACCCATTGTCGTGGACGATGTATCGCACGATGTCCGCTTCAAGAGTATCCGGAAATCCCACCTGCCGGTTGGTTCGCTGGTGGTGGTGCCGCTTGTATCGCACGCAGGCATGATCGGAATACTCTATGCCACGAAAGAGTTGCCATTTGGATTCTTCAAGGACGATATCGACGTTATCTCTGCTTTTGCAGATCAGGCGACGATTGCAATCGAGAATTCACGGCTGATAAAAAAATCCATTGAGCGTGAACGGCTATTGCGTGAGATGACACTCGCGCAGGAAATTCAACGCAAGCTGCTTCCGCAATCGCTGCCGAAATATTCAACGATGGAAATCGATGCCGTCTCTACGCCCGCTTTTGAAGTCGGCGGCGATTACTACGATGTGGTTGAGCTTGAGGGGGGCAAGCTTGGTATAGTCGTGGGAGATGTTTCTGGCAAAGGAGTCTCTGCTGCATTCTATATGGCAGAGGTGAAAGGAATTTTCCAATCGTTGAGCCGACTGTACCCCTCTCCGCGTGACTTCATGATCAAAGCAAACGAGGCGCTCTCCGGTTCTATTGACAAACACTCATTTGTTAGCTTACTTTACGCTGTCGTCGATGTTGAAACAGGCAAACTAACGCTGGCTCGCGCAGGACATTGTCCGTTGCTCCATATCTCAGGCGAGCAGAGTTCCTACCTTCGTCCCGGG
>JBBRUI010000225.1:0-7432 GCA_038247945.1 Bacteroidota bacterium | reverse complement strand
TGGTTCGATTTAAACGGGAAGACTGGCGGGGATTGTTGGTCGTAGCGCAAGATACGGTCCATCGAGTTTCACATTCTGAGAAGAAAAATTAATTTGCCGGCAAGCGAATCAAAGTTGAATTTAATTTAACTTAAGACATTCTTCTGACCAGATCCTTTTGTTAGGGAGTGTTTCTCCATTCTTAAGGAAATCCCAAAGTGAAGACTACAACGAAAATAAAATATCGAATCTCGACCGAAGGCGTGAGTAGCAAGGTTCGGGAGGACAACGTCTATTACGTTTCGGATAGTTCCGGAAAATCCAATTTACTCTTGGTGCGTCGAAAAGACTGGGAGAGTATTCATCAGAAATACAGAAGACTGCAAAAGAAATTGGAAGTATTTGATGCCATCAGATCAGGAATAACAGAAGTAAAGACGCCAGGAAAAAAAGGGAAGGAACTCCAATCGCTCTCAGATTTTTTGAATGAACGTTAGAGTAAAGGCGACAGATTCTTTCAAAAGGCTTGCAAAGCCTCTTTTGAAGAAATACCCTTCACTCAAAGCTGAACTCGGGGAATTGGAGTCAACGTTGTTATCTAAACCTTCGATGGGTACACCACTCGGAAATAATGCTTACAAGATTCGCCTTGCGATTCGTAGCAAAGGAAAAGGGAAGAGTGGTGGAGCGAGAGTGATAACATACCTGCAGCCCGAGATAATTGTCAGGATAGACGTTGCCAAGAAGCCGGACGTAATCGTTAACCTCATTGCGATCTATGATAAGTCAGAAGTTGAATCAATTTCAAACAAAGAGTTGAAAATGCTCATCGAGCAGGCTGAACGAACGGTCTAACCGTTGAAAAAGAAACCCAACAAATCGAATGTGAGGAAGAATTTCGTGTCAACGACAAAGCCTACTAAAACTGAACCTAAAACAAATGGCTCAAACGGTTCAGGGTCAACTGTCGCGGGTGGCAACGCTCTTGGGCAACTGACAAACGATCAGCTCATCAACACGTACAAAAATTCCGTTGCAGCCCGATTGCTCGACAATAAGATTCTTGTGTTGCTGAAGCAGGGAAAATGCTTTTTTCATATCGGCGGGTCGGGACACGAAGTTGCGCAAACGGCGACTGCTCTTGCAATGAAACCCGGCTACGATTGGGCGTATCCTTATTATCGGGACTTGGCATTCTCGCTGCAGTTTGGGTACACGATTGAAGAGATCATGCTTGAAGCGTTGCACAGAGCCGGCGGGCCGAGTAGTAATGGTTACGCAATGCCGTTTCATTACGGCCACAAGAAGCAGCGGATTGTCTGTCAATCCTCCCCGACGGGAACGCAATACTTGCAGGCAGTGGGGACTGCAATGGGCGCCGTGAAGGATGGCAAGGATGAAGTGGTTTACGTTTCATCCGGTGAGGGCGCAACGAGCGAAGGTGAGTTTCATGAAGCGGTGAACTGGGCGGCGCGTGGGAAATATCCCGTCATCTTCTTAATCCAAAATAACAAGTTTGCAATCTCTGTCCCTGTCAAGGATCAGCTCGCCGGGGAGAGTGTGTACGGAATGACGAAAGGCTACGAAGGGCTGAACCGCTATCGTGTTGATGGATGTAATTTCAAAGAAATGTATGAAGTTGCCGCCGATGCTGTGGCGAAAGCCCGTCGGGGGGATGGGCCGAGCGTTATCGAAGCTGATACAGTCCGCCTGCTCGCACATTCATCTTCCGATGATCAGAAGAAATATCGCACGCAAGAGGATCTGGAGAATGACAAGAAGAAAGATCCAATTCCGAATTTCGAACTGTTGCTGATCGAGAAAAAGATTTTGGCAGCAGCAGACTTCGTTCGCATCAAAGAAGAAATCCAGCTACGAATTGATAAAGCGGCTGTATGGGCCGAGTCGCAGCCGATGCCGCCTGTCGATGAATTAGAAAAGTATGTGTACTCGCCGCGTGTTGTTGTGCCGAAAGAAAATTTTGTGGAACCGGAACACAAGGGCAACAACATCGTGCTGGTGGATGCAGTGAATCACGCGCTTGCTGAGGAGTTGGAATACAATCCGAAGATGCTGATTTACGGGGAAGACGTCGCAGGAAACAAGGGCGGCGTGTTTACCGCGACGAAAGGCCTGACAGCAAAATTCGGATACGACCGTGTGTTTAACTCGCCTCTTGCCGAAGCAAGTATAATCGGAACTGCATACGGACTTGCAATTCGGGGTGATTACAAACCAGTCGTGGAGATACAATTTGGCGACTACATCTGGCCCGCATTCATGCAACTGCGCGATGAGGTTGCGTCTCTCCGTTTCCGCTCGTACAACGAATGGTCGTGCCCGATGGTGATTCGTGTTGCGGTGGGAGGATACATTCACGGCGGGCTTTATCATAGCCAATCCATCGACGGTTTCTTCACGCATATTCCGGGCATTCACGTGGTGTTTCCTTCGAACGCGGCTGATGCAAAAGGTTTGTTGAAGACAGCTTGCCGTGAGGAAAACCCTGTCCTGTTCTGCGAGCATAAGGGTTTGTACCGGCAGGGATTTGCCTCCGCTCCCGAACCCGATTCCAATTACCTGCTTCCTTTCGGACTCGCAAAAATAAAAAGAGCCGGCGACGACATTACAATCATTACGTGGGGAATGTTGGTGCAGCGATCGCTTGATGCAGCGAACAAGATTCATGATAAGACAGGTGCAAGTGTTGAAGTGATAGATTTGCGAACGCTCATTCCTCTCGACAAGGAAACCATTCTCAACTCTGTTCGAAAAACCGGTAAGGTTCTCATCGTTCACGAAGATACTCTCACAAGCGGCTTCGGCGGCGAGATCGCTGCAATTATTGCATCGGAGGCATTTGAGAGACTCGATGCGCCGATTCAACGCGTTGCGGCGAAAGACACCCCGGTCCCGTATGGACCAGAGTTGGAGAACGCGATGCTGCCGCAAGAAGCGGATGTTTATAAAGCGTTAGAGAAGTTGCTGAGTTACTGACCAAAGTTTGGAAATGGAGTATTCATGTCTCGCGAGCAAATACAACACAGCATTATTGACTTCTTGAAAAGTCGAAACGCGAAGAAAATTGCACTCTTCGGCTCCTTTGCAAGAAAAGAGGAGCTTTCTGATAGTGATATTGATATATGTGTTGAGTTCGACGAAGGGATAACCTTCTTTCAACTCGCAAGGATGGAAGCGGAATTGTCAGAAAGACTTGGGAGAAAGGTCGACCTTATTACTGACATTGACCTGAATCCGAGGTTCATGAACGCTATTGCGAACGATCTTCAAACGATCTATCAGTGAACAAGGATCTTAAATTTCTTACTCACATTTTGGAGAGTGCGCAGTTCATCATGGAGTGGACTGAACGTATCAGTTTTGAGAAGTTTCTGCAAGATGAGGTATTGCAGAATGCAGTTATGAGAAAGTTCGAAATCATCGGAGAAGCTTCGACAAGGATTTCCAATGTTTTCAAGGAACATCATCCGGACTTTCCGTGGCGTGAAATGAAAGCGACACGAAACAAGTTGATTCACGAATATGAAGGTGTCAACCTAAGAACGGTATGGCTGTCGATCAAAAACGATCTTCCGCAACTACACGCCAATATCCGGAGATTTCTTGATTCAAATTAGGCGTTTCTTGGGCAGGATCATCGGTTTGGAAATTTTTCGGAAAGAAATTTGAAATCACCACCATCTTTATCTAGTCAAAACCGCCTCGAGTTATACCGCTACATGGTTATGACGCGGGAGGTGGATAACGCCAACCTGCGTCTCTACAAGCAGGGCAAAGTTGTTGGCGGTGTGTACACGTGTACCGGAAATGAGGCGACTGCGGTTGGCAGCGCGTATACTCTCGAACCGCATGATTATCTGTTTCCGATGCACCGTGATCTTGGGGCCCATCTTGTCAAAGGGCAATCGTTGAAGAATATTTTTCTCCAGCAACTTGGACGAGGCAACAGTCTTACGCGTGGGCGGGACGGAACAGGGCATTATGCCGATCCTTCGTTAAAGATTTATGGCAACGTCAGTCATTTGGCGGCGATGATTCCGATGGCGGTAGGTGCAGCATTGGCTTCAAAGCTCCGAAAGGAAAATGCCGTTGTCATGAATTACATCGGCGACGGCGGAAGCAATGTGGGAGATTTTCATGAAGGATTGAATATGGCGGCAGTGATGTCGCTGCCGTTCGTGCTCATCATTGAAAACAATCAGTTCGCTTATTCTACGCCCGTGGCAAAACAAACCATTGCACAAAAATTCTCTGATCGGGCTGCAGGGTACGGAATTCCCGGTGCCACCATCGACGGTACCGACGTAGTAAAAGTATATGAGACGTGCCAGAAAGCTGTCGATCGTGCTCGACGCGGGGAGGGCCCAACACTGATCGAAACCATCACGATGCGCATGCAAGGACATTCTGCGTCGGACGATGCGTCGTATGTTCCCAAGGGAATGGTTGAAGATTGGCAGAAGAAAGATCCCATTCAACGATTTGAAAAAGTTCTGCTAAACGACCGTGTTCTCACAGAAGCTCGTCAAAAAGAAATCCGTGAACAGATCAATGCGGAGATTGAAGAGGCGATGAGTTTCGCCCTGGAGAGTTCGTATGCCCCCGGCGAAGACGCGGCTGAAGGAGTGTACGCTGCGTAATGTCAACGTTGACGTGAATTTGTGGAGGTGAAGAAATGATAACAAAGAACAGTGTACTCACAACTCTCGAGGAAATGCCTGAGAGATTCTCGGTTGACGAATTTCTTGATCGGCTAATCTTTCTTCACAAGATCGAAGAAGGGTTGGAAGATTCGCGTAAGGGACGAGTATATAGCACGACAACAGCCCGCCGGAAGCTGAAAAAATGGCTCAAGTAAAATGGACGCGTCGGGCATTACGCGATCTGAATGAGATCGGCGAGTTCATTGCAAGAGATAGTCCCAGAATAGCCGAGTTGTATGTGAACAAACTCTTCGAACGACCAAACATTTTGGAGAGAATGCCCAAGGCGGGCCGCATCGTCCCCGAAAAAAATGATCGCGCTTTGCGAGAGTTGATCTTGGGTAATTATCGAATCGTGTATCGTATCAAATCACGCTGGATTGAGATTCTTACTGTCCATCATAGTGCAAGACCGTTAGAGTATTCAACAGACTTTGGTAGATTGTAACTGATGGCTACTATGACGTACATCGAAGCAATCTCCAAAGGTATGTGGGAAGAGATGGAACGCGATCCGTCGGTGTTCTTAATTGGCGAAGATATTGGCGCGTATGGCGGAGCGTTTAAGGCCACGAAAGGGTTCCTTCAACATTTTGGCGAAGATCGGGTGATTGACGCGACACTTTCCGAGGCTGCGATTATAGGAGCGGCAACCGGAGCGGCAGTTGTTGGCATGAGGCCTATCGTCGAAATGCAGTTTGCAGATTTCGTTACGAACGGATTCAACCAGCTCGTGGTGAACGCGGCGAAGACGCATTATCGCTGGCATCTTCCGGCGCCGATGGTTGTCCGGCTGCCGAGCGGCGGGTACATACATGGAGGCCCGTATCATTCTGCAAATACAGAAGCGTGGTTTGCCCATACGCCCGGACTGAAAGTCGTAGCGCCTTCAACACCGTATGATGCAAAGGGGTTGATGAAGGCGGCGGTGCGTGACAATAACCCGGTGATGTTTTTCGAATACAAATATCTGTACCGCCGCATCAAGGGGGATGTGCCGGATGAAGATTATGTGGTCGAGATTGGCAAAGCGGATGTGAAGAGGAAGGGGAGTGACGTTGTCATCTTCACGTATGGTTCAACTGTGCATTTCTCGCTCGAAGCTGCCGAGATTCTCTCAAAGGAAGATGGAGTTGAAGTGATGGTGGTTGATTTGCGAACGCTTCTTCCTCTTGATAAAGAAGCAATTATCAGCGCCGTCAAGGTGACCGGAAAAGTCCTGATTGTTCACGAGGCGACGTTGACCGGAGGAATTGGTGGGGAGATTGCAGCAATAATTTCTGAGAATGCATTTCAGCATCTCGATGCTCCGATCAAGCGGATTGCTTCGCTTGACGCGCCGGTTCCGTTCGCACCCCCGCTGGAAGAATTTTATCTGCCCGATACGAAAAAGATAGTGAAGGCTTTAAGGGAGTTGGCTGCATTTTAGAAGAAAAGAAAACCACGAAGACACTATGAAAATAGAAAACACTTCGTGTCTTAGTTTCTTCGTGGTTCAGCTTTTTGATTTTTTAACAGAGAAGGAAAAACAATGGCACGAGTAGAAGTGGTAATGCCCCAAATGGGCGAGAGCATCGCCGAAGGAACGATTGTGAAGTGGCACAAGAAGATCGGCGATAAGGTGAAGAAGGACGAAACGCTCCTGGAAATCTCAACTGATAAAGTTGATTCCGAGATCCCTTCGCCCGATGCCGGAGTGCTTGCCGAGATTGTCGTGGCTGAGCAAACCACAGTACCTGTGCGGACGGTAATCGCGTACCTTGAGACTGAACCCGGCGCGGCGGCAACGCAAGAGCAAAAACCTTCACCTCCTGTGCAAGCCGCTGCAGCTCAATCAGCGCCCTCAACAGCGCCGGCTCCAGCTCCAGCCGCTACTCCAGCACCTGTAGCACATCAAACATTAGCTGCACCGGCGACCGGGCGATTTTATTCTCCGCTTGTGTTGAACATCGCCCGCGAAGAAGGAATCTCAATGCAGGAGTTGGAGATGATTCCCGGAACAGGAGAAGGCGGTCGAGTATCGAAGAAAGATATTCTCGCGTATGTTAACTCGAAGAATAGTGGCGCAAAACCCGCATCGCCTCCGGCTGCTACTCCATCAATCCCGACTGCAAAACCGACGGCCGCTCCGTCTATTGCGCTTGCCGGAAAACCTGTAGAAGTTCCTGAGTTGCGTTCCAAATATCCAGCGCCGCAGCATGACATCATTCAGATGAGCAATGTTCTGCAGAAGATGGCAGAGCACATGGTGAAGAGCGTTCACACGTCACCGCATGTTGCCGCAATTCACGAAGTGGATATGACGAATGTAGTAAAACACCGTGCTCAACATGCAGCCCAATTTGAAGCGGGTCAGGGATTTAAGCTTACGTTCACTCCGTATATCGTCCAGGCGGTTGTCAATGCGATCAAGAAATATCCTCTCGTCAATACGTCGATTGAGGGCGACAAGATTATCAAGAAAAACTTCATCAACCTCGGACTTGCAGTCGCAGCAGAGAATGGCCTGATCGTTCCGGTGATCAAAAATGCGGAAGAGAAGAATTTCCTCGGCCTTGCCCGCGCAGTGAACGACCTTGCGACACGTACGCGCAACAAAAAGCTCATGCCCGATGATATTCAGGGCGGAACGTTTACCATTTCCAACTACGGTGTGTTCGGGACATTAATCGGAACTCCCATCATCAATCAGCCGCAGGTGGCGATTCTCGGGACCGGAGCAATCAAGA
>JBBRUI010000224.1:0-7485 GCA_038247945.1 Bacteroidota bacterium | reverse complement strand
GGGTTCCGGCACAATCTTACACAGTATCTTAAGCTTAAGAATGTGCCTCTGGATTTTGCCGCGGGAATTTACTATCAACATTTTGAGCTGGGGAACATTATCACAGCGAATGCGATTCTCCTTAGTGCTCAGGCGAGTTGGAAGACGGGCGTGCTTACACTTTACGGCGGGCCGGGGTTTGAGTTTTCCTCGATGAATGTCGAGTACAAAGGAAGCTCCGGAAATGTTTCCACATCGGTCAGCGCAGCAAATAAAATGCGCTTCACCGTAGGCGCTGCCGTGACGCTTGTGTTTTTCAGGCTGTATGCCGACTACAATCTGTCATCGCAATCCACTTTTGCACTGGGATTCAGTTTTGTATTCTAATTAAAATATTGTCTTTAATTCAAAACAAGGGAGGCAGGATCATGAAACAGATTTATTTGTACGGCTTGGCGCTTTTGGCGATGCTCAATCTGGGCTGCGAGAACAAACTTTTCCAATATACAGTAAGCGTTGATCAATCCGGTCAGTTCATCGTCGATGATCCGGATGGCGTGTACATTACAACCTCGTTTATCTCCAGAACGAGCGTGGCAAAAGCATTCAACCTTCCCGCGGGGGCAAGGGTAAAGTCACTTAACATTGAAAGCCTGTCGGTAAGTGTGTCTACGGGAAACGGTAATGCAGCTTCCATAGTTACGGTATCCGGATACCTGGGCAGAACCGCCACTGCCACCGAGACACTTTTTAGACATGTTCCTGTTCTACTCGGCGTGTTGGATATTCCAAAGATCGGTTTGAATGATCTCATTGAAAGCAACATCAGAAAACTTCAGGGCGACCTGGAAAATTTTGTAAAAGGCGTGGGGACAGGTACTCTTATTGAACTCGCTGTTTCCGGAACAACGACACCCGCGGGCAGCAGGCTCGTACTCACTATTAATTTACACATCAAAGCGACGGTGCAGTATGAACGCTGTGAGGAAATCCTTCAAGGAATGTCCGAGGCACCAGGTTGTGCGGAGGGAGAAACCGCGCACTAGATTGTATTTGTAAGAATTGCGAAACCACACACGAAGGAGTAAAGCAATGAAGAGGTGCTTGTTTATTCTGATTATTTCCCTTCCGGGGATCTTGGGTATCCAATGTAAAAAGGATTCCGGTACCACCGACCCCGGCGGCCCGCTGACGGAGCAGGAAAAGCAGGCGATCATTCAAACATATGGAACGATAGCTGTCTCCGCCGATTCTTTACTGAAACGCGATGATCCGGTTGCAGCGTGGCAATCAATGTTGGCGACATACCGGGCAGCCTCTAACGTTGAGAATGCCTGGGTCTCAAATGACGCATTGTATGTGAAGTTCAAGAAATCGGGAACCGTCTCATGGTATGTAGGGCCGGGTGTCAATACGCCTCCTTATGGCCGTCCTGCCACCATCCTCCCGAAGGGTATGAATAAAAGTGGCGTCGCTCATTCTACTTCCGGTGTTACGACTGTCTGTCTCATCAACCAGTTGGACAGAGATGAGACCCGGAATTCATACGCGGGCTACTTTTCTTCTTTGAAAAGGGCTTTCGAACAATCGGGCTTTACCGTTACAACGAAGAACGGTGGGCAGGCGGACGTCAATTTCTTTAAAACGGGATTGAAACAATTCGGGGTGATTTTTCTGATTGCCCATGGAGAATACCAGGCCGACGGAGGTGGTATTACGTGGGTAAATACAGGTGAGGAATTAGTGGGTACAGATGATCAAAACCTGGGTCAGCTGCTTCTGAGGTTTGAGAGTGATTTCAATGCTCAACGAATTTCGATTGGAGTTCACAAGGAGACACGTGGCGGTCAGGAACGAACGGTCTCGTATTATAAAATATCAAACCTCTTTATAGAATCCAGCTATGCAGTGAATGATTTTCCAAATTCGTTGATCTATCTCTCGACGTGTCAAAGCATGAAGGACGCCAATCGTGAAATGGCGAAAACCTTTGTGCGAAAGGGGGCCGGGGGAGTCATCGGCTGGAATGAGAAGCACAGCATCGGCCCGCACACGGGAAACCTGCTATTCGATCTGATGTTGTGTGGAAAGAAACTCTTCAGCGCAATTCAAGCACTTCCCCGAGAATCAAAATCTGAAAATTATCAGGGCGTCCCTGCAGACTTGACTTATTACCCGAATGCGGCGGGTGAACTTCGACTTGTGGAAGATCGACGCGCAACGTTCGCTCTTGTAAGACCCTTAAAGGACTCAACGTATACAACTCGCAACCTGACACTTCAAGGCAGTGTGATTGCTGATAGTATTCGCGATGGCATTCTTGAGGTGAACGGCGTGGCAACCACACTTACGATTCTCGGGGACCATAAAAGTTTTTCCCAGCCAATCGTCCTCAAGAACGGGCCTAACACTATCCACATTTCTTCCTGTGCGACACTTCCCGGCGGCACTCGAGCTGTTGCAGATACGACAATTACAGTGACCGGCAATTTTTCACCTCTCGATCTCTGGACTGAACTTCGATGGAATACCGACGCTTCCGACGTTGATTTTCATCTGCTGCCGCCCGGAAGCAGTTTCCCGGCGAGTTTCTGGACGACAACTGATTGCTACTACGGCAACAGGACTCCATCGTGGGGCGGTTTCCTGGACGTTGATGACCAAAACGGCAAAGGTCCGGAACACATAACAATTCCGACTGTAACATCTCAAGGTGTCTACCGCCTCTTCCTTCATTATTATGCGACTCACGGCGCAGGTGCTACGTCTGCGTATGTCACGGTCTCCGTTCGGAGCGGTCCCAATGTGGAGTTCGGTCCTTTTGCAATTTCAAGAGCGGCAACTCGTGGCGGGGATATATGGGAGATCTGCACGATAACATATCCAGCCGGAACGATTACGCCGGTAAAAGTCAAAACCTCCTCGGCTGCGCTCGATAAACCAGGGGCATTCAATGATAAAGACACTTCGAGGAAAAAGAGGTAATTCAGAATAGCGTAGAACGTATTCCCTGCGAGCTTGGACTTATTTGTATATGCGGTTAATTTCGTTTTATCCAACACCAGGAGGTTCACATGTACATGGCACGTGAAGTATTCCACTGCAAACCGGGGAAAGCAAAAGATCTGGTGGCACGATTTAAACAAATGTCCGCAGTTATGCGCGAGCAAGGTTATGGGGAAGCGCGCATTTACACGGATGTAAGTGGCGAACATTATTGGACAGTTGTAATGGAGCAGGATATAGAAAAGATTGATGATCTGGCGGAGATGAGTCGATCTGTTATAAACGATCCGCGCACCGCGGATGCGATGAAAGACTACCACGACCTGGTACTCAACGGCCATCGTGAAATCTACAAAATTGAATGAGAATGCAATTGGGGGAAACCATCACCCACAAACCAAGGAGTCATCAATGAAAAACAAAATATTTTCCAAGTAAATAGAAAGGAGTATTGCCATGCCAAAATATCTGATCGAACGAAACATTCCGGGTGCCGGAAACTCAACGAAGGAATTGACCGGCATTTCTGAAAAATCCTGTAGCGTGCTGAACACGATGGGACGCCCTTTCTGTCATTCCCGCATGTTGTTAGCGGGAATCCAGTCAAAGATTTCTCGCTTCTGGATTCCCGATAAAAGCATTCGGGAATGACAATCCTTGGCAGACGGGTTTCGACAAAAATGCCTCTCAGTAATTTTTCGAATAAGTAAATATATCAAACTGCGTCACTACCGGCTCCACTCCTTCCTTTACATTTCTTTTAAAGATTCGTAACATCAAACCAGATTTCTTTCGATTCTCCAACCACTTATTTTTTATCGCATCGACATTCATCCGCATGATCAACGCAGATAAAGCTCTTAAATTGATTTTGCTTGAGTGTGTGCCTTTATCGAGTGAGAAGGTAAAGCTCCGGGATGCTATAGGCCGGACGCTTGCACAGGATATTGTTGCGACTGAAAATATTCCTCCGTTCGACAACAGTTCAATGGATGGTTTCGCAGTTCAGACCGTGGATATCAAGAAGGCGTCAAAGAAAAACCCGGTTGTTCTCACAGTCGTCGGAGAGTCGAGCGCAGGAAATATCTTTGGGGCCAGGCTCAATAGCGGTGAAGCTGTACGCATCATGACCGGAGCGAAGATTCCGGAAGGCGCCGATTGTGTTGTGCCTGTTGAGCTAGTGAGCCCAGATGAAACAACGGTTCAGTTTGTCGCGCCAGCAAAAACCAGTGCGTACATCCGCCGCGCGGGTGAAGACATAAAAATGAATGAAGTTGCTTTGGGAAAAGGTGAAGTGGTCGGCCCTGCGCAAACCGGTGTGCTCGCTTCATTGGGTTGCACAAAGGTGGAGGTTACCCGAAAACCTCACATCCGGATTCTTGCAACCGGCGACGAGCTGGTTGAAGTCGGAAACCAATTATCAGACGGACAAATTCGTAACAGCAGCTCGCACGCACTGGCGGGGTTTGTAAAGCAGTCGGGCGGAAAGAGTACAGTTCTGCCCATCGCTCCGGATAAAAAAAAGCGCATTCACAAGGCAATTAAAGCCGCACTCGGCTGCGACGTTCTTCTGATCACAGGTGGAGTTTCGGTCGGCAAGTATGATTTGGTGAAGGAGATTTTAGAAGAACTCCAGGTTGATATAAAATTCTGGCGAGTGAATATCAAACCCGGACGGCCTCTTGTGTTTGGAAAACATAACGACACTCTCGTGTTCGGACTGCCGGGAAATCCTGCGTCGACTTCCGTAACATTTCTTCAGTTTGTCCGGCCGGCGCTGCAAAAAATGTTGGGAAGAAATCCGCGGCAACCGTTGCAACTCTCAGCGATTCTTGATGAACCGATTGTGAAGAAGGATGGCAAACGACATTTTGTTCGCGGCGTTGCAACCTCCGTCAAGGGAATACTTCACGTTCGAACAACCGGAACTCAAAGCTCCGGCGTGATGAGCTCGATGGCGAAAGCGAATTGTTTCATCATCCTCCCGGAAGAATCTTCATCGCTCAAGAAGGGATGTCGGGTGGCGGTCGAGATGTTGTGAGAACTTGGAGAGAGAAAACCGTGAAGGCAAAAGGGCACGAAGATTTTAGAGGAAGGCTAGAAATTTGGTTGAAAAGCCCGGGATAGAAGATTAACCACCAAGTCACAAAGGCACCAAGTGAAAATTGAATGAAAAAACTACAAAAAGAGAAGAACCGGAACTTCTTGGTGTCTTGGCGACTTGGTGGTTTTCTTTTTCATAGGTTTTCGTCTGGACTTTTAGATAACAAACCAAATAAAAATTTATGCGTGATGTAAGTTCAAAATCTAACACACTGCGAACCGCCAAAGCCTCGGCGATACTTCGATGTTCGGCTGAAACAATCCAAGCGGTAAAGGCCGGCAACGTTCCCAAAGAAAATCCCCTCGGCGTTGCGAAGATCGCAGGGATACAGGCGGCGAAAAATACGAGCTTGCTGATTCCGTATTGTCATCAGGTGCCTCTGGACTTTGTTGGAGTGGAAATTGAATTGAAGGAGAATTCGATTTCTGTTCAAACAGAAGTGAAAGCTGTTTGGAAGACGGGTGTTGAGATGGAAGCGTTGGCTGCTGCAAGCGCCGCAGTTCTGACTCTCTACGACATGCTCAAGATTATCGACGACTCGATGGAAATAAGCTCCGTTAAGTTATTGGAAAAGAAAGGCGGCAAATCCGATTTCAAACTGGCAGATGCAAAATTGATTCAGGTTTCGGTTCTCGTATTGTCTGATAAAGGATTCCGGGGTGAGCGGGAAGACCGTTCAGGTCAGGCGATCAAAGAGCGGCTGAAAACTCACGGCGTTTCGGTTCTTGAATTCAAGATCCTTCCCGATGATCCGAATCAGTTGCGAACCGAACTGCTTCGTCTATGCGACGAGGTGAATATGGATTTGGTGATCACGACCGGCGGCACGGGATTGAGTCCACGGGATATCACTCCCGAAGCAACCGACACGATTCTTGACAGGACGTTACCCGGCGTGAGCGAGCGGCTGCGTTCGTATGGTCAGGAAAGAAATCCGCTGGCAATGTTATCGCGGGCGACCGCTGGGGTGAGGGGAAGGACTGTTATCGTCAACCTGCCCGGTTCGCTGAACGCAGTGAATGAATCGATGGATGCGTTATTTCCCTGGCTGTTTCATTCTCTCGATATGCTGAGGGGGAAAGAACATTGAATGGAGAGTACGCCTCGTCTGTCATTGCGAGTTTCATGACCACGGCCGAAAAGCAGGCGTGGATATTTGGGAAAATGACCCGCATGCGTCTTACTGTCATTCTGAATGGAGCGAAGCGGAGTGAAGAATCCAGAACAAAGCGGCGAGTACGAACACGGCTCTGAAAAGCGAGCCTCAGAATGACAGATTCAAGGGCACGTCATTAGCAGTGCCGCCGCTTTTTGGCGGGACGAAGCAATCTCAAACCCGGGCTCACTCGTCTTATTCACTTTGAAGGCTTCGCGAGCAATTGCTTATTCCACTCAGGCGGAAGTTTGTAGCGGATTCTTTGATTGGGGAGATTCACAATAACCGAATCATCGCCTGCGGGTTCGATCGTTGTCCGGGCGAGATCGCTTTCATCAAGCAGTGAATCGAGATAGACCGTGAATTGTATTTGCTCAGCCAACCGCTCTATTTTTGTAATTACTTTATTTGGTTGTCGAAGTTGTTGTTGACTTAGAGGAATGGACGCTACACTTCGTTGAGCCACCAGGAGAGATGATTCTTTAGCCGTTTGCTTTTGCGGGGAAGACGGTATGGTTTTCATAGCGTCTGCTTTTCCGTAATTATGCATCGCTTGAGGTATTCCGCGTTCCTCGTCTTTTCTTCTCTGCCGCAATTCGTTTTCCGAAGGAAGAACAGTTCCCTCCACCCACACGATTTCCGGTTCTGCAATGACAATATCTGCCTGAACATCCTGCGAAGATTCCGCCTGGTTTGAAATCGCGCCGGCGCCTTGTGCACTTTTGCCAAATTGAATTCCTGCAGGTTTATCCTCATCCGCTACTTCGCTCATCTCCGAAACGGCCGGAGTCTTCGTCTCTTTTTTTCTCTTTGAAATTTCAAGCGAACGATCAGCCATCGCTACAGCCATATCGTCCGGGCGAACATCCGCCGGTGGTTGGGGAGTCTGATCGGCAGAATCTTTACTCGCCGTTGCGGGTGCGGAGTCCGGGTGAAGAAGTACAACGGTATTATCCGGCTGCTTCACGGTTTCAAACCAGCGGTTGTAAATTCCGACACTGAGGAGAATGACGATAACCGCCGCGGCGCTGAGAATGTGTGGCCAGGGAATTCGTTTCTCCGGCAGAAGCCCGACTTTTTCCCGCAGGCGCGCTTTGAACGCTTCGCGTCCGCCTCTACGGATTCCGGCAATGAGCAGTTGCTGCGCCCGAACTTCCTGCTTGCACACTTCGCAAATACGTAAGTGGTCCTCCAACTCGTTCCGCTCTTCCGGATTCAACTTCTTGAGAATGAACCGTTC
>JBBRUI010000223.1:0-7599 GCA_038247945.1 Bacteroidota bacterium | reverse complement strand
TCAACCAGTTTATTGAGCGGGAATATGATTCCATGATGCGCAGAACCGAGAACCGGCCGCTGCCCTCGGGCCGTCTTCTGCCTGCCGAAGCGCTACTGTTTGGTACATTGCTTTCGCTCGCCGGAGTTTTCGAGCTAACAGTCTTTACGAATGTTCTTACCGGTTTTCTGGCACTCGCGACGCTGATAACATATCTCTTTCTTTATACCCCCCTCAAACGCATCTCATGGATCTCAACCATCGTTGGCGGTATTCCGGGAGCTCTTCCGCCGCTCATTGGCTGGACTGCAGCACGGAATGAAATTACGGCAGGAGGGTGGATACTTTTCGCTATTTTATTCTTCTGGCAGATGCCGCACTTCTTCTCGCTCGCATGGATGTACAGGAAAGATTATGAACGCGCGGGATACCCAATGCTGACGGTGCTGGACAAAGACGGACGGCGCACTGCCAAACAGATTATCTTCTACGCTGCCGCACTAATTCCTGTATCAATGCTCCTCACAGTCGTTGGAGGTTTGGGCTGGATTTACTTTGCAGGAGCCACAGTTGCCGGACTCTCATTCTTGTATTTTGGGATAGAACTCTTCCGTTCTCGCTCCAACACCTCTGCCCGCAAGATGTTCTTTGCGTCGTTGATCTATCTGCCGGTGCTTCTGGTCTTCATGGTTATCGATAAGCTCTGATAGAATTGTGAACAAACCATTCGACATAACGTTTCATTTCTCAACATCTTCAGGATATGTCCTTAACATAACAGTAAGGATTAGCTTCCTCATTCCGGTCAATCATCAATGTCGGTGACAGACCTGCCGCTTCTGAATGCAGTGCTTAACTCTACCAGCACCGTCTTCCTTCTGTTTGGGTATTATTACATCCGCCATGGCAGAAAAGTTCTCCATCACCGGGCAATGCTTGGGGCGCTCATCACCTCAAGTCTGTTTCTTGTTTCGTACCTCGCATACCATTACAACGTCGGGTCGGTAAAATTCCAGGGACAAGGTGTGGTGCGGACTGTGTATTTTACAATTCTCATCAGCCATACAATTCTTGCTGCGACAGTGCCGGTGCTGGCAGGCATTACTTTCATACGAGCGCTGAGAGAACGGTATGATCGGCATAGAAAGATTGCGCGTTGGACATTGCCGATCTGGTTGTATGTCTCCTTCACGGGCGTTATTATCTACCTCATGCTTTATCAGTTTTACCCGGCATCGAGCGGATCGTGACGTAACCATTTCGACGTAGAAAAACTTCACTCTCGATTCGGAAGGATTGAAGCCATGAAACTCAAACTCTCCTGCGCTGACTTCACATTCCCGCTTCTCCGGCACGACCATGTGCTTGATCTGATCGCCCGACTTGGCGTTCAGGGAGTGGATATTGGAGTCTTGGGTGGACGCTCACACTTGAGGCCCGAAAATATTGTCAGTGACATTACGGGATCCGCCCGTGATCTCTTCATGAAAGTTCATGACCGGGGCCTTGAAGTGGCTGACATATTTTTGATTCCCGGAGCATTCGAGTATCTGTCTCCGAATCATCCTGAACCCAAAGAGCGCCGCAAATCCCGTGACCTTTTCTTGCGCATATTGGAATTTACCGCACGATGCAACGCCCGTCATATGAGCGGGCTTCCGGGAACGCCGTGGAAGGGAGAGCCTAGTGCCACTTCTGTAAAGCGAAGTTCGGAGGAATTGTCGTGGCGTGTCGAACGCGCCCGTGACCTGGGCATTACATTCTCAGTTGAACCGCATATCGGCTCGGTGACCTCTACCCCCAAAGAAGCCTTACGACTTGTGAAGATGACCCCCGGCCTAACGCTGACACTTGATTACGGACATTTCACAAGCGTGGGAATTTCTGATTCCGAAGTTGAACCGCTCGTTGCGCACGCCAGCCACTTTCATGTGCGCGGAGCGTACAAAGGACGATTGCAGGCACCATTCAAAGATAATATCATTGATTACAAGCGTGTGCTCAAGGCGATGAAGAAGAGCAATTATCCCGGCTATCTTACCTTGGAATATGTCTGGATCGACTGGGAACATTGCAATGAGACGGACAATCTCAGCGAAACAATTCTCTTCCGCGACTTCCTTAGATCCGTATCCGTGAAGCTATGAGCGCCAAAGCACCCAAGGTCGGGATTCTTACCCCGGATCAAATCAACGAGGCGGCAGGCCGCCCGCAGTCGCGAACGCGCAAGGCGCGCATCGGGTTCATTGGCGTCGGCTGGTGGGCGACGACGAACCACATGCCCGTGTTGTTCGCACGTAAGGATGTCGAGCTCATCAGCGCGTGCGGACTTGACACAGAACTAAACCGAAAACTCAAGGTGGACTTCGGATTTCAACACACAACAACAAATTATCAGGAACTGTTGAAGCAGGATCTGGATGGTGTTGTCGTCGCATCGCCTCATGGCCTGCATGGTAAGCACACGCTTGCGGCGTTGAATGCCGGCTGTCATGTGATGGTCGAAAAACCCATGGCAACAACTGCCAGTGAAGCGCGGGCAATGGTTGCGCTCGCAAAGAAAAAGCGGCTGCAACTCCTGGTTCCATACGGCTGGCACTATCGCCCCATCGGCGTGAAGGCGCACGAACTTATGAAATCAAATCCCGTGGGCGAGATTGAATACGTTCTCTGCCACATGGCATCACCTATCAAGAACCTGTTGTCGGGGAAGTCATTCGATTACATGGCGGGTTCGTATGTTGGCGCGAAGCTCTCCACTTGGGCCGACCCGCGTATTTCGCACGGCGGCTACGGACAGGGACAGCTTTCGCACGCGCTTGGCTTGATGCTCTGGCTGACGGGCTTGCGCGCAAAGAGCGTCTATGCAAACATGAGCAAGACGAAATCCTCGAAGGTTGACATGTATGATTCCCTCGCTGTCCGCTTCGACCGCGGAGTGATTGGGACTGTTTCGGGTGCGGCGACGCTCCCTCTGAACACACCGGGCACATTCCAACTGGACGTGCGCATCTTCGGCAGCAAGGGCGTCGTGGTTGTGGATATTGCCCGCGATCATCTTTCCGTGCATACCCACAAGGGACGGCACGAAACGATTCCACTCAATCCCGGCGACGGAGCGTATCGATGCGACGCGCCCCCGCATCAGTTTGTGGAATTGATTCTCGGCCTCACGAAGTCCAATCCATCGCCTGGCGAAATTGGAATGCGCGCCGTGGAGATTCTTGATTCTGCTTACAAATCGGTGAAGAGTGGAAAGGTGGAGAAGGTGTAACGCTATAGCAGTCGCCGACCGCCAAAGGCAGGAGGGTTTTGCGTAACTTTACTTAACTAATGAACTGTCTGGAGAAATAAATGAGAAACCTCAAGCTTACCATCTTTGTCTGCCTAATCATTCTATGTATTTCAATGTCACGAGCTCAAGTCGTGATGCCGTCCAATCAAAGCACGAGCTTCCGAGAGAACGTGTTCGGACTTGGATTTTTCGGCGGGGCTTCCGGCGGACTCGGCCTTTCATTTCGACATCATCTTCCTGCGCCGGTGAGTTATCAGGTAACGGGAGGCATCATTAAGGTTGATGGAAAACTTCGCTCAGCTATCGGGCTTGAACTACAGTACGACTTGGCGAGGGGCAGCGGAACGCGGTTCTTTGTAGCCGGCGGAGTTGGATATTATTACTCGGGCAAAGCCGGAAAGAATGAAATGACTGCGCCGACACGCGGAGGGTTGGGCTTGGGCGGTGAGTGGGTGATGAGCGGTGGATTACATTTCCTTGCCGAGGGGATGTTCACATTTTTTAGTGATGGAACAATTCTTCCCTTGCCGCAAATGGGAATTTACTACTACTTCAATTGAGGTTTACTTCTTTTTTAGCTGTTCTAGAAGTCCAGACGAAAACCCATGAAAAAGAAAACCACCAAGTCGCCAAGACACCAAGAAGTTTCGATTCTTCTCTTTTTGTAGGTTTTTCATTCAATTTTCACTTGGTGCCTTTGTGACTTGGTGGTTAATTTTCTATCCCCGGGCTTTTCAACCAGATTTATAGAAGTTGGTGAATCCTTTTCAGTATAGAATCAGCGGTGCTCATTTTTTTTCTTCCGACGACTTTTCCACAATCTCCTTCGTATCCATCGCAATCACCAGCTCTTCGTTTGTTGGAATCACAAAGACCTTGGTTCGCGAATCTGAAGTCGTAATGAGTTTTTCCTTCTCTTCCGATTCGTTGGCCACATTGTCAACGCTAATTCCGAAGTAAGCCATATCTTCGCAGCAAGCCTTACGTACGTCGGCGCTGTTTTCTCCTATCCCGCCCGTGAAGACCACGGCATCCACGCCCCCCATCGCAGCCGTATAGGCTCCAATATATTTTTTGATCCGATAACAGAACACGTCGAAGGCGTATCTCGACTTTTTGTCGCCACTCTTCATCTCCTGAATCACCTCTCGCATATCGCTGCTGACACCGGAAATGCCCTGAAGCCCGCTATGTTTGTTGAGCAACGTGCCTGCCTCGGCGAGTGAAATGCCTTCTTTGCCCATAATGTAAAGAACGATAGAAGGGTCGATATCGCCAACACGTGTTCCCATCAATAACCCTTCCAGCGGGGTAAACCCCATCGAGGTATCAACCGAAACGCCGCCATCGACAGCCGCCATGCTGCAGCCGTTACCCAAATGGCACGTGATGAGTTTCAGTTCTTTGATGTCCCGCTCCATCAAAACAGAAGCACGGCCGGCAACAAAGCTGTGGGACGCACCGTGGAATCCGTACCGCCGAATTCTGTATTGTGTGTAGAGCGAGTATGGAAGACCGTACAAGAAAGCCTTGCGCGGAAGCTGGTGATGAAAAGCCGTATCGAACACCGCCACCTGCGGCGTACCCGGCAAATTTACCCGACAGGCATCTATGCCCCGCAGATTATGAGGATTGTGGAGCGGAGCAAGCTCGAAATTATTTCTGATTCCTTTGAGGACTTCACCCGTTATTAGTACCGAGGCGCTGAATGTTTCGCCGCCATGAACGACCCGATGCCCTATGGCTTGTATATCGGATTTGTCCTTTATGACGCCGTGATTCCGGCTTAGCATGACAGCCAGGATATACTCAATCGCAACGATATGATCGACAATTTCTCCGGCGATCACGATTTCATCGCCGTCCCGGCGCAGGTTTTTCAGTGTTGCGCCGCTCATCCCGATGCGCTCGACGCTTCCCTTAACGAGCCACTGCCTCGTGTCAACTTCGACCAATTGATACTTTACAGATGAGCTACCGCAATTAAGAACGAGGATATTCATAGGGTCAGATTGAATTTATCGTTATTGATTCTGAATTCTTTTTCCGTCTTCGTCGTACCTGAAGAAGCCTTCCCCGACTTTCTTCCCTAATTTTCTTTCACGCACCATCCGCCGCAAAAGGGGACAAGGCCGGTAGCGCGGTTCGCCGAGATCATGAAACAAACTTTCCATCCACATCAATACTTCATCAAGGCCCATTGCGTCCGACATCTCAAGCGGGCCGAATTGCATTCCGTAACCCAGCCTCATAGCGGTATCGATGTCCTCCGCCTTTGCAATTCCTTCCATCAACACATGCATTGCTTCATTCAGCATGGGAAGAATCGTGCGTGTGGTAATGAAGCCCGGATACTCGAACACTTCCACCGGAGTTTTGCCGATGCGCTTGGCAAACCTCTTAACAAGCGCATATGTTTCGTCGCTCGTTTTCATACCACGGACAATTTCTACAAGCGGCACAGACGGCACGGGATTGAGGAAGTGCATCCCGATGATCCGGTCGGGGCGTTTACTCGACGCAGCAAGCTTGGTAAGTCCAAGTGTCGCGGTATTGGAAATAAACGCCGCGTCCGGTTTTCCGATCGAATAAAACGCCTCGATGAGCTGTCGCTTTGCTTCGAAGTTTTCGTCAATCGCTTCGATGATAATATCGCAGTTCTTCAGGTCTGCGATGTTCGTGGTGGATTTAATCCTGGAAAGGACGGCACGTTTTTCCGCCGTCGTCTTTCCCCATCGCTTGATTTCCCCGTCAATCGTTTTACCGAGAGCATCGAGTCCGTGAGCAAGCGCAGCGTCATTCTTCTCCACAACAATAACGTCGATGCCCGCGCCGGCCACTGTTTCGGCAATACCCTGTCCCATCACACCAAGTCCAATAATGCCGATGAGATGAAAATCATCCTTAGCGTTCTTTGATTTGAGCAGCGGAGAATCGAGGTCTTCGAACTTTATTTTTGCGGTCATGTAGACTTTTTTGGTTTATGGAAGCGAACTCACAAGACGGCAGGTTTGAGAGATTGTTTTGTGAGCTTGTGGATTTGTTGATAACACGTCCGTTGAAAGAAAGAACATGCGAAAGGATGATTATGTGCAAAACATTCACAGTGTTTTAAAAATCCCTTCTCTGCATCACCGCTACACCCCCACCAAAGAACAGTAACGATGAAAGGAATCCCTGCACAAACGGCTTCCAATCCATTGACTCGTGCATAATTTGGTTGGCAAGAGCTTTTTGCATTCCCGAGATTTGAGGGAAGGTGTAATATAGGCCATCGAGAATGTTATGCAGGATTTTGTTCTCGGTGAAGGAGAACATTATTGCACGGTTCTCCAGCACATTATCAATCACGACGAGATAGATAAAACACCCGATGATCGGAATCGCCGTGTTGCGAAAGACGACGCCGAGGAAGAGGACAATCGAAAAGATGCAAGCAAACATGAACGACATTGTAAGCGACGAGAGCAGAAACTGCCAATTCCATATGCCGATCTTCGCGCCGAAGATCAACCACAAACCCCCTACGAAGAAAAGGATGTTGGCTAAGATGACAGCGACTGCACCGAGATATTTTCCGAGCAACAATTCCCATCGCCCAAGCGGCTTTGAGAGATAAAGGTCGATCGTTCCTTTCTCCATGGTATCGGGGATTGTGCCGGCGGTGGCGAACACGCCAAACAACATAAGGCCGAGGAATAATCCTTTGGCAAGTCCGGTTTGCATGCCCAGGACAAGAGGCTCGAATTGCTCAAGAGGAACCGGTGCAGGCGAAGTCGGGTTGCCGAAAATTTTGAGAACAATGCCGTCATCGGATGTCTCCGATGACACGCTCACAGCCATGACAAGAAGAATCAACGTAGAGATGCCGATCAAAACGTACAGCGTCGCTTTGGAAAACAATTCACGGAAAGTCGCGAGTACAAGCGTGAGGAGTTTCATGACGCCACCTCACGCTTGATAAGATCAATGAACGAGTCCTCGAGTGTGCTGCGTTTCCTGATAACGTGCGTGATCGCAATATTGTGCTTTCGCAAAAGATCAATAAGCTGGTTCAAATCAGAAATGTCTTTCACTTCCGCGGCAAGAACATTCACGTCAAACCGGAACTTCAATACCGTTGCGGCCGCCTCATGATAAAAACTTTCCGTAAGTTGGTCGGCAACGCCGATCTCGTAGTTTGCATCGGTGGCGGTGAGCTCGTCCACAGTTCCGACTTTCAGCAGCCTTCCTTTGTTGAGAATGGCAACCTGGTCTGAAATAAGCTCAACCTCGGAGAGAAGGTGGGAGTTGAGGAAAATTGTTTTGCCTTCCGCCTTGAGTCG
>JBBRUI010000222.1:0-7672 GCA_038247945.1 Bacteroidota bacterium | reverse complement strand
ATTGCCCAGAAAGTAAAAGCTATCATCTGCGCACCAAAAGACGGAGCCGCAATTGTGGCAACGATCAAAAAAGCACAGGCAGAAGGCATTCCCGTTATCATGAACAATCGTCCCGTCCAGGGAAAAGACGTTGTTCCAGCCCTTTCCGTACTTTCCGACAACTATGCGATGGCGAAAGAAGTTCTTAAATGGTTCGGCGACAAAGCCCGCAAAGACGGAAAGAAATACAAAACAATTCTCCTGATCGGAAATCTTGCTGATGAAAATGCAGTAGAACGCCAGAAAGGACATAAAGAAATTCTTGCAGCCTACAAAGATGTATTTACGGTAGTTGCCGAAATCCCGACTGAATGGAACCATGAAGTTGCCCTGAAAGGTCTTCAGAATGCCCTTCAGGCCAATCCTGACGCTAACCTGATTATCACTCCCTCCGACTTCCTGTATCCCCCGATTCGTTCATCTCTGGAACAGGTAAAAAGATGGGCAAAAATCGGAGAACCCAATCACATGGCTATCGTGTCATTTGATGGAGATGAAGTCGGAATGCAGTATCTGAAAGACGGTTATTCATGGGCTGATGCCGCGCAGAGTGCGACATTTACCGGTGAATACTGTGTTGAATGGGCAGTGAGATTGGCTAAAGGCGAAAAGCCGGCGAACGTTATTTACCGCGATCCAGGCATCATTGTAACAATCGATAATTTCAAGGAAGTTGCCCCTAAGGTATGGAGCTACAAGAGCCTGAAATAGTAAAAAGCGGCTTGTAAATAGACAGCGGAATTTCTACACTTCGGAATAATGGTGTATCCATTGTTCCGAAGTTATTATCGGAGGGTTATTACTTTGAGTATAAAAAACAAGAGAGCCGGAAACACTCCTGCGAAATTCGTGCGAAACAATTCCGTATTTGTCTTTCTTTGTCTAGCCGTTTTGCTGTCAGCAATTTTTGTCCCAAATTTTTTCAGCGCATACAATATAAAGAACTATTTTCTTCAGGCTTCCGACCTCTTGATTATTGCGTGCGGTTTGACATTCATTGTCTTGAATGGCGGTATAGATTTTTCGGTAACTTCTGTGCTTGCGCTCGGTAGTGTTGTCGGCGCTTATATCATGGCCCTGTCGCCTTTAGCGCCATATCCTGCTTTTTCTATACCGTTAAGTATATTTGTTACGATTTTAATCGGGGCAATCGTTGGAACAATTAACGGGTTTTCGATAACAATTCTGAAAATGCCATCTTTTATAGCGACTCTTGCGACTCAATTGATTTTTTCCGGAATCGCCATTCTTTTCGCAAGCAAGGTTGCCCTAAGGGCATCGATAAACGGATTGCCAGAGCCTTTCTTTATCATCGGGGGTGAAGGCAAATATTTCCTCGTTCCCATCGCTATCTCTGCATCTATTTTTTTTATCTCACATTTTATTTTAGAATATACCGGTTTCGGCAGAAACATTCTCGCAGTCGGGACGAATCCGAAGGCGTCTAATATTTCAGGTGTTTCTGTAAAAAAAACCATTTTCATATTGTGTCTGTTAAGTGGTGTATATGCGGGTATTGCCTCCGTTATTGCAACGAGCAGGAATCAAGCGGGCATTGCTTCTCTTGGCGATAAAATGTTCATCAGCATCATCGCGAGCATCGTTATAGGTGGCACTAGCATTGCCGGAGGATCGGGTGGTTTCAAGCAAACACTTATCGGTGTTTTTTTTATTACGCTGATAAATAACACCATGAATTTACTCGGTGTTGATTGGTACATTACAATGCTATTTCAGGGTATGCTGATACTAGTGGCTGCATTTGCCGATTATATGATGCGCGTGCGGCGCGGTTCGCGAAGGGGATGATCATGCCTGATAAAATAATGCTGAAAATGACAGATATTAAAAAAAGTTTTTTCGGCGTAAATGTACTGCATGGAATAAACTATGATCTGCTAAAAGGAGAGATCCATGGTCTGGTAGGAGAAAACGGAGCCGGAAAATCGACTTTGATGAATATCATCGGTGGTGTTCTTAAGAATGAAGATGGACACATGGAAATTGACAGTACTCTTTATGATCCCATCTCCCCGAAGTTCGCAACAGATTCAGGCGTTTTATTCATTCATCAGGAATTAAATCTTTTTTCCAATATGACTGTTGCCGAAAATATGTTTATCGACGGTTATCCGACAGGATTTGCAGGGAAAATAAATTACAAGAAAATACGTACCCTGGCCACCGAGTATATACAAAAATATGACCTTCCGGTAACCCCGGATACAAAGATCGGAACCTTACCGATGGGTACACGGCAAATAATCGAGATTGCTAAAGCTCTGATGAAAAAAGCCAGGATAATAATTTTTGACGAGCCAACTACTTCCTTATCACATAGAGAAAAAGAAAAACTTTTTTCAACTATACGGCAATTGAAGGCAAGCGGTATTTCTATAATTTATATTTCACATATTCTGGAGGATGTTTTTGACCTCTGCGACCGTGTGTCTGTTCTTCGGGATGGAATGATTATCGGGACGCGGACGCGGGAGAAACTGCACAAGCAAGAAATAATCAAAATGATGGTGGGAAGGGAACTTGATCAGGAATATGTAACATTTGAACAGCGTGCAATCGGCGAAACCCTATTAAAAGCCACGGGACTGAGGCAGGGAAACATGGTAAAAGACGTTTCAGTTGAATTGCGCTCGGGCGAGATTGTCGGTCTTTATGGACTTATGGGGGCGGGTCGGACTGAATTCGTCCGGACGTTATTCGGTGTGGATAAAAAAGATTCAGGTGATGTTTTTATAAATGGAGAAAAGATAGAAAAACTCTCGCCTTCTTTATGCGTAGGTAAAGGCATGGCTTTTATTACCGAGGACCGAAGGGAAGAGGGACTGTTTATGGCTAAAAGCGTCAAGGATAATATGATCATCGTGAAGCTAAAGGATATCCTCGGAAAATTTGGAATAATCAACAGGAAGCAGGAACAAAGCCTCGTAAAATCTGCGATAGGTAGCCTGAGCGTAAGAGTCGGGGATTATAATATCCAGCCGATAAACAACCTTTCCGGTGGCAATCAGCAGAAAGTCGTCTTTGGAAAATGGGTCCTTATGGAACCGCGTATTTTTATTATGGATGAACCCACGCGCGGCGTGGATGTCGGTGCCAAATTTGAAATTTATTCGATCATTGTCGATATGGCAAAAAAGGGATGTAGTGTGCTGATGGTTTCCTCTGAAATTGAAGAATTGATCGGTGTATGCGACAGAATTCTTGTGATGAACAAGGGACGAATTTCGGGTGAAATAGTACGGCCGGAATTCAATAAAGAAACGATCGTCAATCTTGCCTTATAAGGAATGAGCATGAATACAATCAATACAGATTTAACCAAGAGCAAAAAAACTATTTTTCCGGGAACCTTTTCCCATTTACTGAAGTATGGAGTGTATGTAATATTTTTTATCATGGTCATTTTCTTTGCCACTAAAAATCCGAGATTTTTTACTGTTGATAACTTTCTCTTGATTCTACAGCAGGCATCGCCTTTGGGAATCGTCGTTGTCGGCATGACATTCGTGTTGGTTCTTGCTGGTATCGATATTTCTGTCGGACGTATAATGTTTATAGCGGCCAGTGTTATTGGATATTTATTGAACAATACAACACTTCTTCCGTTAGCCTTATTCGAAAATGTAGGCGGATATCTGATCGTTTTCGCAATTTGTATTTTGATTGGCAGTTTAGTCGGATATGTCAATGGGGCTCTCATTGCTAAATTACGGATTGTTCCATTTATCGCAACGCTTGCTATCGGCAGTGTGATCAGAGGGATTGGTCTTACAATCAGTAACTCCCGTACACCCTCGACTACATATATCAGCGGATTTGTAAATGCCCGGGTTTTCGGACTTCCAGTCACACTGATTTTTTTTGTCGTTATTGCCCTTGTTTTTGACTTTATACTTAGATTTACAACATATGGACGCTATCTGATGGCGATTGGTAATTCGCCGGAAATGGCCCGAAAGACCGGAATAAATGTCGACCGGAATATTATTATCGCCTATATTTTATGTGGCGCCCTTGCCGGCCTCGCCGGTGCTCTGCTTGCAGGACAGATCGGAGCCGTCAGTATAACTTTCGGCGAGGGAAACGAGTTTATCGTTATCGCTGCGGCTGTTCTCGGCGGCACCAGTCTTTTCGGTGGAAAAGGAAGTATAATTCCCGGTGCGATTATCGGTATCGTGCTCGTCACGACTATCATGAACGGTCTAGCTATGGTTAATGCCTCTCCATATATTTATACGATTGTCCGGGGTTGCATCATATTTTTCGCAGTTATGGTAGACAGCATCAATTACAAGGGAGATTTGCGTTAAAATGAAGGAATTCAAAATAAAGATAGAACGGATCAGAAAATATTGCGAATCGAACGGTTATGATGGTATGTATCTTTCCCGTAGAGCGAATTTTTCCTGGCTTACCTGTGGGGGTAACAGCACCGTAGAACGCTGTAGCGAATATGGTGTTGCAGATCTTTTGGTGCTGGCGAATCAACAGTATGTATTGGCATCAGAAATCGAGCGATACCGGATAACTGAAGAAGAACTTTCAAAAACAGAAGGTTTTGAACTCATAACATTTCCATGGGGAGACAACCTCAAGGAAGTTGCTGTGAAAAATCTGATTGCCGGTAAACGTATAGCATCGGACAACGGACTTTATGGAATGGAAATGAGAGCTGCCGATATCGGGGAATTGCGCTACTGTTTGACAAGCGAAGAAGAATCTCGGGCACGAGTGTTTGCACAAGAATCAGCGGCCGACCTGGAAAGGATAGGACGCTTGATCGAGCCGGGAATGACCGAATATGAGGCGGCTTCATATCTGATGTCGGGAGTTGTAGCGATCGGGGGTGATGCCCCGGTTGTGCTCGTAGCATTCGATGAACGGATGCGTGTGTATCGGCATCCCACACCAACGGGTAAAAAACTTGTCACTCAGGCGCTGCTTGCGCGCTGTTCCGAGAAAAATGGACTCATAATATCTGTATCGCGTATCATTTCTTTCGGCGAACCGGATGCAGAATTCAGGCGACGGTATCTTGCCTGTGCGCAGGTAAATGCCGCGTTTACTGCAGCAACTTTGCCGGGAACAAGCGGGAGTGAAATATTTCAGAAAGGTGTTTCTGCGTATGCAGAATCGGGCTACCCGGACGAATGGAAAAAACATCATCAGGGTGGAGCTCTTGGATATGCAACTCGAGACTACGTAATCGATTCAAAATGCAGCATCAAGGTTTGTGATAATCAGATGTTTTCCTGGAATCCTTCTGTTATGGGAACAAAAATTGAAGATACAATCATCATAAAAGGGAACCAGCAAGAATTGTTGACCGATACAAACATGTGGCCGCGATTTGAAGTCTCTATCGGTTCAACCATAATCCGCTGCCCAGACATACTGGTACGGTAGGAAAAGAATGAAACCACATCCTATTGAACAACTGCTACGTCGGCGCCTTGACGGCAAATGCACCGGCCTCCACAAAATCGGTATATATTCAGCCTGTACAGCAAATGAACTGGTTATCGAGGCATGTGTCCAGAAAGCACTTGAATGTGGCGATCTGCTCCTTGTGGAGGCAACGGCTAACCAGGTAAATCAGTACGGCGGATATACAGGAATGAAACCGGTTGATTTTGCAGGTTTTGTGTACAGGATTGCAGATCGGCTCGGATTACCCCGGGAACGAATTGTTCTCGGAGGGGACCATCTGGGGCCACTTGCATGGACATCGCTGACAGCAGAAAAAGCCATGATTGAATCACGGGAATTAATCCGTTTATATGTACAGGCGGGTTTTTCAAAAATACATATTGATACAAGCATGTATCTTGCTGATGACGATAAAAGCCGGGTACTCGATACAGAAATCATTGCTTCCAGAGCTGTTGATTTGGCTTTGACGGTCGAGAATGCATATGCACAACTTTGCGCATCAGGGCACCAGGGATTTGCCCCGGTATATGTCATCGGGAGTGAAGTCCCCATTCCTGGAGGAGCCGTTCAAGCTGAAGTACTTAGGGTAACCTCTGCGGATGATTTTGAATCAACGGTTAATATATTTGAAAGAAAATTTATTAAGGCCGGTCTTGGCGCAGTCTGGGATCGTGTTATTGCAGTTGTTGTACAGCCCGGGGTGGAATTCGGCGATGAAACAATTCATGTATACGATCGGAAAGCTGCCAAGGATTTAATTTATCGGTTAGAAAATTTTCCTGGTTTGGTGTTCGAAGGACATTCGACTGATTATCAACAGGCTTTCAAGTTGAAAGAGATGGTTCAGGACGGTATTGCACTATTGAAGGTCGGCCCTGCCTTGACTTTTGCACTTCGGGAAGGGTTGTTTGCACTAGAATCAATTGAAAAAGAATTATTCTCATGCAAAAATATTGCCTTATCTCATTTTTCTGAAATGCTTGAAAAGGAAATGATTATGAATCCAGAATACTGGAAAAAACATTATCATGGCACAGAAGACGAACTCCGCTTAAAACGAAAATTTAGCTATTCTGACCGCTGCCGGTATTATTTACCCTTTTCTGCAGTTACCGAGTCCATCGAAAGAATGTTCTGCAATTTTAACGAATCGCAGATTCCGGATACAATGGTAAGTCAGTTTATGCCAAATCAATATGCAAAGGTTCGATCCGGGGAAATATCTAAATCGCCCAGAAATCTGGTTCTGGCACATGTCGAACATTGTCTTGAAAGTTACGTATTTGCTGTGACCGACAGTAATACGTAAAAGAATATATATTCGTGGAAAGGAGTACAAGATGAATAAACTGGGGATACATTACGGTAGTTTTGTTTCTGAATGGATGAATGAGCAATTTTCACTTATTAAAAAAGTAAAGGAATTGGGTTTTGATTTGCTTGAATTCGGCGCGATATATCTGTCTACCCGATCGGATGACGAGATCAAGCTTCTACGCGATGAAGCGGAAAAAAACGGTATCACTCTTGTAGTCAGCCTTGGCTTGAATGGACCAGAAGATATCGGTTCTTCAAACGAAGCCTACAGGAATGCCGGTTTGAAAATTCTGGAGAATACTGCGATTGCCATGCAGAAAGCGGGAATCTCGGACTGTAGCGGAATCATCTACAGCGCATGGAATGGAAAGATTTCATCGCAAACCGAAATGCAGGAGAATTGGGACAGAAGTGTAGCAAGTATGAAAAAAGCCGCGCGTATTTTCAAAGACCATAATGTCTATTTTAATGTCGAAGTGGTTAACCGGTTCGAATCGTTCCTTATAAATGATTGTGCAGCAGCGTTGCGTTATATCGCAGAAGTCGGATCGGACCATATCGGGCTGCACTTAGATACCTTTCATATGAATATTGAAGAAGACTCGATGGTTTCGGCAATTGTTAAGGGGAAGGATCATTTGAGGTATTTTCATATTGGAGAGAATAACAGAAAGTTTCCCGGGCTTGGCACAATGCCCTGGAAAATGATTTTTGATACGCTGAAGGCGATAAATTATGCAGGGCCGATAACTATGGAACCATTTGTCAAAACCGGTAATGAAATAGCCGCGGCTGTAAGCCTGTACCGTACTATAATGGACACTTCAGATTACGAGAATGATATAAAAAAATCTGTACAGTT
>JBBRUI010000221.1:0-7706 GCA_038247945.1 Bacteroidota bacterium | reverse complement strand
CGTCAATAATTTCCGCAAGGTTGTATAGCGTAAGTCCGATGCGATGATCCGTGACCCGGTTCTGCGGAAAATTGTATGTGCGAATCTTATCGCTCCGGTCGCCGCTTTTTACCTGCAGCTTGCGTTGCGCGGCAACATCGCCGACCTGCGCAACAACACTGTTCTCATACAGTTTAGCTCGCAACATCTTCCAGGCACGCTCACGATTTTGCAACTGTGAACGCTCCTGCCGGCAAACGACAACAATCCCGGAAGGTTTGTGCGTAAGGCGCACCGCAGTTTCGACCTTGTTTACGTTTTGCCCACCCTTACCACCCGAGCGGAACGTATCCATTTCCACATCAACAGGGTTTACCTGAATATCCACTTGCTCGACTTCGGGAAGAACAGCAACGGTCGCCGCCGATGTGTGAACGCGGCCCTGCGCTTCAGTTTCGGGAACGCGCTGCACGCGGTGCACGCCGCTTTCAAATTTCATTGTGCCGTAAACATCTTCCCCACTCAAACCGAATGACACTTCCTTGATTCCCCCTAGGCCCGTATCGTTGATATCCAGAATCTCCGTCTTCCATCCTTGCTTCTCTGCGTAACGTGTGTACATCCGAAGAAGATCTGCCGCGAACAACGCGGCTTCTTCACCGCCTGTGCCCGCACGAATCTCCACGATGACGTTTTTGCTGTCGTTGGGATCTTTGGGGATGAGGAGGACTTTCAATTCCTCTTCCAATTGAACCAGCTTTTCTTTCCCCTCGTTCAGCTCGTCGTAGGCAAGCTGCTTCATCTCGGGATCGGAAGAGGTTTCAGTAATCTCTTTCAACCCGGCGAGATCATTCTTGAGTTTGGTGTATCGGTCATACGATTTTATGAGGGGAGTGAGATCGCTGTGTTCCTTGCTCAGATTCCGCAGACGTTCCTGGTTCGACACGACTATCGGGTCACTCAACAGGCGGCCGACTTCCTCATAGCGCTCGCGGACTTTTTCCAATCTTCCAAGCATATCAATTCACCGAAATCTCGTCCAATGCGGCAAGCTTCAAGGGAAGGACAGGTTCATACTCTTCACCGAGCGCGCAGCGCAATGCAACGACAGCAACTTCCAACTGGCTTTCGTCCGGGTCCTTGGTTGTAATTTTCTGAAGCCAGAGTCCGGGGGCGACGACGATCTTTCCAATCATCGTCTCGCTCCGTTTTGCAGATGCGCGAATAAATTCGTACGAAATTCCACCGACCAAAGGAATGAGCGGAAGATGAGTTGCAATTCTGGTAAGCACATTTATTTGCCCCAGCCATGAAATCAGAAATACATCGAGCACACTGAAGAGAACAATTGCTGTACACATGACAATAAGTAGAAAACTGGTCCCGCAGCGTGGATGGAAGCGTGATTGCCGTGCAGCAGCCGCCACCGTGAGTCCTTGTCCCTTTTCAAACGCGAACACTGCCTTGTGCTCAGCGCCGTGATATTGAAAGAGCCGTTTAATATCCTTGATCATGGAGATTGCAAGAAGATATCCCAGCAGCAAACCAATTCTAATCGCTCCCGCGATAAGGTTGAACCATAACGGCTGCTGCTCGACATCGAAGAAGAATGTCGTAACTGCGAGTGGCGTTACAAAGAATACAGCAATCCCGACAGTCAAAGAAAATAAAACTGTCAGCCCGAGTTTCAGTTTTTCGCGTGCCGGAGTTACAGGTTTAGGTGTGTGGCCGTTACCATTCGAGCCGGCTTCTTTCTCAGCATCCTGCATGGCGACTTCGGCGGAATAATTCAGCGTTCGAATTCCTATCACCATCATCTCGATCAGGCCAACCGCGCCACGAAGAATCGGCAACTTGAATACCGGATACTTCTCCGCGAGAGAAACTTGCGGCTCCTTCTTCACCACAATCTCGCCATTTGCCCGGCGTACAGCCGTAGCGACCATTCCGGGCGCCCGCATCATCACGCCTTCTAATACAGCCTGTCCGCCGACTGCCATTGGCCTTGTTGCATCAAACTTACTCTTCACAAACAAATCCTTTCGCTAATCTGTAATAAGATATGAAGAATGGAGTTGACGTGCCATTCCCTAACAGGCTCCTGAAAAACTGAGCGTAACAGTCATTGCGAGTTTCAAAACCGCCCCAAAGAGCAGGTGTGGATATTTGAGGTGATGACACAGCAATAATCGTCAGCCTGAGCGGAGTGAGCGTTTTGGGCGAACGGAGTCTGCCGAAGGCATTCCTTTGGGAGAAGGCTGCTTTGAGCACCCTTCGACTCCGCCCCGACCTGAGCAACGGTCGGGTCTGCGCTCAGGGTGACGCGTGTTTTCGATTGCAACTGGCTATGTCATTAGCAGCGAAGCGAAGCAATCTCAATCTCGAATCCGTGCAGAAAAAAGGGATTGCTTCGGCAGAAAACGCCTGCTCGCAATGACAAGCAAAAAGAGTTTTTCATCACCCTGCTAAGAGGGATAAGGAAAAATGCCGCAGAGATAGAAGTTGTTAAAGGAAGGGAACATCTTTGCCGGGAGACCTTGAGAATACTCTTGCCAATCGAGAGATTTCCGATGCATCGAAGAATTTCATCGCATACATCAATGCTGCAAACAATGCAAGCAAGCCAAACTTCCACACCAGCTCAAAGGCAGATAACTCTACAAAATGATAGAGAAGAAAAACAACAACAGAAGAGATCGATATCTTCGCGATTCTTTCCCATTCATATCGTAATGGGTAGATCTTCTGTACGATGAGATAGAGGACAATCGTCATTATTGAATAACTGAGCAGCGTCGCAATCGCAGCGCCCATTATTCCCATACGGGGAATGAGAAGATAGTTAGCCCCGATGTTTACGCCTGCACCGATGAACGTAATGAACGGGAGCTTCCTTGTCTGTTTCTCGATGTAAATACCCGCCACGATGGTGTTGGAGATTCCGAGAAAGACATACGAAAGCAATATGACCGGAACAATTTTCAATCCGCTCCAGTATTGCGGATGGATAATGGATTTGCCGTGATAAATGGGAAGGGTCACAATATCTTCGATGAAGAACGTCACGACAAGAAAAACTCCCATCGTCAGCAGGAAGAAATACGTAAGCACCCGCGCAAAAATCTGCTTCGCGTTGGGTTCGTTTGCATTCGAAAGGAAGAATGGCCGCCACGCAAAATCAAACATCGCAACAATCAGCATCATAAAAATCCCAAGACGGTAACCCGCCTGATAAATGCCGACGGTCGCCTCATCGGTAAGCGAGAGAAGAATCGGACGGTTGATCACCTGAATCATGATGGTTGCAATGTATGCCGGAACGGTCGGCAGGCTGAAGTGCAGCAATGCCTTGTACAGCGTTGTGTTCCAATCGAACGTCAGGTTCTTCACAATTGTTGGAACGAGCAGCAGAAGAGTGCCCGCGGACGCAAGGAGGTTGCTGAGGAAAATTCCCTCCACGCCCCATTGAAAGTGCAGCAGGAAGAATAGATTGAGGACAACTGTGGCAATGATGTTAAAGAGTTTAAGCGCAGCAAACATTTTCGCTTTCCGTTCCATCCGCAGCAAGGCGAAAGGAATAATGGCCAGCGCATCCAACAATACTATCCATCCGCTGTACGTAATAATGGATGAGTTGGCCATTGGAACACTGCCCATAACCGCAAGCGAATCTCGTTGCCACAAGATAACGAGCGTAAAGAGCAACGAGGTGGCAGCCACCGACAAAAAAGGAATGCTGAAGTTCTGTTCCTTTGATCCGATTTCCTTCGAAGCCGTGTACCGCATGAAAGCGGCTTCCATGCCGTAGCCGTATATAACATTCAGGAAGGCAAGGTACGCGTACACGGTGGCAACAACGCCGAGTTCGCCCGGAAGAAGAACGTTTGTGTAAAAGGGGGTGAGAAGGAATGTAAGAAAGCGACCGACAACAGTGCTGATTCCGTAAATGGCAGTGTCGGTGCCGAGCGACTTGATTTTATCGAACATGCTCGAAGGCGGCGAAAACTAAACCATCAATGTAGTGCGGACAGTTGGGACGTAACTCAAGACGAGACTCGTTATTGAACATTATTCAGTTCGAGGGAGATGTCAAGATTCTTTACCGAATGCGTGAGAGCTCCGACGGAAATAAAATCGACACCGGTTTCCGCTATCGCCCGCACGGTTTCAAGATTCACTCCACCGGAGGCTTCAACCTCAAGTTTCTGTGCGATCATCGCGACGGCAGTGTGCATAGTATCAATAGGAAAATTGTCCAGCATAATCCGGTGGATTCCTGCACAGCCCAACGCTTCCTTCACTTCAGCCAGATTTTTCGTCTCGACTTCAAGCCTGGCGCTGATTCCCTGCTGTTCAAGATAGGTGCGGCACATTTCAACCGCCTTTGTAACGCTTCCTGCCGCGACAATGTGATTATCCTTGATCAACACCATATCATCAAGCCCGAAGCGGTGGTTCACTCCCCCTCCCAATCGCACAGCCCATTTATCAAGGACGCGAAGTCCGGGAACCGTTTTGCGCGTATCGGTGATCTTCGCGTTCGTTCCTGCAACCGCATCGACATATTTTTTGGTGATGGTCGCGATGCCGCTCATGCGCTGCAGAAAATTCAGCGCCGTCCGTTCGCCTTTCAAAATATTTTTGGCGCTTCCATCGATTCGCGCAATCACATGTCCCTTCCCTGCAAGCTGGCCGTCATGCACAACCGGCGAAACCGTGATGCTGTGGTCGCAGTATTCAAACACCAGTGCGGCAACTTCAAGTCCCGCAATAATGCCATCTTCTTTACACAGAAATTCTGCCTGTCCGAGCTGCGCATCGGAAACAATCGCTTCACTTGTTACATCCCCCATTCCGATATCTTCAAGCAACGCAAGGTCAATCAATCTCCCGACCCGGCTGTCATTCAGCACCTTATGCAGCATCACCCACTCCGGAAGCCGCCTCGTCCACCAGCATGATTGGAATATCGTTCTTGATCTGGTACACTTTGCTGCATTGTTTGCACGTGAGTGTACTCTTCTCAGGCTCGTAGTTCAAATCGCCTTTACATTTTGGACAGCAAAGGATGTCCAACAGTTCTTTCTTCAACATATCATGCCTTCATTTCTTTTTCGATTGCTTCCAGGAATTGTGCAGGCGCCCGCGTGGGCTTGCCCGTTGAGGAATTCATGAATGTATGGATCGTGTAGCCTTCAGCGTGCATATCCTTCTCGCCATCCTTGTACACTTCATACTCGATACGCACTCGCGCAATCGGCATCTCGCGAAAATACGTTACTACGTGCAAAAGGTCGTCGTACTTTGCGGCTCGTTTGTATTTGGCGTGCGCTTCAATAACTGGAAGGAACAGCCCCATCGTTTCAATCTGCGTGTAGGGCAAACCAATCTCGCGCATCAAGTCCGAACGACCCTGCTCGAAGTACTCGAAATATTTTCCGTAGTACACGAACTTCATCTGGTCAGTGTCTGCGTAGCGAACGCGGATGTCGGTGGTGTGTTTGATCACGTCTTTACATTCTGAGCGAAGCGAAGAATCTTGTTTCCCGAGAACGCTGCACTCTGTTGAAAGTTAGTTGAAACGGGATGAGAACGCATGAAGTGTTGCATATTTTGTCGAGAACGAGATCCTTCCTGCCCGCCTCATGATTCTAAGAAGGCAGACGGGCGCTACGCTCAGGATTGAGATTAGCCGGAATATTCCCCCATCTTCGAAAATTTTTCTATCCGGCGTTCGATGAGCTTGTCGCTTTTTAGCTTGGAGAGATTTTTCAATTCGTTCAGTATCGAGGTTTTCAAAATTGCCGCAGCTTTTGCGTGGTCACGATGCGCACCGCCAAGAGGCTCCGGCACAATCTCATCAATGATGCCCTGCTTTTTCAAATCGGGCGCGGTGAGTTGCAACGCTTCGGCCGCCTGCTCTTTAAAATTCCAGCTACGCCACAAAATGCTTGAGCATGATTCAGGCGAGATGACTGAATACCAGCTATTCTCCAACATCAGAATCCTGTCGCCAACGCCCAGACCCAAAGCCCCGCCCGATGCGCCCTCTCCAATGACAACAACCACAATCGGGACTTTAAGATGCGACATTTCATATAAGTTGCGGGCAATGGCTTCAGCCTGACCGCGTTCTTCGGCTTCAAGTCCAGGAAAAGCACCCGGCGTGTCGAGCAGCGTCACCACCGGTTTTTTGAATTTCTCGGCAAGCTTCATCAGGCGAAGAGCCTTACGGTAACCTTCCGGGTTGGGCATTCCGAAGTTGCGATAGAGATTCGACTTTGTATCTCTCCCCTTCTGGTGCCCGATGATCATTACACTTAGCGAATCGAGTTTTGCAAATCCTCCAACGATTGCCTTGTCGTCTTTGAATGTCCTGTCGCCGTGAAGTTCGATGAAGTCTGTTGTCATCAAGCCGATATAATCCAGTGTGTACGGACGATCGGGATGCCGGGCGATCTGAACCTTTTGCCAGCGCGTGAGTCCGCTGAAGACACTGCGCTGCAGATGGTTCATCCGCTTTTCAATCTTCTCCACCTCAAGCGCAATTGCAGGATTATCAGCATACTTACGCATCTCCTCGATCTTCTGCTCAAGCTCGTTGATCGGCTTTTCAAATTCAAGCGTGACTTTTGCCATAGCTACCTGCGTTTTCGCTGCAACAACGATTTTATTACGATCTCCAAATCCAGCATCAGCGATTGGTTTTTCGCGTAATACAATTTGTATCGTTCAATTTCTTCAGACCCCAAATCTGTCCGCTGATTGATTTGAACAAGTCCCGTAAGCCCTTTCGGTCCAAGATAGGATTGCACGCTCATCGATCCCTCGTTTGAGGCATCCGGATCGGAAAGCGGCCTTCCGACCACGCTTATTCTACCGAAAAACACCTGCGGAAGCAAGAGTACGTTACGGGAGAAACTGCCTGCGTGCAGAGCAGAAGAGAACATTCTCACAAATGGATACACGAGAATTAAACCCAGAAGAGAAATCTTAACATCAAACACTCGTTTTGCAAAACGGTTGCCGGGTTTGTGGATGTTGTATTCAATCTCAACAAAAGGAAGAGTGTCAAGATCGTCAATCTGCGTTTTGCCGATGATTGATTCCAGGCTATTGGGAACGAGACGGAAGTTCACGCTCCGATTGTTGCTTCGTGCGATCACGGAAAGAATATCAGTGTAGGCAAGGCCATCCGTTGAGAAGATAACTTCAATCACCTTTCGTTCGGCAATTACTTTGCCGACGTTATCGATACTTCCGATGATTTCCACGCCCGCAATTTTTTCTCCGATGTGCTTCCGGTTCGTATCGATAAAGCCAACCACATCATATCCATCATCAACACGGGCACGCAGCTTCTTAAGAACTTCCTGCGCTGAAGGGCCTGTGCCCACGATAACCGTCGGGCGACCGAAAAGACTTTTTCGTGAAGTACTTCGCCTCCCGCTCAAACGTTCAAACACCAAACGCGGATAGACTTCCTTTCCAACCGGCGTCGATTCGGAGGACCATGAAATATTGGAAGAGTAGGCGCAGCTATAACCTGAGTCGCAATTGCCCGCATTGCGTCCTGGATCGACACCCAGTTCAAGTGATGAATACCGGGTCCGGTGCCCGATCGTTTTCGCCGGCGCTTGTTACACAGTAATACCCGAGCGAATATTCTCGCCTTCGGTCTTACGCGGCTGTGCGCGCGTCAAGAACAACGAAGCGCTTCGAGCGTG
>JBBRUI010000220.1:0-7711 GCA_038247945.1 Bacteroidota bacterium | reverse complement strand
TGGCGTGTCAGATGAACCCCGCCGTGTTTGAGCAAACAACCGTTGATGTACAAGGTGGCGACTATTTGTTCCGGGCGACTGATTCGATTCCGAAATTCCGGGGCTTTCTACAAGTATACGATGACATCATCGACGATACGGATAAAGATTCTCAAGGCGATGAAGATCCAAAATCGAAGCTTCCGGAAAACCTGAAAGCACGGGACAGGGCGTCTCTCACAAATCTTTTTCCGAACCAGCATTTTACAAAACCGCCGGGACGGTTCACCGACAGTTCTCTCATCAAAGAACTTGAAGCTCTGGGTATCGGGCGGCCGAGTACGTATGCAATGATTGTTGATACGATTCAGGCGCGAAAGTACGTTGAGTCGAAAGAGCGGCGGTTGTATCCAACGGATTTGGGTATGACGGTGAACCGGATTCTCGTGAAGAGCTTTCCCCACATCATCAACGTGTCGTTTACAGCAAAGATGGAGGACGAGCTCGAGACGATTGCAACGGGCGACCAAACCTATGTTCGGGTCATGGAAGATTTCTACCATCCGTTCATGAGAGATCTTGCCGCTGTCGACAAGACTGCGCCTGAAATCAAAAAATCTCTGCAGGAAGAAACCGATGAAGTGTGCGAACTTTGCGGCAAGAAGATGATCATCAAGTGGGGGCGCAATGGCCGGTTTATGGCGTGCATGGGTTATCCCACTTGCAAGAATACGCGCCCGCTCAAGGAAGATCAGGATGCGATTAAGCATGTGGTAGGCGTTAAATGCGATGTGTGCAGCGCTGATATGATTGTGAAAGGCGGAAAGTTTGGTGCGTTCCTCGGCTGCTCAAATTATCCGACGTGTACGTTCACGCGTCCCATTGGAATCGGGATTAAGTGCCCGAAGTGCAAAGAGGGGGATGTGATTGAGCGAAAGACCAAACGGAAACGATCATTCTACGGCTGCTCGCGATACCCGAATTGCGATTTTGCATCATGGGATAAACCAATACTCAGGCCATGCGATACATGTGGCAACGCGTACATGGTGCTGAAATACACCCAGACTCGCGGAGAATTTCTTTTGTGCCCGAATTGCAAAGCGGAAGTTGCGAAACCTGCACGCCCAGAAAGCACGAGTGAGGCAGGCGGGGAAGAAGTAAGCGAAGCGGTAGGTTAACAGGCAACTATATTGATGCAAGAACAGATCACTCAATTCCTGCAGCATCTGCGGGGGGAACGCAACTACTCTCCCCATACGCTTGCCTCGTATGAAGACGATCTCCGGCAGTTCTCTGAATTTCTCTCCCGTCATTTTTCCAACACGGTTTTCTCACTAACGCTCATCGACAGAATAACGATCCGTTCCTTTCTCAACGACTTGATTGAACAGGATTTTTCCCGCCGCAGCATTGCACGGAAGCTTGCCTGCCTGAAGACTTTTTTTCGTCATCTGACAAAAACAAACGTTGTAGAAACAAACCCTGCCTTGAATATTCAGGCGCCGCGGCTAACAAAGTCGCTGCCGACTGTCCTGTCTGAAAATGTTATTGAAGATTTATTATCCCAGCCTGATGTAACGAAGCCTGAAGGGATCCGTGATCGGGCCATACTTGAAACGTTCTACGGCACAGGCATCAGATTGAGCGAATTGATAAACCTTCAATGGCGGGATATTGATTTTCATGATGGAACCATTAAAGTGACGGGAAAGGGAAGCAAACAGCGAATCGTGCCGCTGGGGCGTAAAGCTTCGGCTGCCCTTAAGGAATATGCCTCCGCCCGGTCTGCAATAGTCGAACCGGGGTACCGCGATGAAACACAAGGCCTTACTGTATTTATCACGAAACGAGGGAAGCTGCTTTCCCCAAAAGGTGTCAACCTGCTGATGAATGGCTACATCGGAAAAGTTTCAGAGATCAAGAAGAAAAGTCCCCACGTGTTGCGGCACAGTTTTGCAACTCATTTGCTGGACCGTGGGGCTGACTTACGTGCGGTGAAAGAGCTTCTCGGTCACGAAAGTTTGTCGACAACTCAGATATACACTCACGTAAGTGTCGAACGCCTCAAAAAGATTTATGCACAAGCACATCCAAAAGCAACATAGACAGAACCATTTGTGGAAAGGAAACAGAACTATGGATATCAATTTCACGGCACGACGGTTTAAGGCACATCCGGACATCAAGGAATACGCGATGGAGGAAGTAAAAAAAATGGAGAAGTTGTATGATGGCATACTGCGCGCAGAGATCATTTTGTCGTATGAACGCGGGGTGAACAGTTTGAAAATGGCCGAAATCAATCTTCATGTCTATGGGAATAATCTAAGCGCCCATGAAAAAACGAACGACTACGTCAAATCAGTCAACGGCGCAATCGACAAGCTCACTACCCAGTTGAAAAAATACAAATCCAAATTGCGTGAGAAGGATAAGACCAAAGTCCGTACAATCCGCGAGAAGGTCTAAACCTGCAAGGAGCGTGCTGTGAAAATCGATAAAAATAGAGAGACGAGAAAGAAATTCATTACCGTCGGATTTTTCTTTGAGACGAATCGGGAACGTTTCAAGCTGGCGATGATGAACGGGGATAACGGGTTTGATAACCATATCAAGGACAAGAATCTTCACAGGCCCGGGTTGGCGCTCGCGGGGTATGTTGATCTCTTCACGTTTGACCGTGTGCAGATGATTGGAAATACCGAAATCAACTACATGAACTCCTTACCGCCCGCCGAACGAAAAACAGCATTCACTACATTGCTTGAGTTCAAAATTCCGTGTATGGTCCTCACGAACGGAAACACGATTGAGAAGGATTTATTGGATGCGGCGGCAGCTAAAGGGATTCCAATTTTCGGAACGCCTTTCGAGACAACGAAGATCGGGTACTTTATTGCAGATTTTCTCGACGACCAGTTTGCCCCGCAAATAGTATTGCATGGCTCGTTCGTTGATGTGTATGGAGTCGGGGTTTTGCTGATCGGACGATCCGGTATAGGGAAAAGCGAAATCGCTCTTGATCTCATTGAACGAGGGCACCGCCTTGTTGCCGACGACGTCGTGAACGTGACGCGGAAAGGTGAAGGCATTCTTATGGGTTCCGGCACGGATCTCGTAAAGCATTTCATGGAAATTCGGGGGTTGGGACTGTTAGACGTCCGCAGCATGTTCGGAATACGGGCAATCCGCTTCCAAAAAAGGGTTGAGCTTGTTGTGGAGTTGGAGGAATGGAAGCCAAATCAGGACTACACGCGAACAGGATTGGATAATCTACTCGTTCCGATCCTTGACGTCGAGCTGCCTCATGTCCGGCTTCCTATTTTCCCAGGTAAGAATGTCACGGTTATTACTGAAGTGATTGCGTTGAATTACCTCCTACGCCATTACGGCTACGACGCCGCCAAAGAGTTCTCAAAACGCCTGGAAGGCCAAATCGCTGAAAAGAAGAAGAAAGCAGGAAGAGCCATTAATTATTTCGAGCATGACTTCGAGTAAGCTAAGAGACGTACTAAAAAGTCGCTAAATCGTTAAAAATGCCTAATCCGAAAAGAAATGCCTTGACAAAGCCTGTGACATTAATTATCATGGCATTGCCCTTTAAGTAATTACCCTCGAAGTTGTCCTTCAGTTCTTTTCCGAACCCAAGGCACTAAAAATACTAATTGGCGCCCAAAATTCTACCGATTATGTTTGTGTGAGAGGCAGGCGAAGAAAGCATAAAAGGTATTCCATGAGGTGTTTGTGTTTAAAAAAATAAAATTTTTCTATTTCTCGGATACGTCACTCGGATATCATCCGGTGAAGTATTTCAAGGCGAAAGCTGCTTGTGCTGCTGTCTGCGTAGGAGTAGGCCTTTTCGGCCTGTTGTTTCTCCTCAATTTCTTTCTTGGAGATCCTTTGCAACTGTCGAAGAGCGCCGAGCTCGCCTCTGAGAACAACTTGCTAAAAGATCAAATTCGTACTCTCACTCAAAAAACTTCCTTCGTACAGAACAGCATCGATGAACTTGTAAATTTGAATAACCAGCTTCGCCTTTTGGTGGATTTGGGGAAAATTGATAACGACACAAAGCAGGCGGGCATCGGAGGTTCTGTAAACAAGGCAGAGTTTTCCTTCCTGAGTCTGGATGCCAGCAAATTGCTTACAACTTCCAGCGATGCCCTCTCACAACTTGAGAGGGAAGTTGAATTGCAAAAGAAAAGTTACGCTGAAATTACCAAACAATACGAATTCAATAAAGAGTTTTTCAAACATCTTCCCGCCATTAAACCATGCGAAGGTCCATACTCCCTGCATGGATTCGGCATGCGTATCCACCCGGTGCTCGGCATTTGGCGAATGCACGACGGTCTTGATATTAATATAGATGTCGGAACACCCGTCTATGCAGCGGGCGATGGCGTTGTTCACTTTGCGGGAAAGACTCAAAGTGGTTACGGTGCTGTTGTTGAACTGAGCCATGGCTACGGGTATACTACCCTGTATGCCCACCTCTCTAAAATTTTGGTGCGGGATGGCCGCAAAGTACGGCGCGGGGAACTTATTGCCCGCACAGGCCGTTCAGGGTTGGTAAGTGGACCTCACTTGCATTATGAAGTACGGCTGAACGGACGGAAGCAAAACCCTGTAGATTATTTCTTCGATAATGTTGATGCCGCCCGCTACCGTACCCAACTCGCAAGTGCAAAGTAATTTATTCCATAACCCCATAGCTTCACGAAAGGATGTGAGTCAACGTTGATCTGGACTATGGAATTGGCGTCGTACCTGGATGATGCCCCCTGGCCCGCGAGCAAGGACGAGTTAATAGATTATGCGGTTCGCACGGGGGCGCCAGTTGAAGTGGCTGAAAATCTTCAGGAGCTCGAAGACAGTGAAGAGCCGTACGAAAGTATGGAAGAGATTTGGCCCGATTATCCAACCGACGAAGATTTTTTCTTTGAGGATGAGGGAGAGTATTGATTTCATGGAGTAAGTGCACTTCATGAATGCCTATGAGTTCGAATACGGGTTCAACCCATCACGACATATCGGGATGGGTTTTTTGTTTTGGTGGCACAGATATCTAAGGACAAGAACATGATGTCGGTTCTTAAAAAATCTGTTTTACCACTGATTGTCGCGGCGTATGTCGTTGGACCAAGTGCCCGGTCCTCGCCTGTTCAAAGTCAAGTATCTGTATTCGAAATCCGGTCGATCGGTTTCGACGGGAACGAAACATTCAGCACCAGCGAACTGCGAGACCTTATTCAGATACGTGAAACGCCGGGCTTTCTCAGCAAGACGTTGCATGGCTGGTTCGAATCGCTGGGACGTCCCAACGAATATCTCGATCCTTTTACGTTGGGCGAGGACCTGAATCGTATTCGCCAACATTATAGAGATCATGGTTTCCAGCAAGTCAAAGTCGATTCGCTCATCACGCATAAGCCTGACAAATCCTCCGTAGAGATCGACATCAATATTACTGAAGGATACCGGTCGATCATTGATACCCTCGAGTACCGCGGCATCATCAATGTTCCCGAAGTTGTTCATGAGGCACGCCAATCGGGAGCGAAGATTGAAAAAGGTGACTATTACAACAAGGTTGTGCTCGAAGAAGAACTGAAGCGATTGATTGTTATCCTCAATAACGAAGGCTATGCGAAAGCCGCATTTGTGCGGGAGAGCTCATGGGCCCGGTATTACACAAGCACCGGAAATTATTCAGTCGTTCTATTTTTCGCTCCCAACCGGCGTTATCGCTTCGGCGCAATCGACATCATCAATGAACTGGATTCGACCAGGAAGGACATCGATTCCGTTGATGTTCTCCGCCAGTTGGATTATGAGCCGGGAAATATCTACAGCACCTATGCACTGAAGTCCAGTGAACGGAATCTGAACCGCACAGGGATTTTTGATCTCGCCCGCGTCACCATTCAAGTGCCGGCACAGGAATCGGATTCGATAACAGTCGACAGCAGAGTTCGCCTGCGGCCTAAGGACAAACATGAACTCGCCCCGGAAGTTTCTTTGAGCGACGAAAACCTTAATTTTAATCTGGGAGTTGGACTCGGTTATTCCAACAGGAATTTTTTTGGCGGAGCTCGCACAGCTTCTGCACGTGTGCGCTTCCGGACTGCAACACTCGGAGAGTTTCCCGATTTCTTCAAGCTTGAAACGGATGCGGTAGCGAACGTTGACGTAACGTTTGAATTGCTGCAGCCGTACATATTCACAAATAACATACGGGGCTCGTGGTCGCTTTCATACATTCGCGATAAACAGAAACTTTATCTTTCTACAATCTTTCAAAATAAATTCGGGTTCTCCCAGCGGGTAGCTGAATTTACCACGGCGTATCTCGAATTGACCCAGCAGTATATTCAGTTGGATAGAAGGCGGAACATTGTCATCGATTCAACAGATGGCGAAACTCTTCGGCAGTTGCGCGACCTTGCTGCACAAAAAGAGCAATTCAATTCGATAGTCTCATTCACCATTCAGCGTGACATGACGAATGACATTTTCTCGCCGTCAAAAGGATTTATTCACGCTCTGACGGTTGAGGAGTCTGGACTGTTGCCTCTCGTGCTCAGAGACCTGGGATGGGTCAAGCGTCCATTCACACAATTTTATCGGCTGAACCTTATAGGGCGTTGGTATTCCGATCTGACCAATAATCGACGTTTTTCAATTTTTGCGCTTAAACTTCGTGCGGGATTTGAAGAAAAGTACGGAGAAAGCCGTAGCGACACAGCACGGGCGATTCCACAGACAAACCGGTTCTACGCAGGCGGTGGCGGCAGTATTCGCGGCTGGAGTTCCCGCGATCTAAGCTCGACCGGTAATCCACAATTTGGCGGGAATGTCTTGTTCGAAGGAAGCATTGAACTGCGGACAAATATTTTTCAAAGTCTGAAGGATAATTTATTCGATAAAATATGGACAGTATTGTTTTTCGATTTCGGAACGGTATGGCCTGAAGCAAGAAATGTTCAGCTGCGCACGATTGCATTGGCGGCTGGATTTGGAATTCGCTACGATACTTTTTTCGGTCCGTTCAGAATTGATTATGGGTTCCGTGTGTATAATCCGGGCGGCGATGCGGCAGGTCGTCAGTGGATTACCCAGCGGAAATTGTTTGGCCAAACCTTGCGTGAAGGGATAATCCATTTCGGAATTGGACATGCGTTTTAAGGGGTGCTGATATGTGGAGTCGCGTTCTGGGACAACGAAGAGTGAAGAACATTTTGCTGGGCGCAATCCGCAGCAAGCGGCTTCCGCACGCGTATCTCTTTGTCGGCAATGAGGGGGTTGGAAAAGACGCCGTGGCTCTTGAACTCGCCCGAACCATTCATTGCACAAAAAACCAAGAAGAGGCGTGCGGCGAATGTCCCTCGTGCCTCAAAATGCACTCGCTTCAACATCCGGATGTGAAACTGATAACAGCCCTGCCGACCGGCAAGAATGAAAAGGCTGAAGATGGGCCGCTTGATAAAGTTGCTGCTGCCGACATACAGGCAATACAGGAGCAATACAAACTAAAGGGAGAAAATCCCTATCATCGCATCAACATTCCGCGGGCGAACACAATAAAGATCAGCAGTATTCGCGAGGTCAGGCGTGAATCAGCGATGACGACGTTATATGACGGCAAAAGAATTTTCATCATCTCCAATGCCGATGAGATGGCTCCGGAAGCATCGAATACAATCTTGAAAACTCTGGAAGAACCGCC
>JBBRUI010000219.1:0-7717 GCA_038247945.1 Bacteroidota bacterium | reverse complement strand
GTATTGGCATTGACCGCTGGCTCGGCATGATTGGTGCAACAGCATATAAAGACCCTCCTATTATTTCGATTGATTGTGGTACAGCAATAACTGTTAACGTGCTTGATTACAAATACAAAGCTCTCGGTGGTGCAATTTTTGCTGGTGCATATACTCAAAAGAATTCACTTGCACAGATTTCAGAAAAGTTAGGATTTCACAAATTTCATTTTCTACCTGAAGGTTGTGGCAACGACACCCCCTCTGCAATTAGCTTAGGAGTAATTGTCGGGGTTGCTGGAGCTATCAAGCTAATTATTGAAAACATTATTAAATATGACCATATCGAAAACCCTTCAATTTATTTTACAGGTGGTTATGGTGGCAAAATTCAACGGTTATTAGCGAGCGATTTCCCAGAATCAATATTTGATGAGAATTTGATTTTCAGAGGTATGGCTAAGTTATACGATAATATTTACAAACAATAAAAAAGCCCTAAGAGTCTGTTGATAAAGTGTTATCTCCTATAATTTGTCATTCTGAACGAAGTGAAGAATCCAGTGTCGACACTGGACTGGATTCTTCATCCCGTTTGAAAACAGCGGGACTTAGAATGACATAATGAGGTTTACGATGATCGGGGTTTTTGTGATCGCGTATATTTTCTGATTTGTCATCTCAATTGAGTAAGGCGACGTTGAGTGGGTTCGAATATTTGTTAAAGGACTATTGTGCTGGTTTCACTAAGAACGGCTGTTCTCATCTGTTCCGCATCAATCTTGATGGGGAACCGTTGAAACGGTTGCAAGGTTTAGGGTTGGTTTGATTTTCACCCGACTGAAGTCGGGTGTTAATGAAAAGTTTGGAGTTCTTCGGACAACCGTCTGATTTTGTTGCATTGCTGAACCTAAAACCTTAATCCATTGTTGATAGATTTGTACGCATTCATCAAACCATCTCCCATAAAATCATTCAAGAAGGAATTACCATGAAACGCACAGCAACAGCAGTATGGAACGGATCGGGCAAAGAAGGCAAAGGAAAACTCTCCACGCAAAGCGGCGTGCTCAAGGAAACACAATACTCGGCAGGCTCGCGATTTGAGAACGGCATCGGCACGAACCCAGAGGAGCTTGTAGCCGCGGCACATGCGGGATGTTTTACAATGAAGGTGGGTTTCGTGCTGGGCAAAGCGGGCTTCACTGCCGATACCCTCACGACTGCTGCGAGTGTTAATTTTGATACTGAGAAGGGTTCAATAACCGAAGTTCATCTGGAACTCAAGGCTAAAGTCCCGGGTATTACCGCAGAGAAATTCGCCGAATGCGCCGAGGATGCAAAAGTAAATTGCCCGATTTCAAAATCGCTGAACGCCAAGATTACGATGGATGCAAAGCTGGAAAACTGAGGTTTGAGGTTAGGGGTTAGAGTAAGGACAATTATTCTCAAACCCCGAACCTCAAAACCCGTAGGGCCAGAGCAAAGGCATGCATGGAAAAGATAAACCTCAAACAAAAGTTTAGTCTGTTCGACGAGCACTGGCAGCCGAAAGTAATTGCGGAGTTGAACGGACAAGCCGTGAAGCTTGCGAAGGTAAAAGGCGAATTCGTCTGGCATCATCATGAGATCGAGGATGAACTCTTCTATGTCGTGAAGGGAACGTTGACCATGAAGCTACGGGATGGCGATGTTGTGTTGAATGAAGGCGAGATGTTTGTCGTCCCGCGGGGAGTTGAACATAAGCCGGTTGCTGCAGAGGAAGTTTGGGTGATGCTCTTTGAGCCGGGCTCGACATTGAACACGGGAAATCTCACCAACGAGCGAACGGTAGAGGAGTTGGAAAAGATTTAGCTGCCTTAGAGTAAAACCATCGGCCGCGTTTCTTCGTATTGTTGGAAACAAAGAAGGTTTGATAAAACGGAGAAGTGTATGAAACGATTAATCTGGATGGCAGCGGTAAGCCTCTTGTGCGCAACGACGCTGATCGCATCGGAACCTAAATTGAAACTCTACTCGGCAGAAAAGAAAGGATATATTATGACAGAAAAAATTGTCAAGAGCGATGCGGAGTGGAAGAAGCAACTCTCGCCCCTTGAGTATGATGTGACGCGGAAAAAGGGAACTGAGCGCTCGTTTTCCGGCAAGTATTGGGACAACCATGAGAAGGGTGTGTACAAATGCGTCTGCTGCGGAACAGATTTGTTTTCTTCGGACACGAAGTTCGAATCGGGAACAGGCTGGCCGAGTTTTTACCAACCGATTGCAAGCGAGAACGTGAAGCAGGAAACTGACCGCAGCTTGTTGATGGAACGTTCGGAAATTCTCTGCGCCCGTTGCGATGCACATCTTGGCCACGTGTTCGATGACGGACCGAAGCCTACAGGTTTGCGCTATTGCATGAATTCCGCGGCAATGAAGTTTGAAAAGAGAGAAAAGTAAACCTCAATTATCCTCGTATTTGTGAGAGCCTCTCCGTATCTTGCGGGGAGGCTTTCTTTTTTCTTCAACCGGAACTGAATGGATATTACGCTTAAACTGATCGATGAATCGGCTTCCGCGGAGACCGTTGCGCGGGGACGGGCATACTTTCATGCCGGTCGTGTACATCTTGAAACCGTTACAGGCAATTTTATTCGGGCAACAGTTGACGGCTCGGATTTTTTTACTGTTGAGCTGCACAGCGATGCATCCGGATTTGAGGCTACGTGTACATGTCCTTTTCAGTGGGAAGGAAAGTGCAAGCACATCATTGCGACCATGCTCGCCACGTTGTACAACAACGCGAGATTGGAATACGCACCGCAACAGGTACAGCAAACACGGCGCGAGGAAAGAGCAACCACGTGGGTGCAGGATATCCGCAAGCTCATCGCGCCTTCAGAGACAGAAATTGTGGAAGAAAAATCCGAGCCGGCGTGGCGATTGGTGTACAGTCTGAAGATCGTGGACAAACGCCGGTATCTTTATCCCGTCAAGCTGAAAATTTCCAGAGATGGTTTCGACGGGCAAGGAACGCTGCTGAAACGATACGACCTCTACGCAGATCCTCATTTTGATTTTCTCGACCGTGTCATTATCGAGCAGACAGAAAAAGGGTTCTTCAATTTCATTCCCGATGCGCCGACTGATGCGCTGCCGGAACATTCCGATGATGATCATTCGTGGGCCTACGGCCTCGTAGAGGGAACGAACGATAAGATTATGGGCGACATGCTGAATCTGCTCGTGAACAAGGAACTGTATCTCGCCCATCAATCGAACTACACATTTCGTCGACTCTACGTCAGTGCCGAGCCTGCCCGCGCCAAGCTGGGCGTGAGCGAAACTTCCGATGGCAGCCTTTCGCTCCAGCCTGAACTTGAATGGCAGGGGAAGATCCATGCACTCCCGGTGGATATGGTTATTCTTTCGATTGACACGCTCTGGGTTTTGTTCGATAACAACGTCGTTCGTGTTACAGATGTAAGTTCCGCTGACTTTGCAGTGATGGTGAAGTCCAGACAAAACGTCGTTGTCCCGCCGACCGATCGTTCAGAATTTATGGAGGAAGTTCTTCCCCGGTTGGTGAGGAAATTCAAAGTCCGTTCTGAATTGTCTTCGATAAAAACCGTTGACGCCGATCCGAAGCCGCGTATGTACATCAGCGAATTGAATGACAAGTTGAACGTCGAACTGCGGTTTGTGTACGACACAGTGGAAGTGCGTGAACTTTCCAGCAGCGCAATCGACCACAAGACATCTTCGCAAGAACTTCTTGCAGATGGGACGAGCTTCGTATACGTCCATCGCAACCTCGATCTTGAATTGGAAATGACGAGGAAGCTCACCGAGACTTCACTAACGTCGTATATGCGGAGCGACGGATCGAAACAGTATTTTCCCGGAATTCATCCATTGGAATGGCTCCTCACGAAACTCCCGGCGCTGAGAAATAAAGGATTCGAAATCTTCGGCCAGGAAAACCTGAAGAAGCATCGGCTGCGCGGCGAGCGGCCCAAAGTCGGGTTGCGTGTGTCATCGGGAATAGATTGGTTCGATCTCTCCGTTGAAGTGAAGTTTGCAGGCAGTGCACTCTCGTTTAAATCGTTCCTCGACGCCATCAAACTCAATGATCAATTTGTAAAATTGGATGACGGAACGTTTGGCGTTCTGCCCGAACAATGGGTGAAGAAGTTCCGGCGTGCTCTTGCACTGGGCGAGTCGGAGAAGGATTCTCTTAAACTGTCGCGTACGCATCTCGGGTTGCTGAACGATCTCGCCTCCGGCGCCGACGAGTTTCTGAGCGATGAGAAGTTTGAAGAGATGCGCAAGCGTCTTGAAACATTTACGACTATCAAAAAGTTAAGGCTTCCGAAATTATTCCACGGCGAGTTGCGCCCCTATCAGAAAGCGGGGTATGATTGGCTGAACTTTCTGCGGGAGTTTGGCGTTGGGGGAATTCTTGCGGACGATATGGGACTCGGCAAAACGGTGCAGACACTGGCTCATCTGCAAAAAATTTATGAAGAAGGCGAAACGCTGCCAACGCTGATCGTTGTTCCGACATCGCCATTGTTCAACTGGCAGAAGGAAATCGAACGATTCACTCCGACACTGCGAACGCTGATTTATACCGGACTCGACCGCAAGCAACATCACGATTCGTTCGATGAGTACCAGATTGTTGTTACGAGTTACGGCGTGATGCGTCGTGATATTGCAGTGCTGAAGAAGCAGGAGTTTTTGTACGCGGTGCTTGATGAATCACAGAACATCAAGAATCCGGTTTCAGTCAATGCACAGGCAGTCCGCAACCTGAATGCCCGCCACCGCCTGGCACTTTCGGGCACGCCGGTGGAAAATAACCTGAATGAACTCTGGTCGCAATTTGCATTTCTCAATCCCGGAATGCTCGGCAGCGAACGGGCGTTCTCCGAAAACTATGCGAAGCCAATTGAGAAATTCGGCGATGAGCCAACCGCTTCCGCGCTGAAGCAGCTTATCTTCCCGTTCATTCTGCGCCGGACGAAAGAACTCGTGGCGACCGAGCTTCCGCCGAAGGTCGAGTCGACGGTCTATTGCGATATGGATGCAGATCAGCGGCGTGCGTATGAACATTGGCGGCAGTATTTCCGCGAATCGATTTTGAAGAGCATCGAAACAGTCGGCTTTCAGAAGAGCAAAATAAAAGTGCTCGAAGGGTTGATGCGGCTGCGGCAAGTTTGCTGCCATCCGCTTCTTGTGGATGCAAACTATCAAGGCTCAGCGGGAAAGTTCGAGGCGTTCAGCGAAATGCTTGGCGATATACTGGCGGAAGGCCACAAGGTGCTGGTGTTCTCCCAGTTCGTGAAAATGCTGACGATCCTGCGGCGGCATTGCGATGAGCAAAAGATTGTGTACGAATATCTCGACGGCAGCACCACCAACCGTCGCGAGCGTGTTGAAAGATTTCAGGACGATGAAAGTGTTAAAGTGTTTCTGATAAGTTTGAAAGCAGGAGGGACCGGACTGAACCTGACTGCCGCCGATTACGTCATCCACTACGATCCATGGTGGAACCCCGCAGTCGAGATGCAGGCGACGGACCGGACTCATCGGATCGGGCAAACGAAACAGGTCTTCGCTTACAAGCTGATCACGCGTGAAAGCGTTGAAGAAAAAATTCTCGCCTTGCAGGAAAAGAAACGGGCTCTTGTCAAGAGCATTATCGCGACAGACAGCGGGTTCATGAAGTCTTTGACGAAGGAAGACGTGGTGGCGTTGTTTGGGTGAAAGGGTTGCTATTCTGACTGAGGGCGGCTCGCGATTGAATCGGGAAGGGCGGTTGAAGACCCATAAGAAAAGAATTTGATCACAGAGAACGCGGAGTTTCGGGAAAAGAACTCAGAGCCTTTCTTGAGAAAAACTTAACTAAACTTATCTCGTGACCTTCGTATTCTGAGTTCTCTGTGGAAATGTTTTTGGGAGTTTTCGCCCGCATCCTTAGTGTGTGCTCAGTCCAATTTTTGCAGATATAGGCGCATGAAACTTGCCAAAGTAAACTTGAAAGAGCTTGCGCAGGAATTGCAAGTGCAGAGTGAAGGCTACCATGGATTTCTTCACAAGCCGACCGGTGAGCTTGTGGGCGTTACAGACGAGATGTTTGCTGCAGCGGAAGACGATGTACTCTTGGACGATTACCCGGAGTGGGAAAGGGAAGGCATTGAGCTTGCGAAACGTATCAACGAAACCGATGGGTACATTCGCCTTCCCGGAAAATTAGACATTCACGAGTATAGCATGATGGAGGATTTTTGTCTTTCCATCGAAGATGAAAAAACTAGAAATTTGTTCCTTCGTGGCATCCGGGGGAAGGGAGCTTTCGGAAGGTTTAGAGACTTTGCAGAAACTTATGGTCTGATGGATGACTGGTACGGATTTCGTGACGAAGCATACGAGGAGTTTGCTAAGAACTGGTGCGAGGAGAATGATATCGCGTACACAAACGAACGTCAAAAGAAAGGCGAAAGCCATGACGAACGAAAATGAGAGTAATGACGACCGTATCCAGCGCGCACTCAACGAATCGAAGAAGCGTGAGCTCGAAGAGAAATACGGGATGGACTTCTCGAAAGGAGAATCCAAAGCTCCGCCGGAAATTGAAGGGCAATGGCTGAACTACATCGATCGGTTCGAGCAGCAGTTTGAACACGCAAAAGCTGTAACGGTACGCGAGTTCATCGGCAATCCGTCTATCGTTCCCCTCACTGAGATTCCTCCAGAGAAGTTGGATGAGGAGCTTGAGAGGTTGGTCGAACTCATGCTTGAGCATGAAGTCATTCTGGATTTTCTCGCGCCAACGCCGCTGGAAGAAAAATACCGGTTCATCACAGAGGAATTTCTGGACGAAGAGATAAGTGACATGCGAATTCCGGGAATGCACCACCGATATATTTACGAAGAGTTTCATCCGAACGATGAGTTGGATATTCAGGATATTACGCATCACTTCTTGGGTTTCCTTTTGGAAAAAGAACCCGAATTTTTCAAACATCATTTAGCGAAGACCGGCGTCTGCAACGAAAATGGGCAGCCGGCGACTCTTGACCAGGTGATGAAGCAAATCAATCGTTTTTACGAAACCGTATTGTTGTTCATGAACAAATCCATTGAGAACATTCGCTGTACTATTGACGGGGATATCGCAACGGCAGAAGCAGACGTTGAGTGGAATGGTTTGATGGCGGATGGCATCAAAGAGATTTCGCATTCGGGAGTCGCCAGTCTTCAATTGAGACGGAGTGAGTATGGCGGTTGGGATATTACTCAGTTTAGTGTGCCGGGCTTTGAATGGTGACATTGAAACATGATTTGTGTATTTTCACTCAGCAACCTTTCTTGAGTGCAAGAACTCCGCTCCCATCATAGAAGCACAAGAAGGAGAAAACATGATGACCTGTGTAATCTGTAAACAAGCAGAGCCGGTTGCGGGTAACACAGTGACGTTCAATCGCGACGGTGCTGTTATTGTTTTCAAGCATGTCCCCACTCGAGAGTGTCCGAATTGTGGCGAAGCGTATGTCGATGCAAAGGCGGGAGCCCAACTCTTGAAGCAAGCTGAGCAGGCTGCACAGAATGGTGCTGAAGTAGAAGTTCGACATTATTGTTCTGCGTAGTGTGCCTTCCTGGATGAAAACAATCGACGACCACATCACCCATTTCCTCCACCGACGACGGTCAACGCGTTTCAAAGAGCTACAACATGTCTTGTTCGAAG
>JBBRUI010000218.1:0-7765 GCA_038247945.1 Bacteroidota bacterium | reverse complement strand
CGCTCAGTATCAATCAGGGAAAGAAAAAGAAGCATACGTTTCATGGGACCGCGCCGTTGCCGCCGACCGGACCAATGCAAACGTCTATCGCCTTGTTGCCAACTCACTTCTCGAAAATCGGCTCCTCGAAAAAGCTGCCGAACTTTATCGCCGGGGCCGGAAAGAAACAGGCGATCCGAATCTTTTCACTCTCGATCTCGCGCAGCTTCTTTCGATAACGATGGATTATGCGGGAGCGACAACGGAGTTTCTCCGGTACCTCGGACAAGCCCCAACGCAACTCGGCTATGTTCAATCCCGTATGTCACAGTTTACGGGAAAAGAAGAGGCTCGCAATGCAGCGATAGAAGTAGTTCTCTCGGCCCACAAGCGCTCGGACGATTCGGGCTTGCATCGTTTGCTGGGGTGGTTGTTGATGGAGGGGAAAAGGTTCGACGATGCATTTGATGTGTACAAGAAGATTGACAAGTCGTCGAACGCGCAGGGTGCGGAAATATATTCATTCGCTGAACGGGCATACAAAGAAGGGGCATACTCCGTTGCAGCCCGTGCATATCAGGAGGCAATCGATCTTCCGCTTGCGGCCCAGCGTTTGCCGTATGCAAAGTTCGGGTACGCACTCGCAATGAAAGAACTGAGTGTTCAATCGGATACTCTGCACGAAACTATGGCAGCTTCGGAAAACGTTCCGGAATCCAATTCACGCTATGCCACGGCAATCGATTATTTCAGAAAGATTATTGTTGAATATCCGAACACGGAATTTGCTGCGCGCTCGTACTACCAGATTGGTTCAATCCAGATGGAAAAATATTTTGATCTCGATGGGGCGCTGGCTTCTTTTCAAAGTGTGGAAAAATTCCTTCCGGCAAACAATCCCGTTCAGCTCGATGTTATGCTCAAGATCGGGGAAGTTCTCACCGCAAAAGGAGACACAGCAAGAGCAACGGAACGCTTCCGGAAAGTTGTTGCTGTGCAGAATGCGACTCCCGACCAACAGGACGAGGCGACATACCGCCTTGCCGAGCTTGCGTATTTTGGCGGCAATGTAAAGGAAGCCATCACGCTGCTCGATAATATCAGCACAAATGTGAAGGCGGACTTTACGAATGATGCCATTCTTCTTCGATCGTTCCTTCAGGAGAATTCTCTGACCGCTGAGGCGCCGTTGAAGGAATTTGCCAGAGCCGATTTTCTTGCCCGCCAAAAGAAATACACCGAGGCCGTATCTATTCTGCAAAACGTCATCGACAAAAATCCCCAAGCATTGTTCGTGGATGACGGGCTGATGAAGATTGCTTCGTGGTTAACGAGAGTCAGGCTCTATACCGAAGCGTTGACAACCTATGACAGGCTTCTTACCCGGTTTAAAGAGAGCAGTATCGCACTCGACAAGGCGCAGTTCAGCGTGGCAGAGTTGTATGATTATCGGCTGAATGATAAACCGAAAGCGATTACGTCCTACGAAAAACTTCTGTCAGATTATCCGCAGTCGCTGTTGATCGACAAGGCAAGAAAAAGAATTCGTGAGTTGAGGGGAGATTCGTTATGAGGTTTAGATTGAAATTCAAAATCCTTTTTGCCTTTTTCGTTTTGCCTTTCTCATTTCTTTATCCTCAATCCAAAGTTCTCATCCCGATGGATTTGTCTCAGACAGATCATTTGAAGGCGTATGGCATTGCCTACTGGGCGTTAACAAAGGGAATTGAAATCGATTGGCTGTTGAATTACCGCGGCGGGTCGTTCATGATCGATAACCATGAAGTCGTTGCGGGCGAGTGCAGGATTCGTGGCGTGTCCTTTACGCAAATCACCCCCGCGGATGCAGCGCAGATTTATTCCGAAGTTCAGGCTGAGGACAACAATATGGATGTCGTTCGGCTGGAGAAAGCACCGAAGGTTGCAGTGTATGTGCCGCCGGGTTTTCAGCCGTGGGATGATGCGGTGACGCTTGCGCTGGAGTATGCCGAGATCAAATACGACAAGCTGTGGGATACGGAAGTCATGACGGACAAGCTGCACGAGTACGATTGGCTGCATTTGCATCACGAAGACTTCACCGGGCAGTACGGAAAATTCTACGCGTCGTTCGCGCAGGCGAGCTGGTACATTGAACAACAGGTGACGCTGGAGAAGGAAGCGAAGAAACTTGGCTTCCGAAAAGTATCCGAGCTGAAGAAAGCCGTGGCACGAAAAATCAAAGACTACATTGCAAACGGCGGATTCATGTTCGCGATGTGTTCTGCAACTGATACGTACGACATTGCGCTTGCTGCCGAGAACACAGATATCTGCGACGTGATGTATGATGGTGATCCGCCGGATGCGAATGCCCAGCAGCGTTTGGATTTTTCAAAGACACTGGCGTTTACCAATTTCACGTTGGAAAAGAATCCGTTGCGCTATGAGTATTCCGATATTGACCAGCCGCCGAGCGATCTGCTCGGCTTGCAAAATCCCGAAACGGATTATTTCACGCTGTTTGAATTTTCGGCCAAGTTCGATCCCGTGCCGACCATGCTCACACAGAATCATGTGAACGTGATTAAAGCATTTCTGGGGCAGACAACGAATTTTAAAAAGAGCACGATCAAGAATACGATTACGATTCTCGGAGAGAAGCAAGGGTTGGATCAGGTTCGCTACCTGCACGGCAATTTCGGACGCGGCACGTTTACCTTTTATGGCGGCCACGATCCCGAAGATTACCAACATGCGGTCGGCGATCCTCCGACAGATTTATCGCTGCATAAAAACTCGCCGGGCTACCGGCTTATTCTGAACAACATTTTATTTCCTGCGGCAAAAAAGAAACAACAGAAAACCTGAAGATCTATGGAGGCAGAATGAAAAAATTATTGATTTGCTTTGCGCTCGTGTTTGCTACTCCCGCGTTTGCCCAGCTTGGACCTATCGGGCCTTCGTTGGCGTTTGGTGTTCACGCAAATTTTACGAACCTCAACCTGCCGGGTCCCTCGGTGAACGGAACATCTCCGCTGAAAGACGTGTACGGCGGCGGATATGGAGGCGGCGCGCATGTCGATATCAGCTTCGTGACACTAGGGATCAGGGTCTCGGGAGATTATTTTACTTTTTCTCCGGACAATGACAAATATCGGGCTGCGCTGGCGGCGCTTGTCGGTTCCGCGGCTTCGCAATTTTCCCTGGATGGGGGAAGGGTTTCTATTTTTTCCGGTAACGTGAATGCAAAGATGGGGGTGCTTCCCATTCCGATTATTTCCCCGTATCTTACCGGCGGAATCGGTCTTGCGCGTATTAGTGCGGACGAAACAAAAGTGATCTATCAGGGCCAGCCGACGAAAAGCTTTCCCTCGTTCTCATCTGAAACAAAAACGTCGTTCAATATCGGAGCGGGAGTTGACTTCAAGCTGGGCGTAGATTTGTTTCTTGAAGTGAAGTACACATGGATTCTTACTGATAATCAAACAAGCACATACGTGCCCGTAACGATTGGCGTTACGTTTTAGTAAATAGTTCAATCTGATATCTCACTCACATCACCCAACCAACATCCTAACAATAACAAAAGGAGTAATCATGAAAAAGCTTTTACTCATAGCCGGTATTGTGTGCATTTTCTCGACCGCTACATATGCAGCGGGACCGATTGGATTTGGCGTTCAGGCAACGGGCGCTAATATCAACTTAGATGGGCCAGCGAAAGAGCTGTATGGATTCGGATTCGGCGGCGGGGTTCACGTTGATTTCAGTCTTCCCCTCTTGATTGCTTTCCGATTGCAGGGAGATTATATAACATTCGGACTTAATCAGGATAAGTTCAAAGATCTTCTTGTGGCTGCGAATGGCGGATCGGCAGCCTCTCAATATACAGTCGATGGGGGACGCCTGAGTATCCTTTCCGTTCATGCAAGCGCAAAAGTCAACCCGTTTCCTATTCCAATCATCTCACCATATGTAACCGGCGGAATAGGATTGGCGAGCGTTAGCTCAAGCGATGTTACGATCAAACATCCGACGCTTCAATTCGGTGCTATTCCCGGCGGGAAAGCAGAAACGAATTTTTCTGCTAACTTTGGTTTAGGGGCAGATCTAAACCTTGTTGTTGTGAAGCTTTACCTTGAAGCGCGATACACGTGGATATTTACCAAGGGAGCGACGAGTACGTATATCCCGGTTTCGCTGGGCGTGACGCTGTAAGCAACCCTTCTGGAAAATACAAAGGCGGACCTGATTCAGGTTCGCCTTTTTCTTTTGAGCAAGCGACTTGCCCGCAATACCAGTTGCACAAGTTCATGATCGACGTTATACTCCTACACCTTTACAGAGGGCTATGAACGAGTATTATCATCTTGGCATTGCGTGGGATTGGGAATTCGATACCGATTTTATTTCCATGCTGGAGCGCCAGGTTCAGTCACACCGGATGTTCTCGTATTCCATCTCGCACCACAACGTGAACGAGACAATACGGAAACTGCAGAAAGGAGAAATCCGCTTCGGCGCATTTCTCGACCGGGCGGGCGACGGCGACGAGAAGTTTGTGCCGCTCGCGCGGCTGATGAAGAAGATGCCCGGCTACTTCATCAACCATCCCGATCTGGTTCATAATGCAATTGACAAGGCAACAATGCATCTGGAATTTGTTGAAAAAGGGATTGAGGTTCCCTTCTCCGTTATTATTTCTCCCTACACAAAAAAGAAAGAGATTGAACTTCGCCTGACCGACATTGCGAAACTGAAATGGCCGTTCATTGTCAAGCCGGCGAATACCACCGGCGGCGGCATCGGAGTAGTGTTGAACGCAGCATCGCTCAAAGATGTAATCGAGACCCGGCAGCACCATAAGAACGACAAGTATCTGTTGCAGGAAAAGATAATTCCCGCGCCGCTGAACGGAAAGAAAGGGTGGTTCAGAATCTTTGCGGTGTTCGGAAATGTAATTCCCTGCTGGTGGGACGATGAAACCCACATCTATTCAGTCATCACCAAAAATGACATGACGGCATTCCACCTTCGTCCTCTCATCACCATCACAAAAAGAATCTACGAAGTATGCAAGCTCGATTTTTTTTCAACAGAGATTGCCGTGTCATCGGAAGGAAAGTTTGTTACGGTAGATTACGTGAACGACATTTGCGATATGCGACTCCAATCCAAACACATCGACGGCGTGCCCGATGGAGCGGCGATGGAAATCTGCCGGAAAGTCGCCAGGCATTTGAAGACTACGCTCCTCCCGCCGGGTGGTGTCTCACATTGAAATTTGGTTGTCATGCTGAGATGCTTTTGCTCAGCATCTATCTTCAGATTGCGCATTATAGATTCCGAACAAGAGCGATTCGGAATGACACTCTCAAACTGAGACATTACCGCCCGCCACAGTAGCTTGACTTTACTTGCATGGTTTGATACCTTTTATCGTGTTTTTTAAGCCCCACTTGTACCCATCTGATCTTAGGAGTCCTTCATGATGCAATCCCTTGTTATCCGATTACGGCGCAGCACACTGCTCGGCGCGATCGCGTACAACATACTAGCGTTTACGGGCTGCGGAACTGCGCAACAAGGAACGGCTGACGATGACTGGATGAGCGGTCCGCCCGTTTCAATGACCGCCCGCCTTGAATATCGTGTTGATAGTCTTACAAATGAAAACCGACGCTTGAGCCAACAGCTTGAGGCGGTACAGGCGGAGAATAAAAATCTGAATATGCGGTTGACAGAAGCGCAGTCGAAACCGGCGGAGCCTGCGATAACAAAACCTGTATCCCCCGCGCCCGCGGGTACGATGACAAAAAAATCATCCATGCCCGCGGCATACGAAACTGCGCTGGGAAAATTTCGTGGCCGCGATTATCAGGGAGCGATCGAAGAGTTCAATGAGCTGCTTAATGGCGGTGTGAGCAACGACCTTGTCGATAACTGTCATTTCTGGATCGGCGAATCATATTTTGCAATGAAGAAGTATGATGAAGCAATCGCTTCCTTCCAGAAAGCGACTGGCATTGCGGATTCAGAAAAAGGCGACGATGCCCAACTGATGATCGGGAACGCGTATCTTGCACAGGGAAATAAAGCACAGGCAAAGAAGGCATTTCAAAAACTGATCTCGCTGTATCCGACCAGTCCGTTGACGAAGCGTGCACAGGTAAGGATGAAGAGTTTGTAGATTGCCGGATAACCGGAGAAGTGAAACCCCGACTGAAAGGCCGGGGTTTTTTGTTGGGGGAATTGTTTAACGCTTGTCGTTCATAAACTCTTCTGCAATTCGTACGTCATCCAGGCTGCCGATGAAGAGCGGGGATTTCTGATGCAACTTGCTCGGTTCGATATCCATGATTCGCATCTTCCCGTCCGATGCGGCGCCGCCCGCGTTCTCCACGATGAATGCGAGCGGATTGTTCTCGTACATTAAACGCAGCTTGCCGTTTGGATTTTTGCTGTCGCCCGGATAACAGTAAATGCCGCCATACAGCAGCGTGCGATGAACATCCGCGACGAGCGAGCCAATGTAGCGAAGAGAGTAAGGACGGGAATCGGCTTTGTCTTCTGTTTTCAACCAGTCGATGTATTGCCGCATACGCGGATCCCATTTGTTATAGTTTCCCTCATTGACCGCGTAGATGGAGCCACGGGTGGGCATTCTGATATTCTCATGCGAGAGAAGAAATTCTCCTACTGAAGGGTCGAGCGTAAACCCGTGCACACCGTGTCCCGTTGAATAGACGAACATCATGCTGGAGCTGAACAATGCATAACCGGCGGCAACCTGTTTGTAGCCGGGTTGCAATACGTCCTCCATTGTTCCCTTGCCCGATTCTGTCACACGTTTCAGCACAGAGAAAATCGTTCCGACGGTAATGTTCGCATCTATATTTCCGGAGCCATCCAGAGGATCATAGAGGAGAACGTATTTTCCGTGGTTGTATTGGTCGGGAATTTGCAACAGGTCTTCGTTTTCTTCCGAAGCCATTACGCACAAATGTCCGCCGTGATCCATCGCTCTATAAATTGTTTCGTCGGCGAACTCATCCAGCTTCTTTACTTCATCACCTGTAACATTCATCCTGTCTGTTTTGCCAAGGATATTGACGAGGCCGGCTTTGGTTACTTCGCGCCAGACAAGTTTTACTGCGAGCGACATGGAGTGAAGCAGTCCCGAGAATTCACCGGTTGCATGCGGGTATTTATTTTCCTCTTCAATAATATGACGCTCCAACGTCATGAATTTCGAAGCGGCTTGACGATTCGGATCCATAGATTCCTTGCAATTAATTACAACTGCGTGCTTTTATGATAGGAAAAACTGAAGGGGAAATTCTGTTTTATAATACTCAACCATGAGGAGAGTTGCAAGAACGACCGTTCCCACAAAACTCAGTTCCCCGGTGCGACTTCCTGTTCCTTATACTGCAATTGATAGAGCGTGTGATAGATTCCGCCCAGTGCAAGCAGTTGCTGGTGTTTTCCCATCTCACGGATTTCGCCTTTGTGCATGACGATGATCTTATCTGCGGTTTGGATTGTCGAGAGGCGATGAGCAATGACGATGGATGTTCTGCCCTGTAATAATTTTCGTATCGCAGATTGGATCAGCAGCTCGGTCTCCGTATCGACGCTGGATGTTGCTTCGTCGAGCACAAGGATCCGCGGATTGAATGCCAGTGCCCTTGCAAACGAAATAAGTTGCTTCTGACCGACGGAAAGGGTTGCGCCCCGCTCCTTCACTTCCGCATCGTAGCCATTTGTGAGACGTTCAATGAAGCCGTGCGCTCCGACGGTT
>JBBRUI010000217.1:0-7792 GCA_038247945.1 Bacteroidota bacterium | reverse complement strand
GCAGCAAGGAAGACGCCAATGAGCCCATTCGGCAGCAGTTTCAGGCACAGTGCGATGAAGACGAGGTCCTGAGGATTTTTTCCAATGTACGGTTTGAAGAATTCAACTTGAGAGAGATCGGGCCAAATAACATGCGCAACGAGGGGCGGAACTCCGAAAACAAAAGGAACAGTAAGAAAAAGGAAGCCGGCCATCTTCCCCACGCGCTTGGCGTCGCGCTCATCTTTTACACTGTAGAACCGTTGGGCTGCACCCGCTGCTGTTCCGAGACACATGATGATGAAAATTCCAATCAGCCAATGTTGTGTGTAGTGAACGCCGTTATATAAATGATCGAACGACAGGGGCGGTACCGCATTGACCAGGTTTTCAATCCCCCCGACAAGACCCAGAGCTTGCGGCAAGATGATGAACGTTATACTCAGCAAGATCACTCCCTGCACAACGTCCGTGATAGAAACCGCCCACAACCCACCCATGAAGGTGTAGAGGAGAATGACGATTCCGGTGACCAGCGTAACCATTGTAATGTCGAGGCCCATCACCGGCGCAAGCAACTTGCACGTTGCGGCAAGCTGTACGCCGGCAGAGAGAGTAAAGTTCAACGAGATGACGAGACTGAGAAACTGCTGCGTCGTAAAATTAAATCGGGTGTATGTGTATTCAACCGGAGAAATCGAACGCGTCCGCCGCCATTTTGCAGCCGTGAGCTGCGACCCGACAAAATACGATATCGACCATGTGCAGAAGTAAAGAATTGCAAACCATCCGGTTGTGTACGCGAAACCGGCCGCGCCCGTAAACGTCCATGCGCTGAAGTTCGCCATATAAAGTGTCATGCCCGAGACCCACCACGGAATCATGCTTCCGCCCGTGAAGTATTCTTTCCCTCCTTTGTTGACCTTCATAAAATACAGACCGATGGCAAGCATAAAAACAAAGTATGCCCCAATGACGGCATAATCGTAGACGTTGACCGATTTCATACAATCCCTTTTGAATTATTTTTTTGCATAACTATATGCCGGTTTAAATCTTTGTTTGTTCGTCCGTTGCCGCAGTGGTAAATAACGCCCGTTCTGCTTCAAACTTTGCCTCGCTACGCTTTCCGAAGAACCACATGGCAGCCCCAAATAGAACCAGAGTACCGGAGAGGATAGCCACAAGTTTTACCTCTCCCGGTGTCAAGCCGGTGAGCGTAACAAGACTTACAAGCCCGCCCATGACAATCACAGCTTTCCCGACAAGAGGCATTGTTGAAACCTGACGCTTCCCGCCGCCGTACACTTCGCGCGCGACATCAATGGGAGTGTCGACCTTTCGGAAAAATTCTGCAACCACACGGGTATCCTCCTCTGACTGTTGCGCGAACAAGCGCGCAAACGCAAACAGCGATGCGCCAAGTGCAATCGATGAGGCAACCGAAAGAGTTGCACGCCAGGTTTCGTATTCAACATTCATGGTATTCGAGAACAAGGCATACGTAGCAACCGTGACCGCTGCACTGGTTAAGGCAAGCAGTGGCTTGTTGGTTTTATACATCCGGGCAGTGTAATGCGCGGTGGTGAAAATTCCGAGCGTCATCGTAAAAGCAAGATACACCTGCGGACCGATATCCCAGCCAAGCACATACCGGGTCGTTGCACCGACAATCAATCCCCATGTAATTGCACCGAGTGCTGACCAACGCGGTACTTTGCGGTTTATCAAACCGAACGCCAACGGAACTGTCACAGGAATATTCAGCAGCGTGAAGAATGCCTGCATGAGATTGAAGATCCCGAATTTGCTGTTCACGAAGAATGTCGCAAGCCCGATCACGATCAAGCCCACAACGAGCGATGCCATCCTTCCAACCTTTAGCATCCTTTCATCAGAGAGCTGTGTGTGGAACAGCCCAAGGTAGATATCGCGTGTGTAGATCGACGAAACGAAATTGAATACCGAACTGAGCGTAGTCATCGTTGCACCAAGCATTGCCGCAATGAAGAGTCCGATAAGTCCGTGCGGCAGAAGTTTCATCACCAGCCCGATGAAGACAAGATCTTGCGGATTCTTATCGAGAAACGGGCGGAAGAAATCCACCTGCGCAAGATCGGGCCAATAGACTTTGGCAACCAGCGGTGGAATGCCGAATAGCAGCGGGACGGATAATGCGAGGCAAGCGGCAAAGTATCCAACGCGCCGCGCACTCTTCTCATCCTTCACCGAATAAAATTGTCTCCCGCCCGACGCAAACCCGGTGATGCTTATTATCAGAATACCGAGCAGCCAGTGTTCGGTGTAACGGACGCCGTTGTATGTATGGTCGAATGTAATCGGCGGCAGTTTTTCAAGCAAACCATCAACACCGCCTATCAATTGAAGGCTGAGCGGCATGACGAGAAATGTTATGCTCAGGAGAATCGTCCACTGCACGACATCCATTACCGAATCCGCCCACATACCGCCGAGGAAGGTATAGATGAGGATCACCGTGCCGATGAGGAGAACCGTAAACGAAATATCGAACCCGATCACAGGCGCCAGAAGCTTGCACGTTGATGCAAGCTGAACGCCCCCTGAAAGCGTAAAGTTCGTTGCAACCACCCAGCTTAGGAATTGCTGAGTCGGAATGTTAAATCGTGTGTGGGTGTACTCGAGTGGCGATATAGAACGGGTCCGGCGCCAGCGTACAGCGTTGAGTTTTGTTCCCACGATGTACGCGATAATGCCGACGCAAAAATACAACATCGTGAACAAACCGGTCGCATAGGCAAAGCCCGCCGCGCCTGTAAAAATCCAGGCGCTGAAATTTCCCATGTACAGCGAAATCCCGGACATCCACCATGGCACCATGCCGCCACCGGTGAAGTAGTCCTTCCCGCCTTTATTTATCCGCACGAAGTAAATGCCGATCGCCAGCATGACGAGGAAGTATGCGAAGATAACAGAAATGTCGAAGACGTTAACAGATTTCATTTCTTCCATGCCGGTTGAAATTCGTTAACGGTGAATGTCGTCAACGGCCTCATCTCAGAGCCGTCGGGTGCCATAAGATAGATTTTGGTGAGTCCGGCCAGATCAGCTACATATGCAATATTTCTGTCGTCGGACGACAATGCCGGACTCGAACCAGGATGAGAATTCCCGGTGAGGTTCGCCTTCGTGGTTCCCTCTCCAGAGATTCGGTATACGTCGGTTCTGCCGGAGCTTCGGGCTTCAAAGATAAGCCATGCATCCTGCGATGACCAATTGATATGTCCCGTTACTGAATCAGGTGAAAAAATCAGGGACGTATCCCCGAAGCCGTTTGCATTCATGATCCGTATTCTTCCTGTTCGAACATATGCAATCCTGGTTCCTCCTCTCGACCAAGCGGGATGCGCTTTGAGACCTGGCCCGGATGTCAGTTGAGCAATCGCCAGCGTCCCCACTTGAACTGTAAATATTTGTCCTACAGTTGAATCCTGACCGTGCGCGGAATAAACGAGCGCATTCCCATTAGGCGACCAGTTGCCGAGCGTGAGATTCTCCGACGGATGAGCGATCCGCGTAAATTGCCGACCTCCGCTATCCATTACCACAATCCCACGATTGCCGCCACTTACACTTTCATAGGCTATGCGAGAGCCATCCGGCGACCATAGCGGATGGTCTTCAAAGTCCGGTGCACGCGTTATGTTTTGTGTTTGCATCGCATCTGTCGTCACGCGGAACAAATCCTCGCCGTAGGGAGAACTGCACGAAACATATACAACTTTGCCACCGTCAGGACTCACAGCCGGATTCCGATTGAAACATGGCGAGGCTTGCGATACCTTCGCGAGGCGCCCATCCGGTGATGCAAGAAAAATTTCGGTTGACGGCACTCCATTCGTTTGCCCGACAACAACAGTGAACACAATAGTCGCCTTAAGCTTGTCCAACGCTGTCAGGGGTTCCTGCCCATCGCGGCATCCGTAAAAGGAAAGGATTACAACACAGATGGCTACCCGATTCTTCACCTTCGCTCCCGCCTCCTGCTCCAATGTCGCACTCAGACGTTCATTTCAATTTTCAGTGAACCGCGCGACGGATACTTAAGTTCGAGCACTCCGTTCTTCAATACACCCGGTTTATTATTCACACGAACTGATGGTTCACCAACGGCTTTCTTCAGAGATAAATTTACAGCAATGCCGCGAACAGAAAAACTTGCATTCATTTCATTTAAACCAGTCAGGAGATTTGGACGGATCACAAGCGCGTCGAGTCCGGGGCGAACGCCCATAACGTTCTCAAGCAGCAACGATACAATCTCCGCCCATGCCCACCCAACGATACCTACGGGAGGTGCCGGTGGAGTAATGCCCGGACCGTAGCGCTCAAAGAATCCGCCGGACTTGCCACCGTTCACTGAGGTCAGCCAGTTTACCACGCGCCAGACTTTTTCCGAATTGCGTGCTTCGGCGTACGCACGCGCCATAAACAACGACGCAATCGGCCAGGGCGCGGGCGGATCGGGTTCGCTTGACACATCGTAGCGCGCGTAGCCGCCCGTGGACCATCGTTGATTCCATAATGTCTCAACCCAATCCAGCGTCTTGCGCGCAAGTTCACCTGATGGGTCGATCATCCCGAAGATAATGGGATGCACTTCTCCCGTGTCCGGGTCGCACGAAGGCTTCTCCTCTGTTGCAAGGGGGGAATCGGGAGGCATGCTTTTTCTGTTGGGTGGAATAACATAGCGTTGCCATTCTCCGTTTAAGCTTCTTCGCTTGATAAAGTGTCCGTCTTCGATGAAGCGATATTTCGGATCATCCAGCATTGCAGATTTCAACTTCCCGGCTGCATCCTGCCAACGAGCGATGGATTTCTTGTCCCCAAGTTTTTCAGCAAGCTCGATAATTTTTTCGAGTCCAAGGATAACCCAGAACTGATACACCATCTCGAACCCATCCGTGAAGCCGAAGGAATCATTTCGCTCCCAGTATTCGCGCTTGTTCCTCAACAGACCCGCAGTTTTGTTCCAGAAAATATCCTGCAGAGGAAAATCAGCAACAAGTTTCAGCTTCGGCCAATACTTGCGGACGAATTTTTCATCGCCTGTCCAACAAAGATATTGCCACACCGCATACAGCAACTGTCCGTTCTGATCGAGTTCAGTATAGTCATGTCCGAACCAGCGGCTCGATTCAATTGTTCTGCCGTCGAAGCCAACGGATTTTTCCAACATCTTGGTGAGAATAGTTTTCGCTTCCTCCGCGAAACCCGCCTTCACCAATCCAATCACCATCATCGAATCATCCCGCACCCATTCCATATTGTACATCCAGATGCCGGAGTCGCGCTTGCCGCTGCGCGCAATGTTTGCCTTCAGTCCTGATTTTGAAATGTTGAACAAGTGATCGAGCGATACATTGCCGGTTCGAAGCTGCGTCTTCCCGTTCCAGTACTCTGAAGCTTTTTTCTGCGTAACGGAAAAACTCTTCTCCAGCTTCCATTCGTCCCCTCCAATTGCGTACGTAAATTGTGTCTGCAGCGAATGAGCCGGTGCGAGCGTTCCTTTATCAACGGACATGTAGTAGCGGAACGACGTCGTGACGTTTTGTTCGTCCGTCAACAAGCGTACCTGCGAAAATCCATGGCCGTTCACAGAGCGTTCCTCTGTAAAGATATCGTCGAAGAGAGCAAAGTTGGGAACGAGAGCAAGGTTCACTCTCAGCGGGATGGCCATCGCTCCGTTGTTCTTTGCCGTCACGCGCCTGAAGAGTATTCCGCCTTCTGCGGGGACAAAGAATTCTTCTTCGATCTCCACTGCACCTGCATTCCAGCGAAGAACTACAGTCGGCACACCGCCCGGATACTTCCAGCCAATCGATTGGAATGTTTCCCAGTTGGCGGAGTATTGTTTCGTGTCGAGAACAACACTGACCATCGTTCGCCCGAAACCGGCTTCTGGATGAAAAAGAAACGAGCTCCACTTGCGCGCAAAATGTTCTGAGCTCATGAGTGTGAGGCCCAGAAAAGATTGGGGCTTCTCCCCGTCCTGCCGGGGAGAGTATTGCACAACAGCTTGAATATCTCCGTTGCCCAAAAGAAAATATTCAACATCCGATTGGTAGGTGATATAGTCAGGATGAAGATTCTGTTTGAATCTGGAGTTATCGGCTGGCGTCTCCTGGCTTTGAGGTGCGCTAAACGCGGCCGCTCGCGGCAACGCTGCTATGCCGAGAACCGTAGGAACAAGAACCCCGAGACCGGGAGTTTTAAGGAAGTCTCTTCTTTTCATGATCAACCTCGGACGAAGTCTGCTGAATGGAGATTGCTATTGATAGATTATTTGGACTTGGGCTTTTTTCTTCAACACAAAAAACGAGTCGGCATACGGACTTTCCTCGACACGAACATTCTTATGTTTCACTTTCTTTCCATTGACCTTCACGCTGCTCGCTTTCCTCCCTTTAGGGAGAAGGAAATGTAAGTCGACGGACGCATTGCCCTTGAGCATCAGTTCAATCGATTTCTTTCCGTCGTCGTGCGCAAACGTATATTCAAAGGCAGCGCTTGAAGCACCGTACGAAACACCCACATGCACTTCATCTCTGCCTGCTGCAATCCAACGCGGCGAGAGAGACACTTTTTGATATAATTTATACCGGTCGACAATTCCCGCCAATCCTTCTATCAATGCATAAAGCATCGATGACGAGCCCCATCCGTCTGTCGGAGATGCATCCGGACTCGTGCTCGTTTCCAGCGTCGCATGTTCTCCGCTGGGAAAATACCACAGGTACGATTCGTCGTTAACGGACAGCGCTTCGTACTTGAGCAGTTGCTCAACACCGTACTCTTCCATGCCGTGCTCGAATGCTGCACGCGCAATTTCGCCACCGACCAGCGGCATGATGCCGCCATTGCAGTACATGCCCTGTACAATTTTTTCATCGCCAAACATTCCGGCAGGAAATGGCGGGTCGATGCTGAACCACGATGCAAACGACTTCGTGGATTCTTCGCGGCGCCGATATTCCCGAAGAATACTTACCGCCATCTCATGCGTAGCCATGCCGCGGTTGATGTCCATCGCATTGCTGAGGCTGAGCTGACTGTCCGTATCTACTCCCTCGATTGTTACCGGCACCAACGGAACCTGATGCGTGTAGAAGCGTCCGTTGTAACAGACTTTGTTGGCGCGCTTGCGAAACGCTTCTGCGAATTTCTGCCAGTACCCAGCGCGCTTCCGGTTTTTCAAATGCGCGTAGAAGCCGCTCATCTGCATGAAGGCTTCGTAGTAACCGGAGTTGTCGCCATGCATGATGCCCCAGAACGTGTGCTCGTTGATCTGAAAATTCAACCAGTCATGACGACCCGCCGTGTAATCGAAATCCCATGTATCAATCGAGTAGCCTCGCTTCACCAGCTTGTGTTTTTTATCCCAACGCCATTCATCCGTCAGTACATATACCAGCGCCGCCTCCATGTGCGGCATCATCCGCTTTAGCCACTCATCATCTCCGGTCGCCTGCCATGCGAGATGGATTGCTTTCACAAAACGGTATTCAACGTCCGCTTCGACGGGCACGCGGACATATTTCGCCCAGTTTTCTTTTTCGCACGGAACTTTCTCCGGCGTCATCGTGAAATAATCGAATATCCAGCCGCGGGCTGTTTGCGTTTCCGCAAAATGGTTGATGACACTCTGAAGGTCACGTTCCCAGTATTTGGCGCCGCGCATCATGTCGGAATGATCACGCAGCCAGATGCTCGGGGCGTCGGGCGAGCGGTAGCCGCGGACTTGCGTTCCCATAATGTTGAACTCGGATACATC
>JBBRUI010000216.1:0-7833 GCA_038247945.1 Bacteroidota bacterium | reverse complement strand
GTGTTCACTCGCTGCTTCTTGGCGAGGATCGCTTCTACGATCAGGTGTTCGCCGATCTTAAGATACCGTACGAGCCTGTGCGATGGCAAACCGATCAGCACCCGATGGCTGCGGGCGCAAGCCAGACAGAAGCGTACATCGAAAAGCAAGCGCGTGTTCTTCAGCTTATCAACGCATACCGCGTACGCGGACATTTGCTCGCGCATCTCGATCCGCTGGTCAACGAACCTCATCATCACCCTGAGCTCGATCCGTCTTCGTATGGATTGACTATCTGGGATTTGGAACGGGAGTTCATCACCGGCGGACTTGCCATCGAACCGCGGGCGACACTTCGGGAAATTCTCGACATCCTGCGCGAGACATATTGCGGCACCATTGGCGTTGAGTACATGAACATTCAGGATCCTGCGCAGAAGCTGTGGCTGCAGGAAAAGATGGAACCGTTCCGTAACCGGCATCCTCTCACCAACGAATTGAGAAAACAGATTCTGAAAAAATTAGCTGCCGCAGAGGGGCTGGAAAAATTCCTTCACACAAAATTCATCGGCCACAAGCGTTTCTCTCTTGAAGGCGGCGAAACCATGATGGCAATTCTTGACGTGCTTCTGGATGATGCGGCGGAAGTCAACGTCCGGGAAGTTGTCATCGGCATGGCACACCGCGGCCGGCTGAATATTCTTGCAAACACAATCGGCAAGTCTCTCGCCAAACTTTTTTCAGAATTCGAGGGTTACGTGGATCCGAGCACCACGCAAGGGTCAGGGGACGTAAAGTATCACCTTGGCGCAAAAGGTCGCCATCGGACGCCAACCGGAAAAGAAATTATTGTGTCTGTAGCGCCGAACCCCAGCCATCTTGAAGCGGTGAATTCTGTTGTTGAAGGCATCGTGCGGGCGAAGCAGGACCGTCTGCACGACCGTGAACATCAGCAGATCATCCCCATACTAATTCATGGCGATGCGGCGTTTGCGGGACAAGGCACAATTGCAGAAACGCTGAATCTCTCGCAGCTCAACGGCTACCGGACGGGCGGGACGATTCATCTCATCATCAACAATCAAATCGGGTTTACGACTTCGCCCGATGATGCGCGGTCGACGCCGTATTGCACCGACGTTGCAAAGATGGTGCAGGCACCGATCTTCCATGTGAACGGCGACGATCCTGACGCATGTGTGCGTGTTGCAAAGCTCGCCTATGAATACCGTCGTCGTTTCAAACGTGATGTTGTTATCGATATGTTTTGTTTCCGTCGTCACGGGCACAACGAAGGAGACGAGCCGAGCTACACGCAGCCTCTTCTGTATAAGAAGATCAAACAGCATCCCTCTATCCGGCAATTGTATGCGGAACTGTTGGTCCGCCAAAAAGTACTCACGCAGGAAGAAGTCGATGCCATCAATGAGGAAACAAAGCATCGCTATGAACGTGCATTCGAAGCATCCAAGAAGCGAGAGATGCATTTCAAACCTGAGGTTCCGCTCGCCGTTAGTTCAGAGGAACTTGCAAACGCTCAGCCCAGCAGTGCAACAGCGGTGAGCATCGAACGATTGCATGAAATAACAAAGGCGCTCACGCATTTGCCCGATGGGTTCACCATAAATCCAAAACTCCAGCGCATCCTCGACGAGCGAGCAATGTTGTTGGAGGGAAATACGAAAATTGATTGGTCGTTTGCGGAAGCTCTGGCGTTTGGTTCACTTGTCGTTGAAGGAACGCCGGTGCGGTTAAGCGGTCAGGACAGCGGCCGCGGCACGTTCAGTCAACGGCATCTTGTATTGTCGGATGCGAACAGCGGGGCGGAATATGTTCCGCTCAATCACGTGCATGAAGGCCAGGCGCCATTCGCAGTGTATGATAGTCTTCTTTCCGAGGCGGCTGTTCTCGGTTTCGAGTTTGGCTACAGTGTCGCGGATCCTCTCGCGCTGGTTTTGTGGGAAGCTCAGTTTGGCGACTTCGTCAATGGCGCGCAGGTGATTATCGATCAGTTCCTTGCAGGCTCTGAAGCAAAGTGGATGGAGCCGTGCGACCTTGTGCTACTTCTGCCGCATGGGTATGAAGGCCAGGGACCTGAACATTCAAGCGCACGACTTGAGCGCTTTTTGCAACTCTGCGCTGAAGAAAACATGCAGGTGGTTAACTGCTCGACGCCAGCACAATATTTTCATGTTCTTCGCCGTCAAATGCGCGACAACCGCCGAAAGCCACTCGTTATCATGACTCCGAAAAGTTTATTGCGACACCCGAAAGCAATTTCGTCCCCCGATGATTTTGTGAACGGGAAGTTCAATGAGCTGATCGATGATCCCGCGGTTGTAAATCCTGCAGGTGTGAAGCGGCTGATCTTTTGCAGCGGCAAAGTGTATTACGATCTGCTGGCGGAGAAGGCACTGCATCCGACGACGGCAATTGCAATCGCACGGCTCGAACAATTTTATCCATTCGCTTCGGATCAAGTGGAAACGCTGCTGAAGAAATACGCGAACGCACAAGAGATTGTCTGGACCCAGGAGGAGCCGAAGAACATGGGCGCGTGGACATTCGTTCAGGAATATTTCACTGCCGTATTGCAGGCGGGACAGAAAGTTTCGTACGTCGGTCGGAGTGCGAGCGCGGCAACCGCAACCGGCTCATTGAAAGTTCATCAGGCTGAGCAAGACGCGTTGGTGAAGACGGCGCTGGCGTTGTAGCCGTTATCCTCAATAGTTCCGATCAGCAGGAATCACCGAAACATCACCTCTACGCGCCGCTTTCCGAATGCCTCGGCGAGACGCTGTAAAAGTTCAAGGGAAACGTTCTGCCTTCCGCTTTCAATTCTTGATATTACCGATTGGGTTGTTTTGAGCTTGGTGGCAAGCTGCTTTTGTGAAAGGCCCGCGCGCTCCCGCTCCTTGGTAATTTCCAGTGCAACATTGAGGCGAGCTTGCGCCCGTGAATATTTCGCATCAAAATTACGAACGCGTTTGCGCAAATCTTTTTCAAGCACATCTAAATCACTCATTCTCTACTTCCTTCATTCGTTTCGTTGCGCAAATATACCTTATTCTGCTATTCCATTGCAACACTCCATTAACAGGCTGATGAACAACTCAGTTTCATATCATTGCGATCCGCGGCTTCCACTATCCTGCACGTTCAACTATACTTCGTCCTCCACTAAGCTCACCGCCTGTCGCCGAGTAGTCGACAACAGCTCAGATTGAACTCCGGCCGTGTTTGAGCGTACTCCATTAGATTGCTTCGCCCCCTTTTTGTATTTTGACATGGCAGTTTTACCTCTACCCAAAAAATAAATGCGTATCCGCCCCGTTGCAATAAAATTATCTTTCCTCTGATGACTCCCCTCGTCGAAACAGTTGATAATATCTTTTCTGAAAGTGGCGCACTCTCCCACCTTCGTGAATTCGAATACCGTCCGCAGCAGAGGAAGATGGCTGTCGCAGTCGCTGAAGCGCTCGAAGCCCGCAGGCATCTGATCGTTGAGGCGCCCACCGGCGTTGGTAAATCTCTTGCATATCTGATTCCCGCAATTCTTTATGCACGGAATGAGAAGCGCAAAGCCATCATCACCACACACACGAAGAACCTGCAGGAACAGTTGTTCCGAAAAGACATAACAATCGCCCGCGGCATTCTCGGCGCAAAGGAAGTCCATGCGGTTGTCCTAAAGGGAAGGCGGAACTACCTCTGCACAACGCGCTTGCAGCGAGTGTTGGCATCCACCGGTTCGCTCTTTAATGAGGATGAGCATAACCATCTTCGTCGTATCGAGGAATGGTCGCACCATACAATAGATGGCGACATGGAGAATCTGGGCTTTACCCCTCAATCCAATGTGTGGGATATGGTCTGTTCGGAGAAAGGAATATGCAGCTCGACGGCGTGCGGCTTTGCATGTTTCTTTCAACAAGCAAAAGAACGGGTCCGAAGCGCCAACGTTGTGATCATGAATCATGCATTGTTCTTTACACTCATGGCGCTGCAAGGAACAGAGGAACAGTTTATCTTCCCCAACGACTTTGTCATTTTCGATGAAGCGCACACGGTTGAATCGGTTGCCGGAATGGGAATCGGAAAAAACCTTTCGCGATATCAGGTCCTTGCTGCCATCCACAAGCTGTACAATCCAAAAACAAAAAAAGGATTGTTCTCGAAGCAGAAGAAAAGCCTCCGCACGTTATGCGAGGACACGGAAGCGGTTGCGTTAGAGTTCTTTGAAACAATGCGCAGCGTCGTACTCTCACAGAACTCCAACGCCCGCGAGTTTCGCATTCGCCGCCCCCATATAATAGACGATACTCTCACCGGCGCATTACAGCGGCTTGAACGGGAGGCTGAGAAGATTGAGAAAACTCTCAGGGAATCGGAACAGAAAGAAGTTGCAGCAGCGCGGCGTTATGTCTGGGAGGCGAAAGTTCTTATCGCGGAATTCCTCGAACAAACAGAATCCGGATTTACGTACTGGGTCGAGTTGATGCCGGGAAGAACCGGAAACATTACGCTCTGCGCTTCGCCTGTTGATGTTGCCGAAAGTATCGGGCCGAAATTATTTCGTGATGATACGTCCGTCATCATGACGAGCGCGACGCTTGCGGTGAACAATTCTCTCGATTATTTTCAGCGGCGGATTGGCGGCGTGGGAGTCGATGGGTTGATTCTCGATTCACCGTTCGACCATAACGCACAAATGAGGCTTTGCATTTCCACCGACATTCCCGAACCGGACACCGAAGGTTTTCCTTTCGCGTTGCCGCAGGAAATTCTTCAGAGCATCGACCGTTCAAAAGGGAAAGCGCTCGTTCTGTTCACAAGCACTGCTCTCATGCGCTCGATGGCGCAGCAGCTTGAAAACGAGCTTGCGTCAAGAGGAATCAAACTGCTTGTGCAGGGACAGGATATGCAGCGGCATGAGCTTCTTCAGGAATTCAAGCGGGATATTCATTCTGTGTTATTTGGGTTGGATAGTTTCTGGCAGGGGATCGACGTACCGGGCGAGGCGCTCGAGCATGTCATCATCACGCGTCTTCCCTTCTCCGTTCCGAACCATCCGCTCATCGAAGCGAGGCTCGAGGTCATCGCACGGCGCGGCGGTAATTCCTTTATGGAGTATACACTTCCGGAAGCGGTGCTGAAATTCCGGCAAGGTGTCGGACGTTTACTCCGTTCAACTTCGGATGTCGGGATTGTAACAATTCTCGACTCCCGAATCCTGAAGAAGCGGTATGGCAAGATTTTTATTTCATCCCTCCCCCACTGTCGGGTAGAGATTACGACATCGGATGGAGAGATAGAGTATCTTGTTCCTGAAACGTAATTGTATTCGCCCCTGATTTTATTGATGATTTTTAAGTTTTGTATTTGATTCTTCATTAGAATTGGGTTATCTTTTTACCGTTTTCAGATGCCTCCAAACGAACATGTTCGACCTAAACTAAATTCAACCCCCAACAATCTCAAGGAGACACATGGCTAAATCAATGTCCAAGTCGGCGATCATGGCGCACTTTGCAGAAAAGTTCGGCATGAAGCGCAAACAAGTTACGGCGTTCTTCGACGAGCTTTCACGGCTCGCACACAGCGAAGCAAGAAATCAATTCACCATTCCCGGTATCGGCAAGCTTGTGCTGGTCGATCGGGCAGCGCGCATGGGCCGCAACCCGGCAACCGGCGCAACGATCCAGATTCCCGCAAAGACCGTTGTGAAATTCCGTATTGCAAAAGCAGCAAAGGATGCTATACTCCCCAAGACTGAAGCGTAATCTAGTCAACCATAGGTTGTGAAAAGACGTCTCATCTTTGCCGGTGAGACGTTTTTTGTTTTCATAGACATCCAGCGGATTAACTTGACTTTGATACTCGTTCACGGTACAATCTATCGGCGCACCCAAAGCAAGATTTTTACCGAACAGCAATCCTTTTTGTCCGGTCTTGGGTTCATGATACCATTGCCGGTACGTCCGTGCGCATCCAAAGTTCCTTTCCTCTGACTGCATTTTTCCTGCCGTACGATTACACCCTTTTACTGCCTTTGACCCTGAGGATCCAATGAAAAAAAACTTGGCTCTGTTTTTCTTTGCTCTTGGTGTTCTTTTGCTCGGCGGACAACTCTCTTCGCCAATTCAACGCGCCTCATTGCAGCGTGAACTTGAGACGCTGAAGCAGCAAGGACTCGCCTACAAATTTCTCGACAACAAGATGATTGAGGTAAGCGAGGAACCGAGTGGACTCAGACGCATTAAGACACTCAACGAGCCAAACGAAGCAGTGATTCGCACGTGGGCAGCTTCACGCAACGTGCCAATACTTGAGATTGACCCTACGACGATTGATACAAACAGGTTCACTGGATGGTTCAGGTATCGGACGACATTGCCGCTCTCAAATGGTTTTGGCTCCCCTCTCATTGTTGGAGATATTGATCGCAACGGCAAACCTGAAGTGTACGGCATTTTTAAGAGCTACACCTCCGATTTCGAGAGCCATATTTACGAAGTTGACTCAAACGGAAATTTCTCCTTGCTCCACAACTACGTTCCAAGACTAGGTCCTTCAAGACAATTTGCTAACGTAGATAATGACACGCTTGCTGAGATTATTTTTGCCTTCGGTAATTCCGAGTACGATTTCGAACAGTCAGGCACTAACACCTTGCCAACCAACTTCAAACTCCGAGTGTTAAGAGACTCAACAAGCGGGTCGATTTTTACCGGTATTTATGTTGGAGACCTTGATCGAGATGGTTTGACCGACGTAGTTCATTCAGGATCAGGTCGAGATACTCTTTACAAAGTGTTTGTGAAGGAATATGATTCCCTACAGAATACATTTGTTTCTGTTTGGTCTTCCACTTTTGGATTATCGAGAGGTGGCATCTTTGGCGGTTTCACATCAGGGGATTTCGACGGAGATGGAAAACAAGAATTTCAATGCTGTGAGATTGCTGGCAAAGTGTATGTGGTGGAGGCAACGGGGATCCACTCGTATGCCACAACGTGGCGAGACAGCACACCGTTTGTGAATCTCTTCTATCAAACTTCGGGCGATATAGACCGTGACGGCAAACCAGAGTTCTATGTTGGCGCAACAATGTCCAACGGCAACTGGACGACGATGTACGAAGCGGATAGTAACGACCATTACTCCCCTCGTTTCATCTTCCATCTTCTCTCCGGCGGCTCGCTTGACGAACCGACGTACTTAACGCCGGATGTAGATCGAGATGGAAAACCGGAGTTGCTTATTCTGAGTGGAGCGGATCTTTTCATCTTCAAATCGAATGCGAATGATTCTTTTTATCTCTGGTATTACAGACGTTTCACAGCAAAACAAAGCATACAATTCTACGACTTTAACCACGATGGAAAACAGGATTTCATTCTGAGCAGAGCAAGGGTGGATTCATTGGGGCGAGGTGCCCTCTTTGCTGATATTTATCTAGCACAAAGATTCACTGATGTTGAGGAAGATAAACCTATGTCACCTAGCAAGTTTATCCTTTTGCTGAATTATCCCAATCCATTCAATCCGGCAACAAGAATTCAAATCTCTTTGCCCGAGAAAGGCCGTGCCCGCTTAGATGTTTATGATCTCGCGGGAAAGCTGGTAGTCAATCTACTGGATGACGAATTGACCCCCGGTACTTATAGTAGAGAGTGGAGTGGAGTTGACGCAGCGGGAAAAGCCGTTTCGTCAGGAGTTTACTTCTGTCGTTTGAGTATGGGAACAATATCTCAAACGATCAAAGTGCTACTTGTCAGATAATCTAACAATCGAAAGGAGGTGAACCGTCTTCAGTCAGCAGTATGTGAACACGAAAAAATGCTAAACGGC
>JBBRUI010000215.1:0-7840 GCA_038247945.1 Bacteroidota bacterium | reverse complement strand
CGCCAGAATTTGCTCTTCGCTCCGCCGCCTGTAAGCCGGATTTGCCGGATTGGAATTCCGAGCCGCCGAATAATCTCAAGCGAGTCGCGCATCGCAAAGGTTATCCCTTCAAGAACAGCACGGGAGAAATGTTTCTTCTCATGGCGGATACTCGCGCCAATGAATGCGCCGCGTGCGCTTGCACTCCGGTGGGGAGTGCGCTCGCCGTTGAGGTACGGAAGAAAAAAAAGTCCCTCCGATCCTGCTGAAACGGTTGCGGCTTCCTGCGTCAGCTCTTCGTACGTATTTAATCCGTTAGCGAGCGTATCTCTGTACCACCGAAAAGCACCGCCCGCCATCAGCGTCACGCCCATGACGTACCACATGTCCGGGACTCCATGGCAAAACGTATGGGCCCGCATGCCGGGATCCGTTCTGGGTTTTGCAGAAGGGGCGAGTACAACGCCGCTTGTTCCAATACTTGCAAGAACAATTTCTTCCTTCACAACGCCGCACCCAACAGCACCGCACGCATTATCGGCACCACCTGCAACGAGAGGAATTCCTTCGGGCAGATTGGTTGCATCGGCAGCGGAGCGGGAGATTTTTCCGACAACCTCAACCGACTCGAACACCGGCGGCAGCCATGACGATGGAATCGTAAATTGAGTGAGCATCGGCGCCGACCATTTTCTTGCTGCCACATCGAACATCAATGTTCCCGCTGCATCGGAAACTTCCGTGGCAAATTCTCCCGACAAACGAAACCGGATGTAATCCTTTGGTAGAAGCACCTTCGCGATGCGGCCATAAATCTCCGGCTCATGCTCACGCACCCACAGAATTTTCGGAAGTGTGAATCCCTCAAGTGCCGGATTTGCCACCATGGTCCTCAGTTTTTCTTCGCCAATTGTTTCGTTGATCCATTTGCACTGCTTGTCCGTCCGTGTGTCGCACCAGAGAATTGCCGGACGAAGCACCCGCGACTGATCGTCCAGAAGAACCAGGCTGTGCATTTGGCCCGAAAATCCGATTGCCTTGATTTCGGATTTGGCGGATCCAAGAGAAGCGGCAAGACTCTTCAGCACCCTCACCGTTCCGTTCCACCAGTCCTCCGGATTTTGCTCCGCCCAGTTCGGCTTCGGAGTTGAAAGAGGATATTCTTCCGTTGCCAATGCGCAGGTTTCTCCTTGTTGATTGATCACGATCCCCTTCACGCCCGTCGTTCCAATATCGAGCCCGATCAAATATATTTGCCGCAGTTCAACCACGATATCGTGCTTCGGAGAAGCTGAGCTTCTGGTTCATCACGCTCCGAAGCAGCCTGCTGATGTTCGTCTCATCCGGATCGCTGAAATATTTTACCATCTCGTCCGGAGGCGGCAGCCGTTTTATAATTTCCCGACGATACCGCGTCGAGTTAATGCATTCCACCAGATGTTCAGCAAAGCGTCGGATTGTTTCTTTCTTCGTATCGCCGGGAACGCGCTGCGGCCAGATGTCAAAATTCCATAACCCGTCGAATCCTTTCCAGTACAACCAGTATTCAGCTTCAAGGACTTCGTTCAGATTATCATTGCCCGGTATATGGTCGTTGTCCCAATGCTTCCGGTTGTCGTTCAGGTCGATTTGTTTGAGAATTCCGAAATCGAGCGCAATGCAAATACTTTCCGCGAGCTTCCCTCCCGCTATATGTGCGTGCCCGTATTCAATGTTCTGAACGACCCTTCCTTTTAGTGGAGAAAGTTTTTGTTCAAGCTGTCGGAAGAATTCGCCTGCACTGAGATCGGGTTGCTTGGCGAGAATCTTTCCCTTCAAACGTTTGCGTATTTTATCCTCCACCGTGCGAGCAAGGAAAACTCCGTGTATCGTTTCTCTTACAAACATATCCTCAGCCGGATCGCCGGATTTTGGTTCGAGACAAATGTTGCAATCCGGAACCGCTTCAAGAACTTCGATGTATCCGTCAATCAGCAGCCGCCATGCCTTTGAATAATCACAGAGGAACAATCCATTCGATCCGTCATTCCCCTGCCAGAGAACTGCATGCTGGCAGCCGAGAGGTTTTCCGATATCCTGCATCACCGGCCGCAGGATATTATTCAACTCCATCGAGCGCTTGACGTTCTCGATTGCTTCCTGCCTGATCACAGGATCTGGATTCGAGAACCCTCCGTTCTTAAATCGTGCGCCAAATGTTTTCGCAACAACGCTTCCGATTCCAACGCCATATGCACGCGCAAGTTGAGCAAGTAGCTCCGCATCATCGGGGAATTCGCCCGGAAAATGTCCGCAGATGTAGGAGATGCCTTCAATCTTCGCAGACATTTCAAAAACTTCTTCCAACACCAAAGGGAACGCGTTATAGCCTTTGCCAAAACGGTCATCCATGCCACCCATGAACGCCCATGCGCCAAATGCAAACTGCGGCTCGGGTCCCGGTGCAAATGTATCCGTCATACTCATCCTGATTTTGCCGTACGCAGGCCCTCGAGCAGCCGGTCAACTTCTTCAAACGAATTATACACGTGACAGGAGATTCTTAAACCGTTCACTCCCCCTTCACTGACTCCACGCGTTCGAAGCTTGTACGTGTTTAAGTGGGTTTGAAGTTCGAGATAGGGAATCTTTTCATGCACAAACGTAATCATTGCGCTTTGTTCTGCTTCGTTCAACGGTGACATGATTTTGATTGAGGGAATTTTCTTTAGTCCCTCGACGAGATGCGAGGCCAACGCATGGTCGCGCTTCCACACATTCTCGATTCCAATTCGTTGGATGAAATTGATTGCAGCGCCCAGCCCGATACGCAGCGGCACACTCACGGTCCCGTACTCATACCGTTGCGCGGTTGCATTGAAGCTGAATGTCCCCTTCTGAAAATCAAAACCTCCGTCCGAATACGCGCCCACGAATTTTGCGTCGATGGTATCGAGCATTTCTTTCCGAACGTACAGAAAGCCCGTTTCTTTGGGTCCGAGCAACCACTTATGTCCGCTGGTTGCGTACGCATCGCAGCCCATCTCGTGCAGATTGAAAGGAAACATTCCCGCGGTTTGCGCGCCATCGACAAAGAACCAGATGTTTTTACTTCGGGCGAGATTTGCAATCTCGCGTATCGGCATGATCTGACCGGTCGTAGTCGTAGCGTGGGGAATACTGAAAAGACGGGTTCGCTTCGTAATCAGCTTTTGAATTCTATCGATGTTTTCTTGTGCTGATGCAGTAGATGGTTCAAAGAATTTGATCACAACGCCGGTTCGTTTTTGCATTGCGAGCCATGAAACCGCATTCCCCACATGCTCATGGGTGGTGGTAATGATCTCATCCCCCTTTTTGAACGGAAGGCCGTTGCACACAACATTGATTCCTTCGGTTGTGTTGCGCATGAAAGCCAATTCATCGACGTCGCATCCGAACAATCCTCCGGCAGCGGTTTTGATTTCCGTCCAGAGTTGTTCTGTATGCCCGGTCTCGGAGAGTTTTTCCAACTCATCCATCTTCGACTTCACAGCATCGATCACCACATAGGGCGATGCACCGAGTCCGCCCGTGTTGAAGTAGGCACGTTCTTCCGTTAAGGGAAATTGGTTTCGGACAAACTTCCAGAACTTTTCGTCATCCGGATTTGCAGATGGCCATTCCTGCGGAGATTCAACGACTGGATTTGCCCATGCGCGCGCAGTTGAGAGCAAGCTGGTTCCGGCAACAGCTCCGGCAATCGTTCCAAAAAATTCTTTGCGTTTCATTGTGCCGTCCTATTCGCTTGTCTGCCGTATGTAACTCCGTCTCGCATCCGCCACATATAGTTCGGATCGATGTACGGTTCATCATTTTTATGAGTTTCCATCAATCGGATTTTCTTTCCCAACAATTCACCGAAGTTTTCGCCGTAGATGTGAAGCGTCTCTCCTCTGACAGAAATCGGAAGGACTTCTGTGGCACCCTCGTTCCAGATTGCCAACAACCCTTGTATGTTTTCAATTTCATTTGCGATCATCGAACGCGTCAACAACCGGTAACGTTCCCGTATCTCATCCGTCTCTGCGCGCATGAAGCCGTGCACCGATTCCGTCCACGCCATTGTATTACGCATCGTAACACAAAAACAACGATATGCCCTCAACCGATCGCGGAGATCAGTAAATACATGAATCTCTTTCTCCGAAGAAACCTGAATTTGTTGGTTACACTTTTCGATTCCAGATGTGAGTGGTGGAATCACTTCCCGGTCGAAGATGGATTTCCTGGAAGCGGCTTCATCGACCGAAAGAAAATTCCACATCATGTCATTATTCAAATCCACCCGCGCCGGATTGTTAAAGGTGGCGAGGAGGAAGCGCTCGTAATACAATCGTTCTTCTTCCGGTATCGCGTCAATGTTCGGGACAAACGGACGAACCCAGAGGCGGAACCACGGAAAGCCAAACGTACTCATCGGAACTCCGGCCGGAAACGCACGGACAGCAGAATCGGATAATTTCCAGATTACACTCAGTGCGTCTGCGGATTTCTCGTTGACTAAACGCTTTGCAGCATCAGTTACAATTTCTTCTATGGAATTCCCGAGGCTGAGCTGGATAGCGCGAACAACTTCATTATTCACATCATACGGCGCAAGGGAATTCGGGTTTGCGCCTAAGAGAATTGCCTCAGTTCCGTGTTCCCGCACGCCGCTCAGCCGCTCATAGACGAGCCACGGAAAAGGAACGCCGATAACATTCGTATCGCTCACATCCAGTTTCACGTGCGTGGCGGCGCCGACGCGGTTAAGGATTTCCTGCTCACTCTCCGCTTCTTTGCTCTCAAAAAAACCGAACTCGCCCGCATCGATGCCGTTTCCAAGCTCGGGCACAATATATTGGCGCTCAACGTAGAACGGGCCGAGGTCGCACACAAGATGGAAATTCGGATTGACTTTCTTCGCCTCTTCGGTGATGAGCCGGTAGTACGTCAGAACATTCGATGCCGCTTTCCGTGCAATCTCATCGTCGTCTTTCCATTCACGGATCAAGTAGGGCCCGCCATTTCTTCCGGCATACAGTGATGAGACAAACTCAAACCCCGCGCCGCTGTCGTTCGTCCACAAGTGAATGAAGCCGAGCTCCGGCACTTCGGCCATAATATTCTGAACAAGCTCGCGATAGTGAGATTGAACGACGGGATGCGCCATCGCAAGCGTATAGCGCGGCCGGAATGTTTCCCGCGGATGATCCACGCGGGCACCGCGTAAGCACGGAAACCGATTCCAGAATTCTTCCGGCATCGAACGCGGTGAATTGATGTGCAAGCCGGGCGTTAGTCCGTACTTCCGCGCAAGCGCAGCATTGTGTTTCAGATTGTTTAAGTTCGTCTGAAGATAATCGGGAGGATAGAAACCGAGGATGAGAAAAGAATCTACGAACTGATCAAGGTCGGGACTGTAGTCATAGAACCACGAATATACGTCGCCGGGTGGTCCGGATTCAAACGGGCGATCGGTTCCGAGTCCGTTGATGGTGAGATGTGAAAATCCCTGGCGGGCAAGTTGCTTCACATATTCTTCTTTGTCGAACCGTCGGGCATGACGCAAACTACCGACAAAGAAATCGCTGAGGTTCCGCATGCGCGGAAATACAGGTGACACCCGGACACCTTTCGTAAACCTCGTTACGTCTTCTTGTCCCCATTCGTTCTCCACCAGAACTTGTCCGGCGTAAAGCCAATGCACATGGGAAGCCCGGAGGAAACCTGTGCCGCCGGCATCGATACCAAATTCGATCCACGGAGCTCGTGTGCCCGAACTGCTTCCGTTTTCCTCTATCGAAACATGGAAAACTCCGGCAGCTTCATTCGGAGTTGAGGAGAGTTGTTTTGCGCCGGTCATTGCAGAAAGGCGATCAGCTACTGTGCGGACAACAGGTGGTTTGTCGGGGTTGAAAACGATATGCCGGATGTTTTGCATTGCATCTTTGACCGAACCGGATGATCCTGATGTCATATTGTTTGGCAGGCCGCTTATTCGTTTCCCAGCTCCCGGCGGACAATTTGTACACCTTCGACCATCGCTCTCAGTTTGCCAAATGCCCGGTGGCGCGGCATAAATTTCATTCCGCAGTCGGGACTTAGATACAATTTTTCGGCGGGGATAAACTCAAGTGCCTGACGTACCCGTTCTGCGACGACTTCCGGTGTTTCGATGTTTTCATCTTTCACATCTATAACACCCACCACTATCTCTTTGTCCGTTGGATATTGTTTGAAGAGTTCCAACCCGACGCCGCCGGATACTGCAAATTCCATACTGATCTGGTCAGCATTCGTTTCAAGAATGGCAGGGAAAAGTTCTCCGTACTGGCCTTTGAACAATTTCTTCAACTGGTAATTGCCGTAGCAAACATGGAGTGCAATTTTAGCATTCACGCCCTCGACGAGTTTGTTGAACGACTCGACAAGCCACGGCATGTCGTTTGGATATCCGACCCATATCGGTTCATCAATCTGAATAAAATTACATCCGGCGGCAACGATGGATTTCAACTCAACATTCAGAATATCCGTGAGATCGAAAATGAGTTCCTTGTCGCTCGGATACGCTTCGTTGGTCGCCCGCTTCGCAAGCATCTGTGGCCCCGTAACGCAGACTTTTGTATTGAGCTGAGTGTGCTTTTTCAAAAACTCAAAATGCCGCTCCATCCCCAGACTTCCCGAATGCCGTACTTTCTCCCGTACAATCGGATCGGGCATTTGGATCGAGGGGTCAAGGTCGCCGATAGGCTTCAGCCTGCCGGACATGTCGAACCCGTGAATGCGCGCGGAGAAAAAGTTGACCATAGTTTCGCGCCGCATTTCGCCATCGGTGATAATGTCGATGCCGGCAAGTTCGTGGTCTTTAATAGCAGACTTTACGGCGTTGTCGTGGGCTTCCTCAACTTGTTCGGGGGTGAGAGCGCCCTGAGTTCCCAATTCCCGAACTTTATCGAGCCATCGCGGAAAACTGTAACTACCTATCACAGTCGTGGGGAGCAACGGAAGGGATTGTTGTGCCGCGATCATCTTCGTTGAATCCTTTTCAGGAATGGGGGTGAGTGTTATTGTTCGGAGCGCGACGATTCCAAAAACGAAGGGGTAATCACCTTAGTGTTGAGTTTCAACAAGGAGATTACCCCCTCTCACAAAATCACAAAACCGGCAGTCTGGCCGGAAGCACAAATCGTAACTCTTACTTCATTCCGAGCGATACCGTGAAGCGGTGTGCATTATCGAGGAGCTGCATTTTCGTGTACGAGTAATCGACAGCTATCGTGTATCCCTCGTATGTTGTATGGACGCCAAGGCCGGCGGAGAACCCTTCGATCGTGTTGTTGATCGTGGGCGCGCCGATGGTTGGCTGCGATGTTGTTCCGCTATAATTAAACTTGTAACCAAAACGGAAGGCGATCAAATCCATTGTGCTGTATTCGATTCCGCTGAAGAAGTACAGTGGCCCGTCCTGGGGTTTCGCAGCATCGAACGCCAGCATTATCGCGCTGTTCTCGGATTTGATAGGGGACATCGCCGTGCCGATCGTAAATTGTAACGGCAACGCAGAAGCGATATCAAAGTATTTCAAGTCCGAGCCAAGATTGTTGAAGCGTGCGGCAATTGTCCAGTCCATCACGCCAATATGATACACGGAGCCAAAATCGAGGGCGAACGCACTGGCACTCACACCATCGATTGATTGAGTGATTCCCTTGATCGTGATGCCAAGAGAAAGTTGATCGATAACGTATTTGGAAAATGTTGCCTGGTAGGCGATATCACGGTAGTTATATGTTGTCGCCGTGTTCTTATCGAACTGTCCATTATTCCCATCCGGATCAAAATCACGATCCGCCGG
>JBBRUI010000214.1:0-7841 GCA_038247945.1 Bacteroidota bacterium | reverse complement strand
GTCAGCTTCATCATCAAAGATTATGACGATTACTCCAATGGCGCAGCGTATTTCTACGACAACAAGGTGGAGATCTGGGCGCCGAGCATGGACTTCGATTTCCGCGGTACGCATAATTGGCTGCGCAACGTCATTACCCACGAGTTCACTCACATTGTCCAGATCCAGACCTCGATGAAGTTCGGCAGACGAATGCCGGGCTTCTATTTGCAGTGGCTTGGCTACGAATCCGAACGCCGTCCCGATGTGCTGTACGGTTACCCGAACGTTATCGTGTCGTATCCCATCTCGGGATTTGTTATCCCCGCGTGGTTTGCCGAGGGCGTCGCACAGTACAACCGTCCGCAGTTGCGCTATGATTTCTGGGATACACACCGCGACATGATTCTTCGTTCGTACGTGCTTAAAGACAGCATGCTCACGTGGAACCAGATGGCGGTGTTCGGGAAAACAAGCCTCGGCAACGAATCCTCCTACAATTCCGGTTTTGCGTTCGTTCATTACCTTGCGCAAAAGTACGGAATCCAAAAGCTCAACGAAATCTCCCGCAACCTCGGCTCGCTCGGAGCGATAACCATCGACGGCGCAATTGAAAAAGCCATCGGCAAGGATGGGGAGCTTGTGTACAACGAATGGAAGTCGGAACTGAAAAAAGAATATGCCCGCCGCGTTGAAAGCATACGGGGAAATGTTCTTGAAGGCGCTCAGATCAACTTCCAGGAAGAAGTCGACGACATCAAAAAAATCAGTTCGCCCGTGAGCGCTCCTCCCGCGTCCGGAATGATCAAAGAAATCGCAAGCGAAGAAACCCGTGACAAATGCGGACTTGTGGTCGATATGGGATTCGCCAACCGCTATCCCGCTTTCTCTCCCGACGGAAAGAAGATTGCATTCGTCAGCACGGTCCGCGGATCGTATCTCGGGCAATCACGGCTCATCGTGGGCGATGTCGGCGGTGAATTCAAAGAAATAGTACCGGGTGTAGGGAGTGAAGTAAGCTGGTCCCCGGACGGCAAGAAGCTGTATTACTCACGCGTTGATAACCACAATCCGAATTTCTCCATGCAATCGGATTTGTATTTGTATGATCTGGAGAAAGAGAAGGAAACGCGCCTGACATACGGTCGACGTGCCATGAGTCCGAACATTTCTCCCGACGGGAGGAGCCTGATTTTTGTCACGGCGAGCGATGGTACTTCAAACCTCGCAATGATGAACACCGACACCTCGGGATTCAAGTTTATCACGTCATACAAAAGCGGCGAACAGGTGTACGGACCCAAGTGGAGTCCGAAGGGTGATAGAATTGTGTTCGATTATTCTATTCGCGATGGGCGGGACATTGCATGGATTCGTCCCGATGGATCGGATATGGAATTTCTTGTTACAGGAGATGAAGATTCGCGCACCGCCGTCTTCGCTCCTGATTCATCGCGCATTCTTTTTGCATCCGATAAGACGGGCATCTTCAATATCTACGAATACAACACAGGCTCAAAACAAACGGTGCAGATAACGAACGTTCTCGGTGGTGCGTTCATGCCTACGATGAACGCCGCCGGAACGCTGGTCTACTCAAATTACGGAAGCGAAGGATACAAGCTCTACTCGTTCGATCAGCCCAAACAAATCGCTGACGGAAATCTTCGCTATGCGTCCTTGACGGGTGAAGAAACCGCGCTGCCCCGGCCTGTGCACACGCAGTTTGCCGGCGGAGCAACAGAGTCGTTTGATTGGGAGAACCTCCGTTCGTACGACGACACAAAATTATCCGGCGTGAAAGAACGTCCGTATAAAAATGTTTTCACGAGTCTCTCCGTCGTGCCTTTTCTCCGGTTCGATAATTACAACACAAAGAATACTGCGCTCGAGGCAATCAAGGCGGGCGTGTATCTGTTCTCGAATGATGTGCTGGATAAGCTGAGCATGTTCGGCGGTGCGGCACTCAATACAAAACTCGAACGCGATTTGTTTCTAGTGTTCAACTACCGCGGCAGGCTTCCGTTATTTTATCAGATCGGCCTCGAGCCGGTTGCGTCGCTCGAAATGTATAACGTTACGCGCAAGACAGGCAATTTTATTACACTGCCGGACCGTCCGCCCATCCCCGTGTATGTAACATATAATTTATCTGAGTTCGATATTGCGCTTACGCAACCTTCTCATGTCGGGAGTTTTGAATTTCGCTTTGCACACAGCCGCTACACTTCAAATATCGAGACGTTTACAACAAGAGCAGATGAAAACAGCTCTACACAGCTTTTTTCAGGTTCCAGCGATCTCTATCTAATTGCCAACGACCTGACGTTGAAGTACAGCATTCAGGCGATTGCCCGCTCGAATACATCCGAGATTAATCCGATGGGAAGAAAAATATCCTTCACCATCAATAGATCTCTAAACAAATTCAACGGCAATGGCGAATACGTTGTCGGCCCGACGGGATTGGTGCCGGTCTACAAGCCGGTGAACTTTACGCGGGTGGAGCTGAATTGGCGCGAGTACATTCCATTCTTTTTCAAGAATCATACGCTTACGTTGAAGGCGAGAGGTGGGTCGATTCTTGATCGTACAGTGGACAGCTTTTTTGATTTCTATGCCGGCGGACTTATCGGGATGAAGGGTTACCCGTTTTATGCAATCGGGGGAAATGAAATTGCAGTCGTGGGACTCGAGTACCGTTTTCCGCTCGTCAACAATATCGACATCCGGTTCCTGCAATTCTACTTCGATAAGTTCTACGCGTCGGTGTACGGAGATTTCGGCAACGCGTGGAGCAGCATAAAACCGAAGATGAAAGATTTTAAGAGCGATGCCGGCATTGAATTTCGCCTCGAATCGTTCTCCTGGTATTCCTACCCCACGCGGATTTTCTTCAACGCCTCCTACGGACTTAACGAGTTTGTGAAAGATATCAGGGGTGTGCCGGTACGGTATGGCAAGGAGTGGCGATTCTATTTCGGTGTACTGTTCGGTTTTGATTTTGACTAGAACTCTGGTTGAAAAGCCTGCCACAGAGAACACTGAGAAAGCAGAGACCACGAATAAATGAGACAACGTACTTATATCTCAAGAAATTTCTCTCCGTGTTCTTCGCAACCTCGGGGTACTCTGTGGTAAGCTTTGCATTATGTAAACGCGGTGCGTGGTTAATCGGAAAAGGGAGGACAACATGAAAGCGGTCGTCGTATTCGTACTCATCGTTGCGGGAACATTTGATCTTATCGCGGGCGGACAAACGCAGTCGGTCGTTATTGTGCGCGTTTCAGCTCCTTCTGAATTGACCGGGAATCTTCAAGTCGATTTCTTCGGACAGAAGGAACTTGCGAACTTGCCACTTCAAAATGAGACGGAACCGCTATCTGAAGTGCACAGGAAATCGCCGTGGCTCGCCGCAGGTCTTTCTTTCGTTTTACCCGGAGCCGGGGAATTCTATGCTGAAAATTATTGGAAGGCAGCCTTGTTCCTGGCGATTGATGTCGCCGCGTGGGGACTTGCGTATTCGCTTGATAAGAAGGGCGACAACCAGACGGAGTTCTTTCAGGGTTATGCGAACCAGCATTACAGCGTCGTAAAGTATGCGGAGTTTTCGTTGGAACGTTTCATTCCGGCAAACCGTAGACAGGAATATGCAGGTTTGATTACAGGGCCGGAAAACCTGCCGCCCTGGCAACGTGTAAATTGGGGAATCTTAAACAGACTCGAGCGTGAGATCAGCTCTACTGCGGAGGGCAAGTATTATTCCCACACCCTGCCGCTATATGGCGAGCAACAATATTTTGAGCTGATAGGCAAGTACCCGCAATTCACTCCCGGCTGGGATGACGCTGTGCTACCCTATGTGTACAGTGAGGACAACGCAACGCCGAATTTCAAGTACTATGCGTTGGAACGAGGGAAGGCGAACGACTTCTACTCGAAAGCGACGACGTTCGTAACTGTTGCCATTGTGAACCACGTGCTGAGTGCGCTGGATGCTGCCTGGACGACGGGCAGTTACAACCGCAGCCTTCATGCTTCGATACGCATGCAATCGGTGCCCACGGGATATGGGTATGCACGTGTGCCAGTGGCGAGAGTGGAGTATTCATTCTGAGATCCTATTGCATAATGTGTAATCATTTGAAAGGTGTTGCCTTCCATTCCTTGCTAAACTCCCAACATGTTAAAACCATTTACCCACTTTACTCTTGGAGGTAAGACATGTCCGCATATCGCACATCCGCCGTAGCTCTTCTCGTCCTATTCTTTGTTAATTTTGCTACACCGCATGACAACAAGCGTCCTGATGCGCACAAAATGTTTGAGCAGGTTCAAACATTAGTGTGGGATATCCTTCAGGGAAAAAATTTGGAGCAGGCAAAATCTTCAGTCGAAGCTGAGGCGTATCTTATTAGTGGCTCCAACTACGAACCTTTGCTTGAAGTGCTGACAGGGCGAAGCAAGACTTGTAATCTCAACGAGGGTGCAAATCGGCAAATCGGTTTTCTTTCAGCGATGATCTCGGATGATCTAACGACGGGTTATTTGATTGTGAAAACTGAATCAGCCGAAAAGAAAAACGAAAGATTTCATACCATCAATTTCATGAAATCAAATGATGGTGGATGGAAAATTAAGAGTTGGCATACAAGCAAGTAAAGAGAAACCGAGGTGTGAATTTAGGGACACGGCGTTGTCGTGTCCCGTTTTTGTTGTATCCCGGATTTCGTTTCGCAGGAAGAAGCGTTTAAGATGTATGTGAAGAACTGTTCTTTGCATTAGTGGGACGGGGCACTCGTCCGCCGTAGGAGGAAGCCCACGTCCCTACATTTGGCGCGGTCGGTTTTTATTTCGGTACGCGAAGCGTCACGTACACGGCGCCGGCAAGGAAGATCAGATTTGCCATCCACGCGGTGAGCAACGGATCCACATCGCCGTTGTACCCGAAGACCTGGCTGATTTTCATGAAAATGAGATAGACGAAGCAGATGAGCAGACTGATGCCGAGTTGCACGCCAATTCCTCCCCGCCGTTTCACCGATGCGAACGGCACGCCAAATAATACCACAATCACCGACGCAAACGGGAAAGAAATTTTGCTGTAAAAATCCACCAGCCAACGCGATACATCCTGTCCCGCACGCTGTTGACTTTCAATGAACGCCTGCAATGTTCTGTAATCCATTTCGTCGGGCTGTTCCTGTTTTCTCCGCAGGTCATCGGGATCGAAGTGAAGTTTATCGGATATCTGTGAGTTGAATTTCTCGAAGCTCTCGCCCTTATCGGTGAACCACCGGCGCACGCCGTTGTGCAAAATCCATTGCCGGGCAGTGGAATCCCACACCATCGTCTGCGCATCCACGCGGGCGACGAGAATTGTATAGTTGGTGTCGCTGAAATCCTGAACGCTCACGCGTGAGGCGGTCTCCTGCGTGTCATCAAAATACCCGATCGAAAGAATTCGCGTCGGAGAATCCTGAAGGTAGATGTTTGCGCCCGATCCGCTGATCGTATTCTTGTGGAGATATTGTCTTTCGATGTTGAACTTCTTCTTGTTTGCCTTCGGCACTATCCATCCGTTGAAATACACAGACAGCGCACTGACAATCAGCGCCACCACAATGAACGGCACCATGGTCCGGTATAAACTCGTTCCGGTCGCCTTAATTGCAGTCAACTCATTTTGCGTGGAGAGCCGGGCGGTAACGAACAAGCTTCCCAGCAACATTGCAACGGGCATGATGAGCTTGAGAATTTCGGGGATGAAATAGAAATAGTACAACGCAATAATCTGGGCAGTTGCTTGCCGGTCGATAAAGTCGCGCAGGTTCTCCATCGCATCGATAATAATAAATACCAGCGTAACCGCAAACAACGCGAAGAGCGTTGTTGTGAGGAACTGCCGGACGATGTAACGGTCGATCAGTTTCATGGTTGTTTATTTTGCCGGGGAAGGTTGCGGGTCTACGTTTTGCTGCCATCGGTGTGGCATGAACTTGCGGAGTCCGCTCCAGTTAAACACGACAGACTCCTTGCCGATGCGAACAGTAAGATAGCATCCCAATACTCCCAAGAGGATGTTCGCTGCCCACATGGCGGAAAAGGGCGAGAGTATATTTCTGTCCGCAAGCGTTTCGCCGCCGCTCAGGAACGCCCAATACAAAACAAAGAAACCAAGGCTCAGCGATGCCGCCACACCGAACCCGCCGCGTTTCGACATGATGCCGAGTGGAACTCCGATAAGAACAAAGACAATGCATGCGACCGGTATCGAATATTTTTTGTAGATCTCCACCTTGTACTGATCAATCTGTTTTTCGATCATCTCCAGGCGGTATACTTCGCTCAGCATTACTGAATTAACCATCTGTGCCCGCGTAGCAGGAGGCTCTCCGCCGCGTACAGGGTTATAGGGCATGGGCTGCAACATGCCGGGAAAAACTCTTCCTTCCTTTGGCGGGACTGTTCCCAGCCGGTTTCCCGTCAACAATTGCTCAAAGTCGTGCTTCGCCAGATTTTGAATACCCGAATCAATTGAACTACGGACGTGCTGCAAGCTGTCGACAATCCCCCGCATAGTGGCAGCGTTTAGTTCCCGGTCGCCGCGCACCACCGAGCCTTCTGCGGTTCTCTCGAAATCGAATCCCTGCACTTCGGTTACGATGCGATGAGTTTGAAACCGGATGCGTTTGTAGCCGGTCATGTTCACAAGGTCGAGCTCGTGGATTTCACCCTGATGCAAATCTATGATCAGTTTTCTCGCGTCAGGCGAAAATGATATTTTTCCGCGCTTGGCCGTGATGACAACATTGGAGTTGGGATTTGTATAGTCATACAACGTCAAGCCCTCGAGATCATTACTTCCCTAAAACGTCCGGTGCACAAGCATGCTGTAGCCTTGTATATCCTGGGAAAATAGTCCGGCGACGACATTGAATGTCGGGCGTTTTCTGCGGATATCCATCGTCAGCGTCTTGGCTTTGTGGTTTGCTTCCGGCAAGACATCATTATTAAAGATGATCAGAATGAGAGTCAGGATTCCCGCTGCGAGCAAGATCGGCGTGATCATCCTGTAAATGCTGACACCGGAAGCTTTCATGGCAGTCACTTCATTTTTAGACGATAAATCTCCGAATGCCATAAGCACGGCAACCAGCACGGACATAGGAACTGCAAGTACCAGCATCCATGCGAGATTGAGGGTAATCAGTTCCAGAATCGTCCACGCGCTCAATCCTTTTCCGACAAGCTGGTCGATGAACTTCATGACGAACTGAAGAAGGAAGATGAACATCAGTGTGCAAAGGGAGAAAATGAATGGCCCGATGTGCGCTCGGAGCAAGTAGAGAGAAAGACGGAGAGGAATCTTCAGAAGCTTCATGTGATAATATACAAAACCGTGTCTCGGACTCCAATTTTAGCCAATATCCGGAACAATCCTCTTGATATTTAGCTCCCAATTCTCTACGTTAATGAAGCCGAGTAATCATTCTCGGTCCTATCAAGGAGAAAATCATATCGATCTAGTTTGATAATGCTTGGAGACGCCGGGCTTCGGGTTAGGAAGAGTGAGGGGCCGAAGAATCTGGCAAGTCCGCTCCAGCGGAGGTTGGACACCATCACCCGCAGGCTCTTAGTCCATCCTTGAAGGCTGAATAAACTTGAGAATCGATGTGGTTTCATTTCTAAGTAGTACTTCTACTTTCCTTCGTATCCATCGCGTTGGGGTATCGACGTTTGCCGTCGTAGCCCTCTTTTTCGGAGTACTATTTCTTTCTCCGAAAACCTCGGAAGGCTCTTCGCTGGGTCCGCCTGAGTATGAACCATTTTTCCAGGTTCCGGATTCTACAAAACAGAAT
>JBBRUI010000213.1:0-7917 GCA_038247945.1 Bacteroidota bacterium | reverse complement strand
CAAGAACAACTCCGGCGGTTACAACAGCAGACCGCTGCAGGAATTCGCGGCGTGTGGACATTGGGGGCCTCCGGGGAAAAGGTCAGAAGAAACGAGGTGGAAAAAAATCCGCAGACTTCTTATTAAAACCTGGGGATACATGCCGCTCCTAATGGAGCTCGACACTTGATTATGGATAATTAGATTCTATAAACATTTCACTCCTACCGGAGTTAAGGGGGATATTTAGTGCCCAAGCGTAAAGTGTTCCGTTTCGGAAATGATGAGGGAATAACGCCGTAGGCGTGTTATGTTTATAGATTTTATTTCTATTGGAGGATACGAAGCTCCGTCAGGAGCGACATGTCCTGGTTTTCATGAAGGCGGTTACAGCTTCGTATTCGCTGCCGTTCTTGCTTTACGCGCAGCAATAAATGACTTCACAGTCAATATTACGAACGCAAGACAAAGCAGCGCCATGATACTTTTGGCAATCGCCGCTTCGGGCCGCTCGACTGTCTGGCCAGTCAGCATCATTATCCCCTGCCACAGTCCGCCGACCGATCCAAAAAATCCCAACACTCCCACCACGGCTGCGGCGTGCATCGCGTGCTTGCGCATTTTTTCATTGCGGGCAATAATACCAAACGTTACGAGCAGAAAGCCGAATGCTGCAGGAATCAATGCGGTGGGCGGCCTGGTCTCTGTCCCGAAATAACCAATCAGTCCAACCAGTATAAGTGCGACGCCAAATCCAATTGTTGTGTTAGACATCTTTCCTCCTTTAACAAGTAAGTGTAAGGGTGAGTCCCGCCGACGGCGGTAAACCCTGTCATGTGAATCAATTTCACGCTTCGACCCTGCCCGGCGTGACGATGTTTTTTTCCAACAGCCTGCTAGTGGGATCGAGTGTATGTTTTTCCGGCGGCTGTTCTTTTCCAACGCGTATCCGGTTCGGCAATCGCCAGCAACGATGGGAGTTCTTCAACCACATCCTCCAGAGAAGGCTCAACCTGGTACACATACGGCAGTATGAACGGCAGGAGCGGTTGAAGATGAGGAACAAGAATAACTGTTGCACCGGCCGCGTGCGCAGCACGCACGCCTGAATCGGAATTTTCGAACACAAGGCATCGTTCAGGTTCAACGTTCAGACGTTCAGCCGCGGCGAGGTACAGGGACGATAACGGTGCACCGACAGACACATCGTCGACTGTAACGAACTCATCGAAGCGAGGCAACAATGACGTGTTGAGCAACAAAGTGCTTCTGGCTTTTGTCCAGGTGGTGGCAACCACAGCACGCGGCGCATGGAAATGGTCGAGAGAATCAAGAACAGCATGCACTCCCGGTTGAACCTCAACACCGTAGTTGTCCGTGTACGCGCTCATGAACGCGAGCATGCGTTTGAACGCAACCGCAAACGGAAACCTGCTGCCGTAAATCTTCATCAGTACGCCTTCCGAATCCGGCGGCGACATCCCGATGAGCGTGCGCGCCAATGGTTCGGACAATGGAAATCCCAAGCCGCCCCCTGCCCGTTTCCACGCATCGCATATGATGCGCTCGGTATCAAGAAGGACTCCGTCAAGATTGAAGATGACCGCCTTGTAAAAATTGCGTCGTGGCATCTTGCTCTCTGTACTAATACTCAACCTCAAAACCACACTAAATGTGAAGAGGGGAATTGCGGCTTGTAAACTTCCCGCTATAGGCGGGACCTCATCAATAGAAAACAGTTTGTTATATAGTGAGACTCTGTCGCCCTGTGTCATTGCCGCAAGTTGTTAGCGGCCTGCCTGCCGGTAGGCAGGGAATCCAGTCAAGGTTTCGCATTCTGGATTCCCGACAAAAGAATTCGGGAATGACAATGATAGCATTACGAACGCATCAGCTTTTTGTACTTGATACGGTGGGGACGGTCGGCTTCGATGCCGAGACGTCGTTGCCTGTCCTCGTGGAACTCGGAATAATTACCGTCGTACCATTCAACCGTGCTGTCGCCTTCGAACGCGAGAATGTGTGTTGCAACGCGGTCGAGAAACCACCGGTCATGCGAGATGACAACTGCGCAGCCTGCAAAATTCTGCAGCGCTTCTTCCAGTGCACGCAGCGTATTCACGTCAAGGTCGTTTGTCGGCTCATCCAGCAGCAGCACATTTGCTCCCTCGCGCAAGACCTTCGCAAGATGGACGCGGTTGCGCTCGCCGCCCGAAAGAACGCCGACTTTCTTCTGCTGTTCCGTTCCGCTGAAATTAAATCGCGCAACATACGCACGGGAGTTCACTTCACGATTGCCGAGCATAATTAAATCATCGCCGTTGGAGATTTCCTCCCAGATTGTTTTATCCGGATTCAACGGACGGTTCTGGTCGATATATCCAAGCTTCACCGTTTCACCAACGCGAATCGTGCCGGAATCCGGCTGCTCCTGTCCCGTCACCATTCTGAACAGCGTCGTCTTTCCCGCGCCATTCGGCCCGATGATTCCAATGATGCCGCCGGGAGGTAGCATAAAGTTCATGTTCTCGTACAACAGATTATCCCCGTATGCTTTCGAAACATTTGTTGCTTCGATCACCACGTTTCCCAGTCGCGGTCCGGCGGGAATAAAAATTTCTATGTCTTCGTTGCGCCCGTCTTTCTGATCAGCAAGCATTTTTTCATACGCAGAGATGCGGGCTTTGCTTTTTGCATGGCGGCCTTTCGGGTTCATCCGAACCCACTCAAGTTCTTCAGCCAATGCTTTTTGTCTTTTCGATTCCTGCTTTTCTTCGATTGCAAGTCTGGCGCCTTTCTGCTCAAGCCAGGAAGAATAATTTCCTTCAAACGGAATTCCCTCGCCGCGATCCAATTCCAGAATCCATCCTGCCACGTTATCCAAAAAATAACGGTCGTGGGTTACCGCCAGCACCGTGCCCGTGTATTGCGCGAGATGCTGCTCAAGCCAGCCCACCGATTCAGCATCGAGATGGTTCGTCGGTTCGTCGAGCAGCAGCACATCAGGTTCCTGCAACAATAATCGGCATAACGCCACGCGCCGCCGCTCACCACCCGAGAGAACTTTCACCGGCGTGTCGCCCGCCGGACAGCGTAACGCATCCATCGCTTGCTCAAGCTTGCTGTCCAGGTCCCATGCATTCACATGATCGATTTTCTCCTGCAGCTTTCCCTGCTTCTCCAGCAGTGCATCGAAGTCTGCGTCAGGTTCGGAGAACTTTGCGCTGATCTGCTCGTACTCTTTCAGCAACTTCACCGTTTCGGCAACACCTTCTTCAACGACTTCCTTCACGGTCTTGGTCGGATCCAGTTCAGGTTCCTGCGTGAGATAGCCGAAGGTGATTCCTTTTTGAGCCGTGATAGTTCCAAGATAATCCTTGTCCACGCCTGCGATAAGCCGCAGCAGTGTGCTTTTGCCGGCGCCGTTCAATCCCAATACACCGATCTTCGCTCCATAAAAAAACGAGAGATAGATGTCTTTAAGAATTTGTTTGTTGGGCTTTACAACTTTCCCAACACCTGCCATCGAAAAAATAATTTTGTTATCACTCATCCGTTCGAATCAAGAATATGTAGTAAGTGTAAGCTGAGAAAGCGGAGCGGGACGCTCAAGTGGCGGAAGGTTACGGAGACAATATAACGAAAAATCAGTGAAGGGTAACAGTACGAAGGAATTTTTATGTGGATGACAACTATGACGTGACATCGCAACGCCGCCGTTGTCTACCCAGTCGGGGGAAATGGATAAGCCGTTGCGGCCAGGATTCTTCCCCGGCATTCTCCGAATCCAATGCGGGCGGAATTCTCACGCTCGCAAAACCCACGGATGATAATCTCATCGCCGTCTTCCAGAAATTTTCGTATTTCGCCGCCCGGCAATTGCAGCGGTTCAGTGCCGCGCCACGTGCGCTCCAGTAAACATCCTCGCGCCGCTTTGCTTTCTCCGGAAACTGTGCCGCTTGCAAGCAAGTCACCCGCCCGCATGTTGCAGCCATTGCTTGCATGATGCGTTAGTAGTTGGGAGATCGTCCAATACAGTTCTTTGAAGTTCCCCAGGCTGATGCGCATCGGCTCCATGTTACGCTCCCGCATTTGGGTCGATGAGATAAGCACTTCGAGCACGAGATCGATGCCGCCGGCTCGGGTGTCGGATTCGCCTTTCAGATATGGAAGAAGATTGGGATCGCTGCTCTGCCTTACGAACGGTGCGCACCGGAATGGCTCGAGGGCTTCGAGAGTAACAATCCACGGAGAAATTGTGGTGGCGAAACTCTTTGAGAGAAATGGCCCGAGCGGCTGATACTCCCATTTCTGAATATCGCGGGCAGACCAGTCGTTGACCAGGCACAGGCCGAAAATGTGCTGCTCTGCTTCATCAATTCCAATTGGAGTGCCCTGTTCATTGCCCGGGCCGACGAAGAAACCGACTTCCAACTCGTAGTCCAGTTGATTGCACGGCCCGAATGTCGGTGCTGCCGCGTCATCGGGTTTTGTTTGTCCCGCGGGACGTTTCACAGTTGTATCGCTCACGACAATCGATGATGCGCGTCCGTGGTATCCAATCGGTACATATTTGTAATTTGGCAGCAGCGGGTTATCCGGACGGAACATGCTGCCAACATTTGTTGCGTGATGAATCGACGCATAGAAGTCTGAGTAATCGCCGATCTCAACAGGCAATTGCATCTTCACATCGTTCATGGGCACGAGACAGCGTTCGACTTTTGATCTTTCTTTGGGATCGGAAAGCAATTCACTCAACCGCTTTCGCAATGCCGTCCAATGAGTTCTTCCCGAAGCAAAGAACCGATTCAACGTATCATCGGTGCACGCTTCGGCTGCTTCCCCAGCAACATCGTTGAACAATCCTTCATTGCGAGCTGCAGTGATGTCGAGAATCTGATCGCCGATGGCAACGCCGACGTGGTGAAGTCCCGTGGCTGTTTTCTTGAAAACGCCGAACGGCAGGTTTTGAATCGGAAAGTCGTTTCCGAGGAGATTTGCGGATTCAATCCAGGATTTGAGGTTGGGGTTGTGGGTTTCGTTCATAATCTATCTGGTGATATGGTCACGATGAGGGAATGTTTTGAAGGAGAGCAGCAAGAAGTCGGGAGGAATGCACAACGCGAGCTATCCAAACAACATCAACCATTATCCGAAACACAATTCTGTAATTCTCAAAGATCAGATGTCGATACTGATGTTCAAGGAACTCGTTCTCAGGAATGAACGGACATCGTTCAGGAAGCAGTTCAAGCGAATACACCTTCTTTTCTATCCTGTGAATGAACTGAGTGGCATTCCGGATATTGTCGCGGGCTATGTATTCCCAGATCTCTTCGATATCCCGTTCCGACTCCGGAGAGACCTTAACGCGGTATTTTCTTCGCATGCTTAAACTCTTTGAAGAATAATCGCGCTGAGCGGGTGCGATCTTCTGTAAGACTTATTTCAGCCTCACCAAGCAGTTTAGCCAGATTCGATACTTTCACGTGCTCTTCGAATGTCTTCGCATCGATCAGCACAACATCAGCCTTGCCGTCCGCCGTGAGGACGATGGGACGCTTTGTTTCGCGAGCCTGTTCGAGTATTATCTGAGCATTCCGTTTGAGGTCGGAAACGGGCTTGATGTCTTCCATTATACTAATTGTCATATGCTGACTCCCGCTTGTTCATCAACAATTTTCTGTTGGAATGTTCTCTCTTGTCAGCACAAATGTAGAACTCATCCGGCATGATTGCAAGCAGAAGAGCTGAAGGACATTCCCCAAATCAAAAAGCAAAAAAGCTCGCCACCAAGGCACCAAGACGCGAAGGTTGCATGAAGTTTTCTTATGATAAAGCCCCTCTCCTCCCAGGAGAGGGGTTGGGTCTACGACCTCGTAGAGGGTGAGGTCGCTTTGGAAAAAACAAAAAACTTCATTCGGCTTTGTCGCTGTTTTGGGGAAGCTCCAGCAACAACGCGCTTACAAGAATCTCAGATTCTTCAAATCATCCAGCGGCTCCCGAAACGAACACGAGCCGAACGATAGTGCAATGTTTTGTCGCGTGTTTCGCAATTGATCATTATCGAGTCGGAAGTCCCGCCATTCAACTCCCCCGTCGCTGAATCGGAACGCGCCGGAAGATTCTTCTTCCAACAACTTCACCGCATCATCAGCACTCATTCCGTTTTTGATGAAAGCCGCCGCAAGAAAAACGTTGAGGTAGCCATACATTTTCGCCGTGTCGCAACCGGGTTTGTACGTCAGGTTGTAATTAGCCCGGATGGGGTGATGGAGTCCCGCAGTTGCTTTGAACTTCACATTCTCCGCGATACATGTTCGAATGAAGCGTTCAAGATCGTTAGCGGGTGGGAATGCAGTTGCAGTAACACCACCCGTGCGGACTTTTGCATTCGCTCCGGCATTACCCATGGATCGGATGAGTTCAGTTGGATCTTCAGTTATGGGGGTTTCGATGAAGACGCTAAAAAACTTTGGAGTTGCTGACATAATGTTTTGAACTTCATCTGAAGTCAGGGCTTTTGCTTCAACCGTATCGATGACAGCTTTTGTTGCGTGTCGTGAATTGAAGTCAGCTATCTGTTTCAGTTCCTCGTTGATGTTCGACCCGCCGAGGACACTCAACTTCCATACGCTTGATTCTGAAAAATAAGACTCCCCCGTCAGTTCAAATTCTGCAAGCCGGGAAGCGGGAACAATGAACCTGCCAAGTGCCCAGTCATCGGGACTGGTCAAATAGCCGGTGTAATTGCGAACCGCTTCTTGCATCGTCAGGTCCGCGGGTGGGAAAAGTCCGGCGTAGTCAATCGCGCCGGCGAGCAATGTGGTGAGAGAGCGAGGCGCCATTATCGTTTCTGTTTCGGCGCCCACTGTTTGAGAAATGAGAATACCTTTTCTTTGCTGTGGCCTTTCCCTTCTTCCAACTCGGATGTGTCCTGAGAATGCAGAAGTTTTCCCTTTTCATCTAACACAAATAAATGAGGATAGCCCGGGATTTTCGGATAACGGGACAGCACCGGCTCGTTCTTATTCTCCTTGCTGAAATTCACTTTCACTACGACGAAATTCTTGTGAAGAAATCCGGAGAGACCCGGGTTCTTCATGAACAACGTATCGAGGCGATGACACCAGATGCACCACTCTCCTCCGACGTCAAGAAGCACGCGACGGTTCGAACGCTTTGCTTCGGCAACGCCGAGCTTGATGTCCGTGGCAGCGTCCCGCTTTTCGTCGAACTTTTCAAGTGGAACCCACAGAGGTTTAGGGCGAGGATTGGATTGAGAAACGGCGGGGAGACTTACCAATAGAGCAAGAATTACTACTGCAAGCAATCGCTTCACAATTTTCTCCCTGGAAAAAATTCTGACAGAAAAATAACTCAAACAAATTCTCATCGCATCAAAACCATTTTTCTGGTTTGAACAAAATTCCCGCTTTGCAATCGGTAGAAAAATATTCCACTCGGCAACGCCGAAGCATCGAACGTGTGTTGATAATTCCCGGCTGCCATTCTTGCATTAACAAGAGTTGCAACCTCTCTTCCCAGTACGTCAAAAATCTTCAGAGTCACGAGTGAGTTATCTTCGCTAAGGGGAATGGAAAATGAAATTGTGGTCGTTGGATTGAAGGGATTAGGATAATTCTGGTCCAATGTGAATCGGGATACGGCTGAAGCACTTTCATCTACACTGTTCGCAATTGATTTCAGCCGGACATTCAACATTAGACTGTCAGCACCATTCAAGAGAACGCTCTCGATAGTCTTCGCGATATATCCTGCCGCAGTCACCCGGACAGAATACGAGCCGGGTAACTCTCCAATCTTGAACGTTCCCCCATTCTTGGATCGCGTTGTTCTTCCCGTCTCGACAATCACGACTTGCGCGGAATCCATAGAAGTGCCGCTCAACGAATCTTTTACCGTCCCATAAAT
>JBBRUI010000212.1:0-7986 GCA_038247945.1 Bacteroidota bacterium | reverse complement strand
TGTTGCTTCAACTTAAGATGCTGCTTCACATGCTGTCGATGCAAAAAGACAAGCCCTGCCGCCACACCCGCAAAAACGACGTTCATCCAGAAGGTGTAATCTATCTTGAAGGTCGGGTTCGGGGCCCTGCGGGCTCTTCCAGAAAAAACGGAGCGTCGCAAGCATTCGTTCCCGCGGCGCGCGGCATAAATCCGCGCTCGACAGCCACCGGCCTCGGATTTTTCAACCCGTTCCGTCCGGTGCTCACGACTTCTTCAGGTGGTGAGCGCTGACGGTGCCGCAGCAACCGCCCGTTTTATCCACAACGGGCAAGCTGGTCGCGCGATGCTCGTGGAGTTTCTGGTGCGCATTTTCAACTGGCTCATCCGCGCCACAGCACGCTGACGAGGGGCGCATGATCTCTTCGACGCGAACTTCGGAAGCACGGCGATCATCAGCCACCACGCCGCAACACACGTCGCGCTCCGTGACGACGCCGACCAGCTTGAGTTTCTCCTTGTTTTCAACCACAGGCGCGCAGCCGCAGCCTGAATCGCGCATCGCTCGCGCAGCGTGTGCCGCCGTGTCTTGCGGCGTACAGCACGAAGACTCTTCGATTGGTTTCATCACATCTTTGCAGCAACTCATGGTATTCTCCTTATTGTTAATTGTTTAAATCAAAATTCATCCGACCGAACCCTTCCTTAATTGGTGCGGTGCGGAACGGATTGATTATTTAACGGACTTCACGGCGTGACCGCCGAACTCATTGCGCAAGGCGGCGATCACGAACACATGGAGATGTTCCCGCCGTTCCATCTCATAAGCATTCATCCCTCCTTCCTCATTTTTTGGGATTTCTCCAGATGGCCACCGAAGCCATAGCGCATCGCCGAGAGCACCTTGCCCTGGAAATCCGCCGCGCCGCGCGAAGCGAAGCGCGCATAAAGCGCCGTGGTGAGCACCGGCACCGGCACACCTTCATCAATGGCGGCCTTGATCGTCCATCGCCCTTCGCCGGAGTCCGATACCCGGCCCGCGAATTGCGAGAGCTGGGAATCCTTTGCCAACGCATCCGCCGTCAAGTCCAGCAGCCACGAGGCGATGACACTGCCGCGCCGCCACACCTCGGCGATGTCACCCAGATTGAGGTCATAATTATAATGCTCGGGGTCGCGCAGAGGCGTCGTCTCGGCATCGGGGGTGCCCGCTTGCTTGCCGATATTAGCTGAACGCAAGATGCTTAGGCCTTCGGCATAGGCGGCCATAAGGCCATACTCAATGCCATTGTGGACCATCTTGACGAAATGGCCTGCGCCGTTCGGGCCGCAATGCAAGTAACCCTGCTCCGAAGTGCCTCTGGCCTTCTTGCGTCCGGGCGTGCGCGGAATGTTGCCGATGCCCGGCGCCAGAGTGGCGAAGATGGGATCGAGATGCTGCACTATGCTTTTCTCGCCGCCGATCATCATGCTGTAGCCGCGTGTCAATCCCCACACACCGCCGCTCGTTCCCACGTCGACATAGTGAATCTTTTTCGGCGTAAGTTCCTTCGCACGGCGGATGTCGTCCACGTAAAAGGAATTGCCGCCGTCAATCAGGATGTCGCCAGGTGCCAGCAGCGGCAGCAGGTCCGTTATGAACTTGTCCACGATGGCGGCGGGCACCATCAACCAAATTGCCCTCGGCTTCTGGAGTTTGTTGACGAGGTCGGCGAGCGAGGCGGCACCGATGGCCTTCTCCTTGACCAATGCCTTTACCTTGTCCGGCGACCGATTGAAGACCACGCACTGCACGCCACCCTTGATCAGTCGTCCCACCATGTTGGAGCCCATCCGGCCCAGTCCCACCATCCCGAGTTGCATTGTTTTTTTCTTTTTCATAACACAGTCTCCGATTTGTTGAGGTTAGTCTATTGCCTGGTTCACGGGTATTCGTCGATTCTTTCACACGGGGGGCGAATCTCCTCCTGACGTGACGTACGAACAGCGCGTTCGCTGCACCTGATAGTTGCACCGCAGGCCGCCATCGGCGACCGTCGTTTCACACATTAGAGTTTCGAAAATTATTGATGAGTTCATCATCGCATTCCGATCTGTAGATGTTTGACGGGCGGCGTGAGGCCAACGTACATAATCAACATGATCATGATCGTCACCAGCGCCGCATACCCCCAAACAATTATCTTACGCACGGTCGAGTGAATGTTTTCCTTCCTATCGATATATGGGATGAGAACCAGCCCGATCAGAATCACGAACGGTGCAACGACCAATGCAATGATGCCGAACCAATCTTCCAAAGCATACAGTCCCAGAAATATCCATGGGGGTTTGGTCATTTCGATACCAGCGTAAGGGCCCGGGTAGAGTTGAGCAGGAAATTGAGCTGCCAGGAATCCTACTACTCCATAGACAGCGGCGCTGTACCATACGATGCGCTTCACATGGTCAAAGAATGTTACCTTCCGCTCATCCCCGGAACCGGGCAAGAGCGACAGACCATTTAGTTTCATCAGCGTCAGATGGGGGACGAGAAACAGGAGAAGCAGGAGCGGCAAAATAAGAACGTGCGTTGCAAACATCCGCATCACGGCAGTTGTGCCTTGAAGAAATGAAGAAATCGCCCCACCAAGAGGGACGAGCTCCACGGACTCCAGCACATGCTGGTATGCCTCATATCCTTCCTGGTCCCATTTGAGCACCGTACCGGAAAAAAAGAAACCGAATGTAATGAACAGTAGTCCGACACCATACAGCCAATTAAGTTTTCGGCTTCCACGATACGACCCTGTGAATACCACGCGCGTCATGTGCAGAATGACCAGAAACGTCACGGCTTCGGCGGTCCACCGATGGAACGAACGAAGCCACAAACCGAGCGGCGCGGAGCTAAGCGCCAGAACACTTGTACGCGCCGCATCGACTGACGGATCATAGAATAGTGCGAGAACGATGCCGGCGATGGCAAGGAGTGCAAACCCCACCGCCACCACACCGCCCACCGTGTAACCAAAGCGCAACGAATGTTCAGAGACCTCGTAATTGAGGTCGTTCAAAGTCCAGGACTTTTCGGATGAATGAGCTGTGTTCATGAGTTTCCTTTTCTCTTCCTGGGCAGATACACAGCGCCAAACCCAATTAATGCAGCTGCAAGGGCCAATGCTTTGATTACAATGAAGGTTGTCGAGTTCTGTACTTCGGAGCGAATAGTGTCGAAGTCCTGTTCAGCAACTTTCTCGTCGGTTGCGTGCGTATCCCCCTCATGAACGCCCTTTATCTGTTCGTCATGCGTTGTGTCTGTTCGCTCTTTCTGCATCATCGCACTGCTTACCTTCTCCGGTTTCTGATGTTTCTCGCCACCATGACCATACGCATTCATGGAAAATGCAACCAAGAACGTCATCAACAACAGGATCCCATATTTCATTTCTACCCTCCGCTATGATATCGAGTTCTCACAAGAGATTTCGTCGGGATTATCTCATAGTTCAAACCCATACTGCAGTAGTGCCTCCACGTCATACTCACGCATCTTCGACACACCCATTTGGAAGCCAACGCCGATGTCCTGGTGCGCCCCGATGCGAAACTTCAGAGCGGGCAGTACGTAGGCGGACGTGCCTGTTGGCGTTATCTCACCACGCACCTCGATGATCGGATACAGCAAATCTGACCCCTTGAACACGAACGATCCCTCGTACTCAGCCATCTTATCTTTTGGATCATAGTGAATGTTGCCATTGAACACGACCACCGGGGGAAGTGCCTGTTTTATTCCCACTCCAACAAGACCTTTGTAGGTATTGGACGATGCCTCCGGCCCAGTGGGAATGCTCACTTGTCCGAACAGACTTGCCCCGAAGTTCTGATTGGCCGTTGTGAACACGTTATACATCATCATCACTTCAGAAAACGTTTCGCTCCTGATCCCATCACTGCGAATGTGGATGCCCAATCCGGGCAATATCCCCGCCTCGATATGCACGCCAACATCCCCACCCAACTCATTCCCCGCTCTGCGTTGAATACCTGTGAAACGAAAGCTCACTTCACCTACGGGGTCGGCGAGGGCCATATGTGAGAAAAATGGATGAACGAAGAGATCGCCTTCCTCGTCACCTCCAGCACGTGCATACGCTATAGTTAACGCCATAGTAAGTGCGAGATAAATAAGATGTTTCATGTTTTTGTTCCTTTTCAGTTGTTAGTTGATATCCTTCCTTTTCGCTTCAAACTCCTCTTTGGAGATTTCTCCGCGAGTGTATCATTGTGCATCAGCGAAACAGCGCGGCCGCTTCAGCCGCCCGCACGCCTCGCGTTTCACAGTTGGGCAAGTCACGATACAGGGATTGCTTGTTCTCGTGTTTGCTTCACCGCGAATATTCCTTGGCAACCGGTTCATCGACCCAGTACCCTTCGCGATTGTAATGTCGATGCAGTCCGGTCTCATAATCCCGATTTAGCATTGACTCGTCGGTGTATTCCGGTGACTGCTTGATGGTCTCACGGGAAAGATTGACAAAGACTTTCGACTCGCTCCAACTCACGCGATCGATCCATCGCGGCGATAACAGAACCTTTTTTCCAGGCCACAAGTTCAGTGTATCGATGATGAGATAACGAATCGCCCACGTCTCGTCATCGATGACAAAATCATCGATGTGGCCAATCTCGCCGTCTGAGGCTTGGATGTCATAGCCAGTCACTTCGTAAGAGCTGCGCAAATGAGAATCCCACGCTTTCTCACTTTTGGTGGATTCTTTCCATTGTATATTGTCACGCACAATGTAGGGATACGCCCCCCACATGTATGCGCCGCCCCAATACATCGGCCATCCATAATACCCGTAGTATTCCTGCTCGAATTGTCGCGAGACGGGCTTATCACTGTTTAAGGATGGACTGTCCTCAATCTGCTTTTTGGTCAAAGCGACCGTGATGTGTTGCTTGTGTTGCTCTTCTTTATTCAATCCGGTCAGCGCATACGGTGAGATCAACACCTGCCTGTCCGTAAGCCAGTTTCCTGTGTCGACGACCAGATAGCGAGTCGTCCAGTGCTGGTCATCGAAGTAGAATTCCTTGACCTTCCCTATTTCCCCGTCAAGGCTGTTCAATGTGTAACCTTTTAGTGTTTTGGCTTTGTGTAGCATAAAAATAGTCCTTCCATTCTTTGAGTTGTGGTTTTTTGGGCTATTGTCACCCGACTGACAGCGTGTTTGAGAAATCCGTTTCATCCGTTGCATTGTGCTTGCTCTTGGCTATTCTGCCTGATCGGTTGGGCCATACCAACGCCGTCCGTCACGGGCAAGCAATTCATCAGCCGCCGCGGGACCGGAGGAACCGGCGGCGTAGTTGGGAAAGTCCGTTGACTTTTCCGACTCCCATTTTCTAATAACCGGTTCGACTATCTCCCATGCCGCTTCCACTTCATCGGCGCGAGCAAAGAAGGTCGGGTCGCCGCGCATACTATCAAGCACGAGATGTTCATACGCCGATGGTGACTCCGTTGCGCCGCGTTCATCACTACTATGGCAGTAATTGAGGTCGATTGACTGAAACCGCATCTCCTGTCCTGGCTTCTTCGCTTCGACGCGCATAAAGATGCCTTCTTCAGGCGAGACGTTGACGACGAGCAGGTTGGCGCGCGCCGCCTTGCCGACCGTGCCGCTCGGTATCCATGGCGTGTGCGGAGCGGGCTTGAATTCGACGACGATCTCGGTCGCGCGCTTCGCCAGACGCTTGCCGGAGCGCAAGTAGAAAGGAACCCCGGCCCAGCGCACGTTGTCAATATACAGTTTGAGCGCGGCGTAGGTCTCCACCTGAGAGTCCGCCGCCACCTCCTCCTCTTCCCGGTAGGCGGGCACGCGCTTGCCGGCGATAGCGCCCGCGGCGTACTGTCCTCGCACGGCGTCGCGTTCGACTTCAGCGGGTTTGGTCTTTCTGACGGCGCGCAGTACCTTTACTTTTTCATCACGCACGGCGCGGGCGTTCCATTCAGCCGGCGGCTCGATGGCGACGAGCGCGCACAGTTGCAGCAGATGGTTCTGGATCATGTCGCGCACAATGCCGGCGGTTTCAAAGTAGCTCCCGCGCCCTTCCATGCCGAGCGTTTCAGCCGCCGTGATCTGGACGTGATCGATGTAGTTGCGATTCCACACGGGTTCAAAAATGCCGTTGGCGAAACGAAGGGCGAAGAGGTTCTGCACGATCTCTTTGCCCAGGAAATGGTCAATGCGGTAGATATCGTTTTCATCGAAGCGACGGGTAATGTCGGCATTGAGCGCACGCGCAGACGCGAGGTCGCGCCCGAAGGGTTTTTCGATGATGAGGCGTGCCCAACCGCCCGCGGCGGGTTGGTAGGATTGACCGGCGAGTTCCGCATCACTGAGATGGCTCATGATCGGCGCGATCAACGCGGGCGGAGTGGCGAGGTAGAAGAGCCGACGACGGCTCGCGCCCGATTCCCGCTCACCCTGCTCGAACTTGCGCGCGAGCTGCGCATAGCCCTGCAAGTCATCGCCGTCGTATGCAGCCGCGATGTATGACAGACGCGTGGCGAACGCCGGCCACGCTTTCTTGTCGCCCGCTTCAGTCTCACTCAATACCGCCTTTTTCATTCGCTCGCGGAACTCGTCATCCGTCAGCTTGCTGCGCGCATAGCCGATCACGCGGAACTGCGGCGAGAGCAGACCGCGCCGCGCGAGGCGGAAGATGGCCGGCATCACCATTCGCTGCGTCAGATCGCCGGACGCGCCAAACAGCACCAGCGAGCAAGCATCCACGGCGAAAAGACCTCGATGTTGTTTCGCATCAGTGATCATCGTATGTACCTTTCAAATCCGCCGTACCTCTGGCTGATTTTGCCGCGTGGGAAACTAAGAAGAATTACAAGCGCACCTACGACCAGATCGTTCCAGGTTGCGCTCGCGGTTCCGCCGCCCAGCAGCCACGGCGTAACGATTACCCACGCGCCGAACAAGAAATTGATAAAACGCACAGCGCGTCCGACTTCTGCCATCGCAATCACAGAGAAAGCAACGATCAATGCACCAACCAGATGATCGCTGTCCGCCGCACTGCCCATAGTGTGAAACACCCAGGGAGCGAACATCAGCCACACGCCCAGCGCCACGCTGATGAGTAAATTCCAATTGCTGACGAGCCAAGTTTGAAACATCCCAAACGGGTGCGACCAGTCGAACGACGTTAATTTTTCCTCTTTCTTGCCTTCGACCGTGCCGCCAACCCAAAACGTGCGCCACAGCGGTTTGCCTTCGCGCTTTGATTGAATTAAAAACTGAACCATCGCCACGACTTCATCAAGCGTCGCCGGAATCATCGTCACCATTGCGATTGCCGCCAGCAGGCAAATCGAACACCACGCACCGACTGACAAAGGCTGCAAAATAATCAAGATGATACTCACCGTGCCGAGCGGCACGACGAGAATCCCGAAAAACGTGACCATCCAGGGCATCGTCCGCCAACGTGCTTTGTCGCCCATAAAGCCCATCAACATTTCCAGCATATAAGAAAACGCGCCGAGCCCCGCGTCGGAAATCGGAAACATTTTCGAGACATCCGATTTCAGCACGCTCCGCGTACCGTCGCCGAAAAACGGATCATACACCGAAGTAATGTGTCCGAGTTGATATGCCGCCATATAGCGCGAGCCGAGAAAGCCAACGAGTGCGAGCAGGATAATTGGAGCGCGTTGTAGCCACGACGAAGGATTGTAAGACCAGCCAGCCGGAACGTCCGCGCCGTCCATCACCGACATATCCATTCCGGGCATCATCGTTACAAGAACGGCGAAGGCGGTGAGAAGTGCACCGACAATCGTATCGTTCAAGTATCCGGCTGCGGTCGGCGACCAGTAAACGAGTGGCGCGAACAATAACCAAACGCCGACAAAACAAACCGCCCACCGCGCATACGCGTTGAATTTGCGTGAAGCCGAAAGCAAGGAAAAAACGATGACGAGCAAACCGCTCACGACATCGCTCCG
>JBBRUI010000211.1:0-8021 GCA_038247945.1 Bacteroidota bacterium | reverse complement strand
TTTCTTTCCGCAGCGGTTGGCACTATATGGACAACGGCTGGCAACAGTATCTGAATGACCTCATCCCCTACTGCATGCACAATGACGTTCCGAACGTGCACGCAGACAATACAGAACCTATCGACAACGTCTATGATTGGTCGCGGGCGCCAACAGAGTGGAAGCCGTTTCATCCTTCGCCGACCGACTATCAACGGCCGGGCAACAGCAAGGGCTGGAACCTCCGCTCAGCGTATATGCGTTTCATGACCCGCGGTGCACTGGAAGAAGCGTTCATCAAAGCCGCGCAGGGTGAAGATCAAGTCCTTTGCTTGTGGGAACACCTTGCCGACGACACATTCTTTCCTTCACTCGAACGCGTCAATGGCTTGCTGCACCAATTGAGCGCTCAGTACACGGGAGTCCGATTCGAATTCAAGTCTGCAGTTGAGGCAATGCAACTATGGCGCCGAACCCAGGATACTGTGAGACCATCGCTTTCAATTCAGGAAATACGCAACGGAACACAGGTTGCATACAGCATTGAAACGAACGAGCCGATTTTTCAGCGGCAGCCCTTTGTTGCGGTGAAAACGAAAAGCGAGCAGTTCATCGTTGCAGAAATGGAATCGGTTGCTACGAACAGGTGGCGCACGGTCCAATCATTTAACGCAGATTCTCTTGCCAAGATTGCCTGCGCGGTGACGGACACAGCGGGCAATCTCTCGAAACAATTCATCGCGTATGTTCCTGACGATACGTTCTTCGACAATTCGCATCCCGGCTACCATGAACTCTCAGGCACATGGCGCACGATCGCATCTGAAACGTGGGGGCTCGACTCAAGAGTGGCACCTGTCGCTCCAAACGATTCAGCAGTTGTTGAGTGGCAGGCGGACATCGTTGAAGCCCGGCAATACAAGGTCTTCGTTCAACTGCCGGAAGTTTCGGATGCAGTTCAGCGACTTCGATTTGTCATTCGAAACAACGGAGTTGAAATTGCTACACGCGAGTTCTCATCGACGTTGCCATCAAACAAATGGGTTTATCTCGGAACCTTCCCCTTCACCCAATCGCCAACAGTCCGGATGACCGGTTACGCAAATGGCAACCCGATGAATCTTGGGGCCGATGTTATCAAGCTTTCTCCTCTCGTGCAACAGAACGAAATGCATGTTACGCAGGAAGCGTTGGACTTCGGCCACAAGTCGCTCAACGATACTGTTCGGACGGTTCTCATTGTCGAAAATCGCGGAGCTTCGTCTCAAACAATCACACAATTCATCGCAAGCAAATTCAGAGTTCTGGCACAACTGCCAATTTCACTTCCGGCGGGAAGAGCGACTGAAGTCCCGGTGGCGTTCGTATTTGACCAGCTCGGTTCCATCAACGACACGCTTTTAATCCAAACAACAAACACAAGGATCCCTCTTCCGGTCTCCGCCACTGTTGAATACCTCGTCCGAATTATAGATAACGAAGACGCGGGGTCATACTTCGAATCAGGCATATGGAACACGAGCAATGCGGTTGCAAATAGAAACTCCAGCCGCTTCTCGTATCTCTACCAGGGGCCGGGACAATATGCACGATTCACCGCGACAGTGCCGCAGTCCGGATACTACGACATACAACAAATCGTCCCCTCGTCATCCAATGCAACAAACAGAGCTTTATACACTGTACGGATGAATGGAAATATTCTTGATTCCGTGTATCTTGATCAGAGGCAGTCCTCGAACGTTTGGGTTTCGCTTGGCGCATTTCACCTGGAGGCAGGCTCGCCGGTTGAAATACGCGTCACGCATGCAGGAGGTAACACGGCGGGAGAAGTTTTGCGCGCCGACGCAGTGAAGCTCACGTGGGTGGATGTCACACAACTGCATCCGTTCATCGTGGACAACGATAGTGCGGGATACCGCGAAGGCGGAACCTGGGCAAGAAGCACAGGTCAGGCATACGGCCCGTCGAGCAGGTATTCGCTGATAGGTTCAACGACCGGACAGTATGCAAGCTTTACCACGAAAGTGAATTTGGCGGGGAGATACGAAGTGCGTCAGATCGTTCCTGCGTCTGCAAACGCAAGCGACCATGCACTCTATACAATTTCCGTGGATGGAGCGATTGTCGATTCGGTGTTTCTCAACCAACAGGTCGGAGGAGGAACGTGGGTAGCTCTTGGCAGTTACAACTTCCCTGCACGTCGCGATATTGAGGTTCGGGTAATCCATGCGGGCGGAAACACGGCCGGCGACGTGTTGCGCGCCGATGCAATCATGCTGGCGCCTGTTATTTCTTCTGCCGTCAGCAATGAACCCTCTCTTCCACTCCGCTACGCACTCGATCAGAACTACCCCAACCCGTTTAATCCCTCGACGACGATTACATTTCGCCTGCCGGCGAGCGGTCAGGTGGAGCTGCGAGTATATGATATGCTGGGGAGAGAAGTCGCCACACTTGTAAACGAACAATTGCCCGCCGGAACGTATAAATATTTATTTGTTGCAGATAAACTTGCGAGCGGCGTGTATCTTTACCGGCTGCAGGCAGAATCTTTTTCTTCTGTGAAGAAGATGATCGTTCTGAAATAATAATCAGATATACAAAAAATGAAACCCCGCCTGGAATATTCCGGACGGGGTTTTGTAATTAATTCACGTCAGCATTAAATCGGTTTGAAGCGGTCGAGTGTACAGCTTGCATCACCCGCAACGCCGGAGTAATTCAGCCTCTCGCAGAATGGTCGATGTTCCAATGAATATACAGCGAGTCAGGATTCTTGAGGAATTATCAATTTTGCGCTCCGTCGTATTGCATTGGGGAGGGTTTTTTCGCTAACTTGCTTGCAGGCTAAAGAGCCTTGGGATGCTTGCTGAAGCTTCAGCAAGTCTCATACATTTCATCGAACAATTAAAATGGAGGTACATTCCATGACACAACGTTTTCTGTTTGCCGCATGTGCGGCACTGATTTCAATGGCAACACTCGTCGTCGGGTGCAAGAAAGATAGCGATCCGGCCAGTACGGGTGTCACTTATTCGGTAAGCGCAACGGTCTTGAATCCGCAAGGACAACCACAAGGTGGTGCGATACTGACACTAAAGAATCCGCCTTCTGCTGACCCGAAGTTCTCGGGATTTACGAACGCAGCCGGTCAGGCAACGATCCAGTCCCCCGCGGGACAGCAAGTGCTCCGTGCATCGATTGGGTCAGCATTCCTCGCAGAGATTCCTGTAAACGTTACCACCAACCCAGGCGGCACAAATGCCGGTACAATTACCCTCACACAAAATACTGCCGTCAAGGTCCTTGTTGTTAAGGCAAGTGCGGAACAACTGGAGACTGTTCTTCGTGTCGTCGGCTTCACTACTTTTGACTCGACGACAATCACGGCGATGCGTGATTCGGCAAATGCGGATTCAACACGCTTCCTGAATTTCCTGAAACAATACACGCTTGTCTTCTCGAATTGTCATGCAGGGTCCGAAGGTGGATCGAGCTTCGCATTGCTTTCGAGAGTGTACGGCAGGTATGTTCAAGGAGGTGGCAAGATGTATGGCGGCCATTACAACTATTACCATCTGCAACGAATCTGGCCGCCCTTCTATACTACTTTTAACACTCAGGGAAGCTCCTCGACTGACACGCTCCAGATCATTGACACGGGTTTGTCAACCTTCGTCGGGTTTTCGGTGGCAAGTTGGGATTCCTCACTCGATTCCCGGCGCCTCTCCGGATACGAGAAGTTTTCCAATTTGCCGACCGGGTCCAAAGTGTATGGTGTAATCAAGGGGACTTCACCGCCTGTTGGGGTGATAGTAGAAAACTTTAACGGCACAGGAAAGTATTTGTGGACTGATTACCATAACCAGGACATTAGAAACTCTGCCAGGCTGGTTAAACTTGTTCAGTACTTTCTCCTGACTTTATAGCAACATCTCTCGAAGAGATTGAGAAGCCGACCCGGTGACCCCGGGCCGGCTTTTTATTTTGCGAACCGGAGCGAGGTTTAAATCGGTTTGAACCGGTCGAACGACTGCCTGCAACTGTCACAGTAAAACATTTGCTTGCACAACGTGGCACCGAATGCACTTTCCAGGTGAGTATGGGATGAGTTGCAGAAGGGACACGCCACCGGCAGGGAAAGTACGGCAACAAGTTCCTCGCCTGTCCTGGGCGGCGGCGCAATACCGAACACCCTCAGCTTCTCCTTCACTTCATCATCCAGCATGTCGGTCGACCAGGGCGGCGAGAATGTTGTTTCGATGGTTACGTGCTCACAGCCGAGCGCGGCAAGCCGGCTGCGGATTTCGTTCTTCATAACATCCAGCGCAGGGCAGCCGATGAAAGTCGGCGACAGGACAACCTTTACTCCCTCGTCCGAAACCGAAACACTGCGAAGAATCTTCATCTCCACAAGCGAAAGTATGGGAATCTCGGGATCGGTGATCTTGCCGAGTTCTTGCCAAATTGTTTCTTCGTCGAGTTTCATGTTTTCCACTTTACAAACATCCAAATCTAGGCTTGAGGCTGTCTAAAAAGTCCTTGGCTGTCATTCTGAGACCCGCCTTTCAGGTCGAAGAATCCAGAAACAGGCTCTATTCTGGATTCTTCACTTCGTTCAGAATGACAGATGCTTCACCACTTCGCTCCCGGCACCGTACGATACACAGCCTGCAAATCATCAACAAGCTGCTTCAAATCTTCAGTATGCTTCTTCTTCCGTCCACCTAAATCAGGTGAGACCTTAATACTGCACGCACCGTCCGGGTCTTTTACCGGCGCGGCGAGCGATGCGCCGTTCAGCACAGGAACGATACGCTTCAACCATTCCGCTTGCAGTTGCTTGTTTCCGGGGAAGACTCCGGCCGTAACCAAGTCCTCTTCGCCCTCAAGCGTTTCAAACATCCCCAACGATTGAGGAAATGCCGCGTCGAGTGCAGTTTGCATCCGGCGATGGCTCTCCTCCGTTGCATCTCCCAACCGTTCCACTAAACCCTTCGTATGCAAAAGATGATAAGCCTCTTCACGAAGAATCTTGACGGATGCTTCTTTGATCGGAACATACGAGGAATTTGCAAATGCCTTCAAGCGCACCTGTTCCGCTTCATCAAACAAATATTGGCGAACGACTGTGTAGGCGAAGTCTCCTTTCGGATACGTTACGAATCGACAGCACGTGAACTCATTCCATTCGCGTTCGAACGCCATTTCATCCGGAGTCTTGCCCGCGAGTTGCTCATACAGTATGTACCAAAGCATCGAGTGTCCCAGTTCATCCTGTGCAATGTTGGAGAACGCGATGTCTTCCTCGAGGATCGGCGCGTAGCCGGTCCACTCGGAGTTGCGATGGCCGAGCATCAACTCGTCGTCTGCGAGAGAGAGCATGAGGGTTTGAACTTCAGCACGGGGAAAATCGCTACTCATGAGCCGCTTCTTTCAGGGGCGCATCGAAATCTTTTGGGTCGCGGTACGATTTATCGAGGGTCATATTGAAGAACCGTTCGTCCTGATAGTCGGTTGCCACAACGTCTTTCGAGTTGACAACCCAGAGGCTAACACATTGCAGACGGCGCGCAAACTGGTCGCGTGCATACTGCAACGCAACCTGCGCATCGGGCGCATGCACGGAGCCAACGTGAATATGCGGGTCGCCTTTCTTTTTCTGATGAAACACTTCGTATGTCTCAAACTGCGTGTCGCTCATGCCGCGACATCCTTGCGCTGTTGCTTCGCCGCAAGCGCTTCGCGTACCCAGCGTCCGTCATCGTGCGCCTTGTTGCGAACGGCAAGACGCTCCTTATTGCAGGGCCCGTCGCCGTTTACAACACGTTTCAATTCCTCCCAATCGGGCTGCGCGTAATGCCAGTGTCCGGTGTTCTCATCGTAATGACAATCCTTATCAGGAACAGAAAATCCGAGCGCATGAATTTGTGGGACGATAAGATCTACAAACTCCTGACGCACCTGTTCGTTCGTCTTGGTTTTGATTTTCCATTTAATGGACTGCGATGTATGGGCCGAGAGTTTATCCGGCGGACCCGACATCATCAGAGTCGGATACCACCATCGATTGATTGCGTCTTGCACGGTCGCACGCTGTTCCGGAGTTCCTTTCGTGAGGGCGACGATTAAATCATATCCTTGTTTGATGTGGAACGATTCTTCATAACAAATTCGCTTCATCGCCCGTCCGTACGGCCCATACGAAGTTTGAGCCAGCATCGTTTGATTCACCACCGCCGCCATATCAACCAGCCATCCGATCACGCCAACATCCGCCCATGTGGGAGTCGGATAGTTGAAGACGTTCGCATATTTTGCTTTTCCTGCGAGAAGTTCCTCCAGCATTTCTTCACGCGGCTTGCCAAGCGTTTCTGCTGCGCGGTAGAGAAGCTGTCCGTGTCCGGCTTCGTCCTGCACTTTCGCAATCAACGTCAGCTTGCGGCGGAAACCCGGCGCGTAGGGAATCCACTTTCCTTCCGGCAGTTGTCCGACGATTTCGCTGTGCGCGTGCTGTCCGATCATGCGGATGAGTGTCTTGCGGTAATCGTCCGGCATCCAATCGCCGGGCTCGACTTTTTCGCCGCGTCCGACCCGTGCTTCAAACTCAGTAAGTTTTTCTTCGTCCGATCGTTCTGTGGTCATGATGCTTTTTGAATTTGTTCAGATCCAAATGTGTATCAATATACGACTTCCCCCTGTGCCCTTCAATCTTACCATCTACCCGGCAGTGTCTCAGTTTGCCCACATGTCGTTCCCGATTGCTCCTATCGGGAATCCAGAACCAAGAAAAAACTGTAATTGGATTCCCGCTAAAAACGTGCGGGAATGACATAAAAGAAGATGGGAAGGAGTCTAAGAATCATATGGGTGCCGGCTCATAAAAGCCGTACGATTCAGACTGAGACACTACTATCCACCTACAAAAAACAAAGCCAGAAGCACGCTTCTGGCCTGTTGAAAACATTTGGAGAAAGTTCATTTCAACAAAAGCAACCGCCTCGTCTGGGAAAAATCTCCGGCTTCTAAACGGTAGAAGTACGATCCGCTGCTCAATGATATGGTGGATATCGTGCTGAATTGAATTCCGTACACACCGGCGGGTTCAATTCCATCTACAAGAGTTACGACTTCCCGCCCAAGGCTTGTGAACACTTTCAACCGGACACGACTTTCTTTTGCAAGCGAATACCGGATTGTGGTCGATGGATTGAACGGATTGGGAAAATTCTGTTCGAGTGAAAAACTGTGTTGAGGTGAGTTACTCTCTGCGCTGCTCGGGATTGTTACATGGATAGGTTCCGAGTACTCAACACTCCCATTCAGATCAATGATCTTCAGTCTGTATGTGCAACGGCCTGTAAACGGCAGACTGTCGATAAAGGAATACGAATGCGGTTGAATCGTTGTCCCGTGTCCAGGAATAAAACTGTTCGGTATTGTCCCGAAGCTTGAGAGCGTATCCGTTCTTTTCTGGACTTCAAATCCATAGTTGTTCACTTCGCTGACAGTCGTCCAATTAAGCCGCACACGATTCTGTGTTATGACTGTGCCGGTGAAATTTGCAAGCTGTACCGCCACGGCAGACGAGCTGAGCGTCAAGCTATCGACCAATGTTCCGCTAACCGAATAACATTTTACTGTGAGCAGAAGCGGCGTCGCCTGCATAAGCACTGCCCCGTGGGAGGCATTGTAGCGCACGATGCTTCCCGGCTCGGGAGTTGGATTGAATGCGTAGAGCGTTCGTCCGCCAAGTCCGTTCACAATATAATTGAATCCGTTCTTGACGATGCGCTCGTAGGAATGATCGTGACCAGCAAACACGATGGAAGCACCCCACGCCGCGAACGGCCACTGCAAGGCTGTTGCGTTGCCATGGGCAGCCGATGAATATGGCGGATGATGAAGAACAACAATCTTCCATGGCGAGGCGGAATTTGCAAGCCCGCTCTGCAGCCATTGCGCCTGCAGCGAAGTGCTCGCAATGCCATCAGGTTCGCGCTGATCGCTTGAAATAAAAAATAAATGAACGGGCCCTC
>JBBRUI010000210.1:0-8039 GCA_038247945.1 Bacteroidota bacterium | reverse complement strand
TTCTTACTTTTTGCGCGCGCCTTGTCCAAGTCCGTCTTCGCGCTCTGGTGCTTTGCTTCCGCTTTTTGGATTTCTCCGATTTGGTCGAAGCCCGTGAAAATATCCCATTTCACCATCGCTCCGATCATCCAGCTTTTCCCGCTCTTGCCGAACAATTTCTGATCGTTCCATTCGTAGCTGCCGAATGCGTTCAAGCTGGGAAGAAACTTGAATTGGTTCATCCGCACCATGCCCTCGCTTGCGTCAACGCCAAACTGCATCGCAAGCATGTCCGGGCGGCGCATGTTGATGTCGTTGATGTTCACCGAATCGGTGCGCGCTGCCGGGATGGAAAGAGTGTCGGTGGGAATAATGTCGCCGTATTGTTCAGAGCCGATGACAAACTTCAACGCGCCTTCCGCATTGTGGACGGCGTTTTCGGCTTCTGTTTTCTTGCTTTCCAATTCGAGGAACCGAACTTGGGCGAACAAGTAATCCGACTGTTTGATCATTCCTTGCTCGAAATAATTCTTTGCTTGCTCACGGTTGGCGCGTGCGGCTTCCAACGATGTAGTGATGACATCAAGGCTTTGGCGCGCAAGCACAAGCTCGTAGTATTTTGATTTGACGTCAAAGACAACAAACTGCCGCGTGCGAACTTCTTTGTTTTCGAATGCGCTCAACGCGTCTTTTGCTGCCCCGCGTCCCCAGAATCCGTCGAAGTTGATGAGTGGCTGCTTGAATTCAATCCTCGTGGAATAATTCTCAAATCGCTTCGGGTCATTCAGCAACACCGGATTGAAATCTGATTGCGTGACGATTGCCTGTTTCAGCTTGAAGCCGAATACATTGAGCGGATCGCTCGTCGCAGCGTACGTTGCCGACGCGCTGATTTGCGGAAGAAAAAGAGAGTTGGTTTTGTTGGCGTCGGCCTGCGCAGCATCTTTTTCAGATTGCGCAAGTTTCACCTCATAACTGTTTTTCTGTGCGAGTGATAACGCTTCTGTGAGCGAGAGATTTTCTCCCGCCACAACAACGGAAGGAGGAAACAGCAAAAGAGATGTTATAAACCATAAACGATTCATACGTTACTGTAATAACTATTTGAAAAATGGATTTCTTGTTTCGGACAGCAGGCGAGTGACCAATCTGTCAAAGCAAAATCTTACGCAACAATTGAACGCCAACGCCGCAAATGAAGAGGGCGACCACCTATCGGAGTGTGTTGGACGCTCTGTCATGACTCCGTTCTGGGTTGTATGATGAATTGAAATGACGAAAGGGGTCACCGGATTCAACCAAATATGTTCAGGCGAGTGAACCTGAGAAAAAGCGGCTTCTGCTGAACAATTCATCATCCTCGTTTCTCAATTCTGATACTATACTTACAAGATTCGGAAATTTCATACATACGAAGCGCGAACAAATCTGTCAATTAGAGTTTTGGCCGTGGCATACTCTATGAGTTTATACTCATATAGTTATTCACTCACATGTACGAGGAGAGAAATTCGTGAAGAAAACTTCCGCCGACTTAAAAGCTGATATACTTATTGCATTGGCTCATCCCAATCGCATCCGCATACTCGAATACATCCGAAAGGATGTACGATGCAACTGCGAGTTAGCGCCTGCGCTGGACCTTGAACAATCAAACCTCTCGCGTCACCTCAAGATGTTGGTACAAGCAGGAATCCTGAAGTCATGGAAAGAGGGTTTGAGGGTGAATTTCAAGGTTGCAGACGATCGCATCTTCAAGATTCTTGATATCGCAACTGCAATTGCTCGACAGGAAGTGGAAAAGAAAGCCGAAGCTTTGGAAGAAGCATAACATTCTCACAGAAAAGGAAATGCAACAATGACCATCAAAATACTTGGTCCGGTCTGTATGAACTGTAAAACTCTGACACAACGAACTGAAGACGCAGTGCAACAATTGAATATCAAGGCAACAATCGAAAAGATAGAAGACTATCCGGGGATAATGTCATACGCAATCATGTCAACTCCCGGTCTGGTCATCGATGAAAAAGTCGTCAGTCAGGGACGCGTTCCCACGGTGGATACCATCAAAGAACTGATACAACACGCCACAACATGACAACCTGGTCGTTTGGCTTTAGTCCGGATAAGCGAAGCTACACAATACCGCTGCTGTTACTCCCGCTCTGGGTTGTGATATACATTTTCCTGCAGCCTGCCTGATGGATGTCATTAATTTGTCGTGGAGCGGGTTTATACCACGAACGTCATTTGCCCGCGGATGGAAAGGTGCATTGCTGTTGGGGCTCATCTTCGGTATCGGGCTTGGTCCTTGCACGTTCGCGTACATGGCGCCGGTTCTCGGCGTTGTGTTCAACATAGCGACAACAAATATGCTTCAGGCAATCTCGCTTATCGCCGCATTCGGTGTCGGACACTGTGCTGTAATCGTTGCAGCCGGAGGCGCGGCAGGCACGGTGCAAAAGTATCTCAACTGGACGGAACAGTCGAAAGGTGCGACGTGGCTGAAGCGCGGTGCGGGAGTGCTTGTGATGCTGGGGGGAGCGTATTACATTTATACGGCATTCTAAAAAAAGTATGGCACATAATCACTGGCATATTGCTCCGGGCAATCAGATCCAGAAAAGACTGTTCATGACTAGTTTGAACGCACACATGCACTAAAAAGAATTGGCGTGAGCGATTTGGCGATACCACTCAGCACCGTTCCTGTTGAAATCCTCAGCGGACTATTTGCATTATTCCTCACTCTTTGAACACCGATCTGCAAAAGTAGTTGCCATTCGGCAATTATTGCAATGGAACAGTAATTGCAACACATGCACTGTTTTCGGATAGGAATAAACCCTTGGACTATTTTCGCGCAAATGCGCTGTTACGTCTCGCACTTGTTACGCAGAAAATTGCACGATGTCTTGCGGACGACACCGGTTTAACGGTCAACGAATTCCATTGCATGACGCAATTGTATCTCGAGAAACCATGCTCTGCGGGAAAGTTGACTAAAATTCTTGGCATCGGCGCCACATCGACCTCGAAGTTTCTCCGTTCGCTTGACAAGAAAAAATGGATTACACGCAGTCTTGACGAAACCGACCGGCGCGTGGAAGTAATCGCATTGACGCCGTCGGGAATGGAGGTTGTCAAAAATATCATGAGCGCCGCCGATTTGGTTGCGACGGCATTGATTGAACAGCTTCCTCTCGAACGCCGTGTGCCGTTCACCGAATGTGTTCATACCGTCACGCAACACATCACTACACTCTCCATACACAAATAAGAAAGGATTCTCCCATGGACCAATCTCTCACAAGAAAAGAGTTCTTAAAGAACAGTACAAAGTTGGCGGCAGGCGCAGCGCTGGGCGCAAGCGCGCTCCAGATGTTCTCCAATTCAGCAGCACACGCCGGAAAAATTCTGACGCCGTGGCCGTGGCCCTATCAAACACTCGATGTGGAAGCTGTCCGCATACTTGGCCACGATGCGTACTATGAAGGAAAAGGTTGTTCGTATGGCGCGTTTCAAGCGATTGCCGAGAAGCTTCGCCAGATTTTGCCCGATCCATGGAATCAACTTCCCTCGGAGATAATGCTGTACGGCGGCGGCGGCGGTGCGGGCTGGGGTGGGCTTTGCGGTGCAATCAATGGTCCCGCTGCTCTCATCTCATTGGTTCTCTCGAGTGCTCGCTCGAACGTTTTGAATAATGAGTTGTTCGGATGGTACACCCAAACAGTGTTCCCCACCGATATCAGCAACCAGTACGCCGTGAACCATACATTTCACAACAACACAGTTGATATCGCATTGGCGCAGAACATCTCGGGGTCGATTCTCTGTCATGCATCGGTTACCGCGTGGTGCAATGTCGCCAACATTGTTCAGTCGGATGCAAAACGCAAGGAACGTTGCGCTCGTGTCACCGGCGATGTTGCAGCTTATGCAGCCCAGATTCTTAACGAGGAACGTGCCGGCACTTTTACACCGCGCTACGTGCCGCCCGGGACAATTGCTTCGTGCATGACCTGCCATGGCGCCGGAACTATGAACAAGGTTGCGGCAAAAATGGAATGCACACAATGTCATACGTCGAATCCGCATCCGAACTCGGTTGAGCCCGTCGGGCGGAGCGCAACATCATTTGAGCTTGAGCCGAATTATCCGAACCCGTTCAATCCGTCGACACAGATCCGATTCTCGATCCCGCAGCATGAAGCGGTGACGCTCGCGGTGTATGATGTTCACGGCCGCCTTATCCGCAATCTCATTACCAATCAAACGTACGATCAGGGAACCTACAAAGTTCAATGGGACGGGCGTAATGAGGCGGGCATGACTGTGGCAAGCGGGATATATTTTGGAAGACTCTCGGCGGGAACATTCTCCGCAACGCAGAAAATGAATCTCGTCAAATAGTTTGCGCTCCAACCTGTACCAATAACAAACCCACAGGCAACCTCTGTCTGTGGGTTTGTGCTTCTTCCTAATTGTGTTATGAAATCATGTGACGCAAAACCAAAAGTCCCGTCTGTGTGAAGGACTGTGCGTAAGGAAGAGAGGGGATTTTCCCGTCCGTAGGACCCCTTCGGGGAATGGATGCCTTGGGCAAGGGGTGTGTAACAATACTGAACAGAAGCAAAGTAATCCGGTCAAGCCGCCTCTACGACTTCTTTTTTCCTTTGGTCTTCTTGCTCTGGTAAACAGCATACAGCTCCTGCGGATTTTCCAGGTATGTTTCTGCATAGCCGCACTCTCCGCAGATTTGCGCGTACAATGTTCCTTTATGAGCTCCTTTAAAAAGAACCGCCTCCGGATCCTCGTACACCAGAACCCCGAGGTCTCCGGCGCCGATATTCGAGTCCCCACGATCGAGGATGCGGACACGCATCATCTTTTCGGCGTTGCATTTTGAACAAGCAAGGATCATCGTAGGTCTCTCCTTCAATTAAATAAATGGGAGTAGCGCGGTGTCAGTGTCATGGTGATAGAGGATTAGTAGCCCATGCAAAATCTTAGTAGAAGCATTTCTACATTCTTGTACTTTTCATTTGCTTCTTGTTTCAATAATAAGTAATAATTGCACGTGTTATCGAGTCTGTTTTAATTTATTCTTGCCCGAATTTGTAAAAATCAAGAGCATTCGATATTGAGATCTTCTTTTCAAACCAAAAGGAATCCATGACTGCTGATGCAAAGAAAATTCAAAAACGCTGCTTTGTTGTTATGGGTTTTGGAATTAAAACTGATCTGGCAACTGGCAGGCAACTCGATCTGAACAAATCGTACAAGATACTTATCAAGCCGGTAGTTGAAAGCAGGGGCCTGGCTTGCATCCGGGCGGATGAGATTCAGCACTCAGGCCCTATTGACCTCTACATGTATCAGGAGTTGCTGGACGCTGATGTCGTCATCGCCGATATTTCCACTTCCAATGTAAATGCTTTTTATGAGCTGGGCATACGGCACGCACTTCGCAGGCGTACCACCATTGTAATATCAGAAGACAAACTTGCGTATCCCTTTGATCTCAATCATATAAAGATCACCAGCTACACCCACCTGGGCGGTGCAATTGATTTCGAGGAAGTGGAAAGATTCAGAAAAGTATTGGGAGAAACCATTGATGCGGTTTTAAAATTAGAGGATTCGGATAGCCCCGTTTACACACACCTGCATGAACTTATTCCTCCGTCAATTCGGAAAAAAGCAGCGAAGGCAATGCAAGAATTAAAAGGTGAAATCAAGGAAGCAATAGGCAAACAGGAAACTCTAAGCCAAAGTATAAACGGAGAGAATAGCTCACTTTCGGTTCTTATAGAAAAAGGGGAGACGGCCTTAAAGGACAAGGACTATAAAACTGCAAAAACATTTTTTAGTGCCGCCATTGCCGACATGAATAAAGATGATGGTCATAAGGCAACGTATGATCCGTATCTCGTTCAAAGGCTTGCCATGGCTACGTATAAGGCAAAAGAGCCGGATACAGTTTCGGCATTAAAAGAGGCTATTACATTATTAGAGTTATTGGATCTTGTAAATACCAATGACACTGAAACCGTGTCATTGGCAGGAAAAATCGAAAAACGACTCTACCTGGCTGAACAGGATCAGCGGCATCTCATGAATGCTATTGGCTACTACGAGAGAGGATATTATCTTTTCCGTAATCGATATCATGGGATCAATCTTGCGTTTCTGCTGAACAAACGTGTAGACTCCTCTATTTACAATACGAACGAAGATAAAATTGCAGATATGGTTTGGGCAGGCCGCATCAGGCGACAGGTTCTGGAAATGTGTGAAAATAATTGGAGTGAAATAGCGGCTCGGAAAAACAGGACATTCAACGATGTCCTTCCTCAGGGCGACAGAAATCTTTCTTCAGATCAAAAGACCGCAGAGGATGAGCAAAAGTTCTGGATACTTGTCAATAAAGCCGAAGCCCATTTGGGTTTGGGAGAAATAGTCGAATATAAAAAAGCAGTTGAGCGGGCACAGGAAATTCCACATACGCAATGGATGTGGAAAGCATTTGATGATGAGGTTGTTGAATTACGGAAGCTGATGAAACAATACGGGCATTTGATCAATCCTCCATGGCGGGAAAATAGTTAGCGCATATCAACACTCCAACCTTCCGTTTTTCTTTTATTTCCTTCCTTGCTATTAGCGGCACCTTGTCTTCGAGGTTAGCCTCCATATCAGTTGTTTTGAAAATTAAAACGCTATCACTCTTGCGCTCGAATCACTGCACGAATAATGATGTGGAGATGTTGAGAAACCTCGCTTGTGCAACTATGTGATTCGCTCCACACCTAGATCTTTGCAGATTTTATTTGCCAATATATCTTTGATCTCAGTATGTCTTGGAATAGCAGAGCGTTTCTTTAACACCGGATTGTGCCACCACGAGTGTTTTCCACCTTCTCTCACCAATTCACAACCTTGCTGTTGGAGGTAGCGAAGCAAATCCTTCCTTTTCATACCGCAATTTTTTCTTCCTGAAATCCACTGCCCGCGGCAGATAATGCGTCTTGCCGATTAAATTCCAGCGCCTCTTTCAGGGTGACCTCGAGGGTTTCTTTCAGTTCCTCGTACGTTCTCTCCTGGCAGTTAACACCGGGCACTTCTTCGATCCAACCTATCCACCACCCATCTTCTTTTTTTACTACTGCCGTATATTCATTTTTCATCGTATCACCTTTTCTGTTTGTTAGCCCAGCTTCGCCCACCGTTTTGCAATCTCAAAATAAATTGTCGCTGCTGCAAAGAGTTTGAGAACATCCCACCATGAAAAAATCAGGAAGCCGGACGTGAAGGCTGTAGTGAAGTCGTGTAGGTAAAATGCGTTGAGGTGGAGTGTGCCTGAAGCGAAGATAACAAGCAATCCGACAAACATTGAAACCACAATTGCCGGATAACTTTTGAATTGTTGAGTAAGGTAACCAACCATTGCCGCGGCAACAGGGAACGCCAGCAAATATCCGCCCGTTGGACCGAAGAGTTTCACCAAACCCAATCCCCCGCCGGAGGAAAAGACCGGAGCTCCGAGAGCGCCAACGGCAAGATACAATAGCTGACTGATCGCTCCGTTGCGTGCGCCGAGAAACGCCCCGGCGAGAAGGACGAAGATGGTCTGCAATGTAAACGGAACCGGATAATGCGGTATTTCAACACGTGCGCCGATTGCAGTTGCCGCTGCAAAGGCAACAATCCAGAGTGTTTGTGTAAGCACGCTGCTCTGTGAATCAGTCGGTTTCGCGAGGACTGCGTTCGTGTTCATGGAGACTCCAGGAAGATGATTGGTAAGTTGGCAACGGCAAAATAGTCATTGGATGCGAGAGAATCAACGACTGAAGGCTTCGTTTAAGAATCAGTTGTACTATTGATTGTCAACTGCTGGGAAAGTACATTGATACCACCTGTGATCAGAAACTTTCTTGGTCACGACAGCCTACGAACCACAACGCGAAACACTCACGTGAGTAAGAAACACTTAGAGAAGATTCAAAGCCCGCTCGATAAACTAGGACTGTAAAATTGCAGTCTATTCCGAAACC
>JBBRUI010000209.1:0-8050 GCA_038247945.1 Bacteroidota bacterium | reverse complement strand
GGTATCTGGCAGCCAGACAAAGGACTCTTCCCTTCCCACATCCTATATCGGTAAAAACATCGTCCTTCTTGAGTGACAAAAAGTCCAATACTCTTCTAATAGTGGCGTACGACATTGTCGCATAATGATAGGAATCCGGGTGGTCCACATCGACGATGCCGCGGGTTGAAATGCCGAGATATGTTTCCCAAAAAAGGTTGTTAAGGCGGGTAGAGAATGAATGAGGCTTGATTCCGGTTTGTTCAGGCAAATTTAATTTTCCCTGTTTCTATTGGTGGCTTCATACTCATTGAGGGCGTAGGTTCCGGCGGCACAGCTTTGGAGAATCAGAACCTAATCAGATATTTCATGGAACCGTTGATGTTCTGGCTAGATTGGAAAAGATAATGTTCGCGTCCGACGCGTTCACAATACCATTCAGATTTATATCGTTGAGGTCATAACCAACCGTACCCACCGATCCAAACACAAGATTTCCGTCAGCAGCACTGATAATTCCGGAATTATTTCCATCTCCCGCTATCATGCCAAACTTCGATCCTGCAAGTGCTTTCATTGGATTGATGCCATATGCCTGCGCCTGCGCCGTTGTGAAATCATACATGGTCGGGACGTTGTCACTCAACGATTGGTTCAATGCGCTCATCACCGGAAGATGGTTGCGATGGCGTACGACGAGATAATAGTTTCCGGGAGGAACCTCGAAGTCTACATAATTCTCAGTTGTGTCCGTAAATCCCCTAATCGTTCCGTCGACAAGGAGCCATGCCGGTTTTAGCTTCCGCAATGCAGGGTTAGACACAGTGTTTCGAATTTCTACCGTGATGCTATCAACTGCGGAAGCAGGAATGTCGATACCCTGGAAATGAGCAGATAGAATACCATTCGTGCGAAGCGTATTGTTCATCATAGCCGAGCCACTGTTGTAAGCTCCCTCGAGCAACACTTTCAAGCTTGTGCGGATAACTTGAACTGCATGCGGATCGGGAGGCTTGGTAGTATCAACAACGTGATACCACATGGTATCTTGCCTTCCTGTACCATCAGTTGCAAGCGCCTGGAAGTATGACGAACGGCTCAGCTGCGTGGAAGTCCCGGCAATTGTAACAACTGAGTCTGAGAACGATACAAACGGAGGAGGATTCAGCAACGAATAAGTAACCGGCCCGCTGAATGATGAAGACCGGAGCGTATCTCGTTGAGTTGTTCCATCAAGACGAAATGAACGTCCATCGATCGGCAGGAAGCGAGGCCCATACACTGACGTTTCCCCCATTTGAAAAGTTCTCTGGAATGCAACCGCACCGGCGTGAAGAAATCTTGCCTTCCATAGCCCATAATCACCTGGTGACACAAAGCCATTGATGTTCCATACGAAATAGAAGGTTGCAAATGTGTAAAACACCGGCGGCGCCCATGTATACGTCGCAAAAATGGAATTATCCGGACGGAGCAATTGAACAGTGAACGAATCTTGGGCAGCGCAACGCATCCGAACATACATGCCGATGTACGGTTCGGTAGCGCCGAAGACTACGGGTGAATGAATTCTGTTCGCCCAGGTCTCATCCGGAATATTGAAAATGTCCCCGCCCGCAGCGGACTCCGTAAACACATATAGTTCGAGTCCCTTAAAAGTATAGTTTGTGAGATACGGTTTTTGGTTTTGCCAGAGAGTTGGCAATGGTTGATTCGTTCCGTGCCACGGATCGTCAACAACGTACTGATCATTACTCAAATGTCCGGCTTCGAAATGGAGATGCGGGCCGGTCGAACGTCCCGAACTCCCAACCAGCCCCAACATTTGCCCGGGCGAAACGGTATCGCCCACATTCACAGTTATAGAATTTTTTCTGAGATGAAAGTAGAACGATATGGTCCCATCATCGTGCAAAAGAAAAACGTAATTCCCATCATCTGGCCATGGCTCACCAAGACGTCTATCAAATTTGTCCCATGCCGTTTCAATCACAACGCCGCCAGTTGCCGCGTAGACTTTGACACCTCTATCCGTAGAATAAAAATCATAGAGGCCAATATCTGTACCGCTATGACCATCATACGTAATCGGGCCTCCCTGATAATCGAGAATGCCTGGTGTCGGATCCTCATCGACATAATTCGCGATAGACACACCATCGTCGATGTCAAATTCAATGGGCCAGATAAACGATGGAGACATGACGCGTTGTGAACCCGGAATTGCAATCTGTTTCCCGGCGGAATGATTTTGCAACCTTTCACTCGTGAGACACTGCTGGCGGATAGGAATAATTCTCCTGTGAAACACTGAATTACGCTGAGTGATTTTTCCCTGAGCTGAAATGAGATGAGATGAAAACATAAAAACGACGATAGCATAGCCTGCCATTTGTTTCAACCGCACGAGAAGAAATATTCGAAAAGATTTTTTCAAAACCGCCTCCTCAAAATATATTCAACAGCTATGGCACTTGCGATGTCTTGTTCAGATTGCTGAAGATGATATTGACGTCGGCAGAACTTACAACGCCACTTAGATTGATATCAGGTAAAAGATAGCCAAATGTATTAAGACTTGCGGTCACCGTAGTTCCATCTGAAACAGAAACTCCAAAACTCTGATTCGTATCGCCCGGAACAAGAGCATATTTCGAGCCCATCAGATTCATGGGAGCGACACCATATGCTTGCGACTGAGCAATAGAAAAATCATATGCAGCAGGAATTGCTGAGGTCAAAGTGAGCGATGCGGCGCTCATGACCGCAAGATGATTCCGGTGATGAACGACCAGATAATAGTTTCCCTGCGGAATTTCAAATGCAAGTGAACTTAAACTTGTATCGGTGAAAGAACGAATTGAGCCATCCGCAAGCAGCCACGCCGGCTGAAACCGGCGAATCGTAGATGCGGCAGCCGTAGATGAATTCCGTAATTCAATATTGATGCTGTCAACAGCCAGCCCGGGAATCGGTACATTCCCAAAATGTCCCGCAAGCACGCCGCCGGATTTCAAAAACGTTGTCATAACATTCGTTGCACTGTTGAACGCTCCACCCAGAAAACATTTAACGTTTGCACGAACCAACTGCGCAGGATCTACGGGTTTGGACGGGTCGACTACGTGATACCACATCGTGTCTGATTGCCCCGTACCATCTGCTGCCCGTACTTGAAAATAAAGTGAGCGCGTTGTTTGGTTTGACGTTCCGCCAACCGTTATTACTGAATCAGACAAAGAGACGAATGAGGGCGAGTTGAGGAACGTGTACGTTACGGCGCTGCCAAGCGACGACACGCGCAATGTATCCTTCTGCGTGCTGCCATTTATTTTGAACGACCTCCCGTCAATCGGCCAGAAGCGCGGACCATAAACAGTAGATGCGCCAATATTGAATGTTGTCTGGCGCAAAATCGTAGTGCCTGAACGGATGCGCACAGTCCATGTGCCGGACGGGCCGGAAGGAACGCCGTACCATGTCGCGGTCCAGTCAAAATTAGGATACGATGAAATTGCATCATCAAACCATGCCCATACATTATTGGATGGATCAAGTATTTCAAACGTATATGGGTCGCCAACTCTCCCCGACCTCCACCACCAAAAAACCATCGCCGGCTCGGATGTTCCGATGGTTAGCGGCTGGCGCGGACGATCAATAATCTGGTCGAACGTGGGCCACACATTTCCATCGATAGCGGAACGGGTTGTTACGCCAAGATCATAGAAGTACAGCGCGTGGTTGGCAACATACTCCTTCTGGCTTTGCCACAAACTTGGCAACGGCTGGTTGCTTCCATGCCAGGGATCGCGCCATTCGTACACAAATGAACTCTCTTTTCCCGCCTCGAAATGCAAATGAGGAATGGACGAATTGCCTGAGCTTCCGATGAGGCCAAGCATTTGTCCGGCTTGAACTGATTCGCCGAGGTTGACCGTTGCAGAATTTTTTCTCAGATGATAATAAAACGTCTCCGTTCCTCCGGCGTGCAGCACTGAAATGTAGTTTCCCGTATTAAAGTTTGGCGCCTTGCTCCGGTCGAACGCAGTGTCGGAAACAAAGGAGACAACCCCCGGTGCAGCAGCAAGAATTTTTGTGCCGCGATCCATCAAACGAAAACTATGGAGCGCAATGTCGGTTCCCCTGTGCCCATCATACGCAATACTTCCGCCTTCATAATCCGCTATACCGCCGCCCGGATCGTCATCAGCATAATTGGCAACCCCGAGTCTGTCGTACAAATCCAATTCGACCGGCCACACAAATGACGGATACACGGCGGAGGATTGTTTTATAAGATGACGAGACGAAGGAAAAATACCTTCTATCGGGATACGACGTTTTTGTTGTTCAGGCAAATTGTGTGAGAGTTGCGGGAACGCCGCCTGATATGCCAGAAAAAATCCGAACAGGATCGCGGAGGATTTCATTGTTGAGTCCATAATAGATTGTTGTTGCTGTTGTTCAGAAAAGAAAATCACGATTTCGGTTCGATGAGCGCTGCCACCGCGCCCGCAGGGTCCTGAATAACGCAGCACGTTCCATAACTGCCCATGCTTTTCGGCTGCACAAGAATTTTTCCGCCTAACTTAACACAGCTTTCTACACTCTGCGCCATGTTTGCCACGGAAATATAAATAAGCCATTGCGGCGGCAAATCTTTGTTGACGCCGCGGGCATGGCAAATACCTGCAGCAGGCTTTCCGGTTTCAGGTGCAATCATGGTGAAATCGGAATAGCCGCCCATATCTACAGCATCGGGTTTCCAACCAACGACCTCGCCGTAAAAGGTGCGGACTTCTTCTGCGTTTGGGATTGTAAGATCAACCCAGCCGATTGAACCGATCTCAGGTTTGGGGACATCACTCATAAGCATTCCATCTCATTTGATAAGAAGCATTCTCTTCGACATAACAGTGCCGTCTACGCGCAACTGGTACATGTACACGCCGCTCGCTGCGTCGCCGGCGTTCCATACTACACTGTACTCGCCTGCATTCAACCGGTCATCGACTAACGTTGCAACTTCCCTTCCCAGCACATCAAACACCTTGAGTGTGACATAGCTTTGTGTTGGAAGTTGATAGCTGATTGTTGTGGACGGATTGAACGGGTTGGGATAATTCTGATGCAACATCAAGCTGGCGGGAACAGTTGGTTCTTGGTCATCGACGGAAACGGGACCTTGAGTGAATTTCACAGTGAGATAGTCGAAATCGACACTTGTTCTTCCAAGATAACCGGTGAGATACACATTGCCTCTTTGATCGACGGCCATTGCATTCGGCACCTCCGTCGCACCAGGTCGAGGGTACGTTGCCAGCCACACTCTGTTCCCATTCGGACTGTATTTCACAACACCAAAATCAGAATCGAACTGGCCGTCAGGGACTCTCACAGTCGCATATATGTTTCCAGAAGTATCCAAGGAGATCCTGGGGACTATTATGGAAAAAAAGGAACCTCCTCCCTGATATATCTGCGTCCACTGATGGACTCCGTTGTTGTCATATTTGTGAACCGCATAATTGATACTCTGACTAATGCCGGTCACGTACACATTACCAAAACGATCCACAACGATATCATCGCCGGTGTCGCCGCCGTTGGTTGGGCTATTGTAACGCGCAGTCCAAAGAATGTTTCCATTGGGGTCATACTTAATCGTGAGAGCATCTGATCCCGTTCCAGTGCTGTCGCTCCATCCAGTGACGTAAATGTTACCGGCCGAATCAGTTGAAATCCCTCTGGCGGAATTCCATCCACCAACACCAACATCATACCGTCGTGTCCACAACGTATCACCATTGGGTGCATACTTTATCGTGATATAATCGTAGCCAGACTGTTGGCGGATAATAAATGTTTCGCCAACGACGATGACATTACCAGATGGGTCAAGCGCCATATCATACAGCCGATCCGCGTCGTGGTCTTGACCGTCGTACTGAGCCATCCAGAGCATATTTCCCGCGGTGTCAAGTTTCCATGTGATGATGTCCGGATTGCCGCCTAAGCCCACGCCCCGACCACTCACGTATACATATCCCGAATCGCTAATACGAATCTGTTTCCCGGCGGAGCCAAACCCTGCGTAGCGATTCGGATTGCGCCTCACCCACAGTTCGTTGCCGAAGCTGTCGTACTTGATTGTCACGGGATCTCCGGTGACGTAGACATTACCGTTATGGTCAACGAGAACATCTGCCGCCCCAACATTGTTATCCCCTTCATATCTCCTTGCCCAAATGGAATCTCCGTTGCTGTTGTACTTTACCGTTCCATAATTATAGGTGATGGGAGCAGTACCACTGCTTGTGCCAGTCACAAATACATTTCCAAAGCGATCCACGGAAATCCCTCTTGCTTGATTGCTGTTATCGCTCAGTGCAGGCCCGCGATACGTCGCAGCCCAAGCAACGGAAACTTGTGCTTCTCCCGCATTAGCAAATAGAAAGAATACTAGGGCAAGGCTTGGCCCCGTCAAGACTCCACGTCGCATGGGTCACCTCTAAGTAAGCCTGACCCAACTTGCAACCGAGGGTATGGATGTTTGTCCAGAGAGACTTCCTTGTTTAGGTTTTAGGACAAAAAGCATATAGTAACCCGGAGGAGCAATGTTGGCGTTTGCTGGGGCCTGAACGGAATACGTGACTCCTCCATTCACGATGGCATCGCCAATCGATAATTCAATATAGCGTTGCTCCATGTCCAATGCGTGCGTAACAGATCCCGGGCGGATGAGCACAACGGAGGTGATTGCTTCAGATACGTTGATATTGAATTGAGCGCTGTAAGAGATTGTGCTCGGAGCGGAATTGATAATCGGTCGAGTCCCTTCAAAGAGATATCCCGGGCTGAAGATTTCGATATTCCTATGTTGTGGTTCAGGCTCACCACCACTCACCCACACTCTGCCATCTGGCAAAAGTAAACCAGTGGAGTGGTAGTTTCTGTCGATAGACATTTCACATAAACAAGTCCATTTGCCCGTTGCCAGGTCAAGCAACTCTGACGTATAGATTGGGCTTTCAAACTGACCGGACTGGTTACCACCGACTACAAGTAGCTTTCCATCGGGCAGCAGAATTGCATTGGCATGATTTCTCGCGAAGAACATCGACTCAACGGACGCCCATTGAGGTGATGCCGCACTTAGGTCGATCATCTCCCCAGTGTTTGTTACTCCAAGAGGTGCGCCTCTATCTCCTCCGAGAATGAGAACTTTGGCGGCGGTTGACCCGACACGAAGGGGGAGAAGTACGGCACAGCCGCCACCTCGATACCCCGATCTGGGTGTACCTACAGTGTTCCAGAAAACAGGCGGATTGCCGGTTGCCCAATGCTTGAAGCGCCAAGCCTGAGGGTTCGGCTCCGAATAAAAAAGCTCGCCAGCATAGGTACCGTATGGGATAACGTGAGCGCCTGGGTAGAGGTCACGAAAACTTGTCGGTATATCTGCTTCAGGTGGCAAAGTCGTCCAACCGACAAGTGGATCAGGATTGTAACGCTCCGGCTTTTCGTTGACAACCGATTGGCCTCCGACGAGCTGTCTTCGGAAACCAGACATCGCGATGACCTTCTCTGCAGCAACACGCGGCTCGCCTATGGCAGTTATGGCCGGGTACCATCTACCATCAGCCATTGCATGAGGATTGCCTGCTGTACCAGCAGGCGTCCAAGCCTCCGCAACTGGGTCAAAAATGTATGTCCACTTCAATCCTTTAAACTGGTGTAGTGGGTCTGGGTCTGGTGGCTCTGGATCGCCGCCAGCAATAAGTACCCTCCCATCTGGCAGAAAGCAATGACCGCTGCAGAACAAACCCGGGGGATCAACTGAGTTCTTTGGTGCGGGCCAGGGTGGGATTACTTGGGTCGTAATCTGTCCTGTTGTTGGATTCCAGATCCTTGATTCATACGGTGTACCCCAAGCGCGGAAGTACAAAACTTTGCCTGTTCTCAGTAGACAAGCGTGCGTGGCGTTGACTTGAGCATTCTGCTCAACAACCTGCCATTTTCCTGGATGCGGCCCGGGCATAAAGACCTCCTTTTGAAGAAATGTTATGTC
>JBBRUI010000208.1:0-8104 GCA_038247945.1 Bacteroidota bacterium | reverse complement strand
CAGAGACCAACCTTAATTGAAGCACTCAAGGCTTGTACGCTTTTTCATGAACCCTAATTGAGACGAAGACAATGCCTTCACCGCCGAGCCGATTGCATTGCTGTTGGATTTCGAGAGGGACAAATTGCTTAGCTTCCTTGCAGATTGCAAAGAGTATCCGGATGTTCTTCGTGAGCCGGGCGCTTCGGAAACCCTTCAGCGGGTGATGCAACGGTTCGCTTTTGCAGTTGTGATACGGATCTTCAAGTAACGATTCAATTTTTTTCTTGATCAGATTCTTGAAGCTGCTGTATTTTTTCACCTGTTTTTCAAACTCGACAGAATATTCGGATACGTACCTCACCCGAATACCTCTTTGTGCGTGCGCACTCTGCCCTTCTTGATATCACGCAATCCAATTTCAATCGAGCGCATGAATTTCTTATCCGACGTAATTTGCAATGTCTCCATCAGCCCCAAAAAATCATCAACATTCATTTGGACCGCCTCTGGTTTTTTGCCGCCAGCATACAAATACTTTAAGTCCCGAAACGGATACAGGTTGCGTGCTTCTTTCAACTCTTCGGTCATAATTCTTCTCCTTCTGTAAAGTCCGGTTTTAATGTACACGTTGCACAGATCGCATACAACCTTGTCGCCGTCTGTCTCACTTTATCATCGGCACGTTCACACCACACTTCTTCGCATTATCAATCGCCCGCTCATATCCCGCATCGGCGTGACGCATGATGCCCATGCCCGGGTCGTAGGTGAGTACGCGCAGCAACCGCGCTTCAGCTTCCTTTGTTCCGTCCGCCACGACAACCATGCCCGCGTGAATGGACAATCCCATTCCAACGCCGCCTCCGTGATGCACACTCACCCAACTTGCACCTCCCGTTGCATTGAGCAGCGCATTGAGGATCGGCCAGTCTGCGATAGCGTCGCTGCCGTCTTTCATCTTTTCCGTCTCACGATTTGGTGAAGCGACCGAGCCACAATCCAGGTGATCACGCCCGATAACGATGGGCGCCTTTACTTCACCACTCGCCACGAGATCATTGAAAATCTTTCCCATCTTCGCACGCTCGCCGTACCCGAGCCAGCAGATGCGTGCAGGCAAGCCCTGGAAGCGCACCTGCTTTTGCGCTTTTTCGATCCACCGACACAGAGGTTTGTTTTCAGGGAACGTTTCAACGATTGCGCGGTCAGTCCGGTAAATATCATCAGGCTCGCCGGAAAGCGCGACCCACCGGAATGGCCCTTTACCATCGCAAAATAACGGACGGATATATTCCGGCACGAATCCGGGAATGTCAAACGCATTCATCAATCCGTTTGCAAGCGCTTCGCCGCGAATGTTGTTGCCATAATCAAACGTCACAGCGCCGCGCTTCTGGAAACCGAGCATTGCCTTCACGTGCTCGACAATCGTCTCCTGCGCGAGCTGCACGTACCGTTTCGGGTCAGATGAGCGCATGTCTAGTGCTTCATCAAACGTCATATGTGCAGGTACGTAACCGTTCAAAGTGTCATGCGCAGATGTTTGATCGGTGAGAATATCGATTTCGATCTTGCGCTCATACAGTTCTCTCAATATTTCAGCAGCATTGCCGAGAAGTGCAACGGACTTTGGTTCTTTAAGTGCCTTGGCTGTTTGCAGTGTGAGCAAAGCATCATCCAATGAATCCGTCATCTCATCCACATAGCCGGTCTTCAATCGCTTCTCGATCCGTGAACGATCGACTTCAATTGCCAGACACGCAGCGCCATTCATTGTTGCAGCAAGTGGTTGCGCTCCGCCCATCCCGCCGAGTCCGGCAGTGACGAGCAGTCTTCCCGCGAGCGTTCCACTAAAATACCGGTTTGCACATTCGGCAAATGTTTCATACGTGCCCTGTAAAATTCCCTGGGTTCCGATATAAATCCAACTGCCCGCAGTCATTTGTCCGTACATCGTCAGCCCCAGGGCTTCGAGTCTGCGGAACTCATCCCACGTTGCCCATTTGGGGACGAGCATTGAATTCGAAATGAGAACACGCGGCGCATTCTCGTGCGTTTTAAAAATTCCGACCGGCTTGCCTGATTGAACAAGCAAAGTCTCATCGTTTTCAAGCGACTTCAGACTCCTGACGATTGCGTCGTAGCAATCCCAGTTGCGCGCAGCTTTGCCGACTCCCCCATACACAATCAGTTCGTCAGGTTTCTCTGCGACGTCAGGGTCAAGGTTGTTCATCAACATGCGAAGCGCTGCTTCCTGTATCCAGCCTTTGCATTGAAGCGTTGTTCCGTGGGGAGCCCGGATGTTTCTGGTCTGGGATGTTGTCAAGAGGACTTCCATGATATCCGACGTGGGAGGATTACTTATAAGCGATGACGGAAATCTCAACGTTTGCGTGCTTCGGCAAATCGGCTACAGCCACTGTTGTCCGCGCCGGGTAACTTCCTTCGGCAAAGTAGCCGCCGTAGACGCGGTTCATCTTTCCATAATCGTCCATGTTTTTCAGATAGACTGTCGCACTTACAACATGCGAAGAGTCGTATCCTGCTGCACGGAGAATTGTGTTCACATTGTCAAGAACCTGACGCGTCTCCGTTTCAATATCTTCACTGCGCAACTGTCCCGTACTCTGGTCAAATCCGATCTGCCCGGATAGAAAAAAAAAATTCCCAATCCGCACAGCCGGAGTGTACGGCCCGATTGTTTCTGTCGGAGAGATGAATTTCCGCTCAGTCGATTTACTTAACTCCTCCCTAACGATGCTGCGAACATCTTCGTGTGGACGATTACAACCCGACGTTATCCACAATAATGAGAGACACACGATCCATTTATTCATTTCGATTCCTGTCGGTTCAATTATAATTTGTAGCCGATTTTTCTTAATAGTTCTTTGCGATGAGAGATGTCCAATTCGGTTTCGATTCCTTTTGGCGACACGCCATCAACAACGCCGAGGATCCCCCGCCCCTGATCCGTCTCCGCAACGATGACTTCAGTTGGGTTTGCAGTCGCACAATAGATTCTGCACACTTCAGAAACATTCCGGACTGCAGCAAGGATGTTGACCGGAAAACCGCTTTCCATCATGATAATGAACGTATGTCCGGCCGCGAGCGCCATCGCGTTCTTCTGTGCAAGTGCGATCAGGCTTTTGTCATTCCCTTCACTGCGAATTAAAGCCGGTCCTGATGCCTCGCAGAATGCAATCCCGAATTTCATCGCAGGATTTGTCTGCACGATCGCCTCGTACAGATCTTCAACAGTCTTGATAAAATGCGAGTGACCGAGAATGAAATTCATCTCGTCCGGTTTTTCGATGCGAACAACTTTCAATTCCATACGGTGATGTTTATACCGGTTGAACTGCGTTCATCCTGCTGACGGTATCGGGGGTGATGAGCCACCGAAGGTGTGCGGTGTCGTCCGATTCCAACTCTAAACAAGCAACAGCACACGTAACCATATCAACCGTTGCAGAGCAGGCCGGTGAAATCAGATGGGAAATGAAAGTGCTCATATCCGGCTGGTGGCCGATGATAACAACGCTTGCGACTTTCGACTGCGAGAGAATGGTTTCAAGAAGAGACTCGGGAGAGAAACCGGGAGTCAGTCGTCGGGAAGGTTCCGGTTCGCGCTTGAGCTCCCTTCCAAAAAAATTTCCCGTTTCAACCGCCCGCACTAACGGACTAGTCAAAATGGATTTTACATGGGGGTGGATAGAAGCGAGCGCCCGGGCCATCATTTGCGCATCCGTTCTACCACGTTCACTTAACGGACGATCAAAATCGCTGTTTACGCCGCCACCGAGAGATTCCGCATCGGCATGTCGAACAACGTACAGGTTCACATTTCCCGTCCCGCTCTAAGTAATGAAGTAAGCAAAAGCGCTCTCAGGATTTTTTCCGTACAATTTTTTGTCGGGCTTTTACATATCCCGGCTTGATCACGTCGTAAATGAGTTTGATGCGGCGATTGTATGGGATGAAGGCGCTCTTCATGGAATTGATTGTGATTTTCTCCAGTTCATCCAGCCCTAACTTGAACACCTTGTGTGCGATGCTGAGTTCCTTGGTCATCGTGGTGTTGCTCATCAGACGGTCATCGGTATTCAATGTTACACGGAATTTGTATCGATAAAAAATCCCGAACGGATGCGTTGCCAGAGATTCGACAGCGCCGGTGTCAACATTGCTCGTCAGACAAATCTCGAGAGGAATTCGTTTGTCGAGAACATACTGGGCGAGGTATCCCATGCGGGTGACCTTCGTAGGGTCTTTCTTATCAAGCCCGATATCTTCGATGAGGCGGGTCGCGTGACCAATCCGGTGCGCGCCGCACCATTGGATTGCTTGCCAAATGCTTTCCTTGCCGAACGCCTCGCCAGCGTGCACGGTAATATTGAAATTCTCGCGTTGAATGTAGTGGAACGCATCGACATGCTTCTTAGGCGGGAAACCGCCTTCTTCACCCGCAAGATCAAAACCCACGACTCCCCGTTCACGATAATCAACCGCCAGCTCGGCCATTTCCTGCGAGAGGTGCATGTTGCGCATGGCGCAGATTATCAAACCGTATTCAACTCCAAAATCCTTGCTTCCGCGTTCCAATCCTTTAAGAACGGCATTTACTGCGTCATCCCAGTGCAGCCCCTTGTCAGTGTGAAAGACAGGAGCGAAACGTGTTTCGACGTAAACAACTCCGTCGGTGTACATATCCTCCATCATTTCGTACGCAACACGCTCAAGCGCTTCTTCAGTCTGCATCACTCCGCAGGTGTGGGCGAAACCCTCGAGATATAAAGGCAGACTTCCACGCTTTGCGCCACGATGAAACCAATCGGCAAGTTTGTCGGGATCATCGGTCGGTAATTTTTTGTACGCTATCTCCTTTGCCAGATCAATAATCGTTTGTGGCCGAAGACCACCGTCGAGATGATCGTGGAGGAGAACTTTGGGAATTGTCTGGATGAGCTTTTCGGTGAGTTTCATTCTATGTGAGGGATTATGATTAGTATTTTAATTCAAGTTAAAGAGATGAGCGCTGAAAATCAACGAATGGAGCTTATCTGTCGATATGAAGCCGAAATATCATCATTATGACTTACCTCATAAGCATTCTATATTGAGGATGATTAGGTTGGTATCACTCCGGAGAAGCGATACATGATTAAAGCAGCGTTACTTAAAAAGCACAAAGCCCGTCTCTGCAATCTGCCTAAAGGGGACACGGCTTTTCATCAAGGAGAACTTGCCACGCACTTTCACATCGTAAAGTCAGGCAAGATCAAAATGATGTCCTTCAATGACGAGGGGAAGGAGTTTGTGCAGGGATATTTCACGGAGGGACAAAGCTTCGGCGAACCTCCGTTTTTCAACCATCTTTCATATCCTGCAGCCGCGATCGCAGTTGTCGATAGTGAAGTATGGAGGTGTCCGTATGAGTCATTCTTGAAGTTGCTCAAGGAAAATTTCGCTATCCACCTGGAGCTGACGAAGGTCTTGAGCGGGAGGCTCGTTTACAAATCCATTATGTTGTCCGAACTTGCGGTGGAAGAGGCAGAACATCGGCTGACGACATTGATTGAGTATTTCAGAAAATCAGAAACCGGCCAAACCGGTGAGAACTATATGGTTCCGTTTACTCGGCAACAACTTGCGGATATGACAGGTTTGCGTGTAGAAACCGTAATCAGAAGCATTAAATCCATGGAACAGAAAAAATTACTTCGCCTTGACAAAGGTGGAAAGATTGCCTGGACCAGAACTCACAAGTAGTATTTTACAAACAAAAGGGTGAACCAATGAACGGCATACATACGGCAACAATCAAAGAGATCGTCACAGACGACTATCGCACTGCAGCAATTTTCGAGAAATATTCGCTGGATTTTTGTTGCGGAGGAGGAAAAACAATCGAGCAAGCATGCAAGGAGAAGTCGGTAAACATGGCATCAGTGCTGCAGGACTTGAAGAACGTATCGGGAAATCCCTCAAGTGATGAGGACCGGTTCAATGCTATGGGACTCGATATGTTAGTTGACTACATTGTAAGCACTCATCATGACTATGTTCGACATGCAATACCATCAATTCTTGCACACACGAACAAAGTAGCTTCGGTGCATGGCGAACGACATCCGGAAGTTATTGACATTGCCACTCGTTTCGCAGCAGTCGCTGACGAATTGCAACGTCATATGGTGAAAGAAGAAGACATGCTTTTCCCATACATCAAGACGCTTGTTCAGGCGAAAAGAGCGAATGCAACAATGCAGCAGCCGCCATTCGGCTCGGCAGTGAATCCCATCAGAATGATGGAAGCCGAGCATCAAAATGCCGGCAATGAAATGTATGAAGTGCGCTCGCTTTCATCCTCCTACACACCTCCCGCGGATGCATGCACAACATTTAAAGTGTCTTATCTCGAGCTGAGACAATTCGAGCTGGATCTTCACAACCACGTTCATCTCGAGAATAACATACTGTTTCCGAAGACACTCGCTCTTGAACAACAGGTCCTCGGCTCATAAGTTTTCACCATCACGCAGGAGATATCAATGAAACGTTATTGGATTGGATTCACGGTCGTCATTGTTGCATCGTTTGTCGTCCTTGGCTGGGTTGGTACCAGAATCTACCAGGAAGCGCCTCCGATCGCCGCGCAGGTTGTTATCACGGACGGCGCCGTTCTGCTCACCGGCGATGATCTCATGAAGGGGCAAAACGTCTGGCAGGCAATGGGCGGCATGGAAACCGGATCAGTGTGGGGCCACGGCAGTTACGTCGCACCAGACTGGACGGCTGATTGGCTTCACCGTGAGGCGATGTTCATCCTCGATTCCTGGTCGAAGGAATCGACCGGAAAACCTTACAACAGTTTAGCAGCAGAACAGCAAGCGCCATTGAAATCGCGGCTTCAGTCATTGATGAGAACCAACACGTATAACTCGACGACCGGCGTTCTCACGATTGATCCGATTCGTGCAAAAGCGTTTGAGGCAAACGCCGCATACTATGCCGACGTGTTCATCAAGGGGCGCCCTGAATATGCGATCCGGAAGAACTCGGTCACTGATCCCGTGAAGCTTCGTCAACTTGCCGCGTTTTTCTTCTGGAGTTCATGGGCTGCGTCTACGAACCGTCCGAACGACAACATTACCTATACAAGCAACTGGCCTCATGAAGATCTCGTCGGGAACAAACCCACCGGCGAAGCTATAGTCTGGACCGGCGTCAGTATCATACTGTTGCTCGCGGGCATTGGCGGCATGGCGTTATACTACGCATCGCAGAGACGGGAAAGTACACACGGAGACATTCCCGCATCCGATCCGTTACTTGGCGCGATCGCAACGCCATCGCAGAAAGCCGTCATCAAATACTTCTGGACTGTCGCCGGATTGCTTCTTGTACAAATCGGACTGGGAGTGATTACCGCACACTACGGTGTCGAAGGCGATGCGTTCTACGGCATTCCACTTTCTAAATTTCTTCCGTACACAGTCACCAGAACATGGCACACACAGTTGGGAATTTTTTGGATCGCTACTGCATGGCTTGCCGCCGGACTCTTCATCGGGCCCGCTGTAAGTGGTGTTGAACCCAAGGGACAAAAACTTGGCGTGAACGTTTTGTACGGAGCGCTGCTCGTTGTGGTGCTCGGATCAATGGCGGGCGAATGGTTCAGCGTGATGAACCTGATGCCGGATAATCTCTGGTTCTATCTGGGACACAGCGGTTATGAATACATCGATCTGGGAAGGCTCTGGCAAATTGCGCAGCTCATCGGATTGTTCCTGTGGCTGTTCCTGATGGTGCGCAGTATTCTTCCTGCGCTAAAGAAGAAAGATGAGCAGAAACCAATTCTTACTCTCTTTCTTATTTCCACAGCTGCAATTGCAGGATTCTATGGCGCAGCGTTGATGTATAGCAAGCATACCAATCTGGCGATCGTGGAATACTGGCGATGGTGGGTTGTGCATCTGTGGGTCGAAGGATTCTTCGAGGTATTTGCCACAGTAGTTATTGCATTCCTGTTTGCAAGACTGAATCTCATCAGCCTGAAGACAGCAGGCCAGGCAACCGTCCTCTCGGCAACGATATTCCTTTCGGGCGGCATCAT
>JBBRUI010000207.1:0-8137 GCA_038247945.1 Bacteroidota bacterium | reverse complement strand
GGTATGCCAACATTTAAATTCAACGATACTGAAGCTCGCGTATTACTGTGGCGGTTCTGGGTCCGCCTTGTTGGATTCGTTTGGTTCTGGAATTGAAGGAGCACTGTCTTTCGGTCCGGCAAGAATCGATATCGCCAAGTCCATTGCATTCCTTGCCCGGCTTACCTTTTGGTTAGCCAGTTGATTCTTATCCTTGGCCTGTTGGTAGATGATAGCCGCACTGTCCTTCGCGGCTCCTTCTGCCTTCTGAAGAGCCGTTTCCGCAGCAGCATACTCACGATAAGCGGACATGCTGGCCTCCTCGGTTGCTCGCTTCTCCGCCTCTAACTCCGCCAGTCGTGTGCGCAATGCTTCTGGTGTCAGATGTTCGAGATCTTCTCTATCTTGCGCTGAGCGTTCAGCGGACGTAATCTGTCGCGTGTAAGGCAGCCCCTGTTTGTAGAGATCAAGCCGGGCTTGAAATTCGGCGTCGTTATTCCTTCCGAATCTTATCACGGGACGTTGTTTCGGCTGGGAACCAATTTGAATTGCCTTCTCTTGGGTTACGATAGCCTTGTCGAATTCTCCACTTCGCGCATAAGCCGCAGCGAGAGTATCGAGGTACTCCAATTCGTCGGGGCGAACGGCTGTTGCTTGCAAAGCCAGCGTTACGGCCTTCGCGCCGTTCTGCTGGTTCGTGATCGGCGACGTGGCTAGATTCCAAGCCTCCGCGTTGTCATTACGCGCCTGTTGCACAGCCTCTACCTTTGCCTGTTGCTGTGCCGCCGCCTCTGCGCGCTGTGCCTCCACCTCTGCCTGGTGTACGCGGGTACGGTCTTCACGAGATGGGAGAGGAACACAGGTAGCGATCATGCTAACCCTGTCCGGCGTCTTGACACCAGCGGCTATGAGCGTTTTGTACTGCTCAACCGTGATCGCGCCGGGAACTGGCGTGCGATATCCCGATACTGTGTTTGTCTGCCCGTCGTCGGTCACGCATGCAAAGTCTGCCTCAAGCAAGCCCCAGAGCGCGACCTGTTCTCCCTGTGTGTACGTGTCGGCTGGTGCGGTTAACAGGATCGTAGGGCGATGGAAGGCGAAAGGGCGGCGGAGGTACGTGTCGCGTTCCTCTGTCGCCGCAACAAGCACTTTGCCCGGCTCTATCACTTGCACCACTCTCCCTTTAACAAGGTGTGGGTTGTTAAAGCTTTGTTGTACAAGCCCTCGCCTGTCGTATTTCGGGTAATTCCACGTTGAAACCATTTGACCGTTGGTGAGGCCAAAGCGCCCCTCCACGTATTTCGTGAAATATTCGGAAGTGCCGGGAGTTTCTTCTTGAACCTCATCAGCTCGGATGGCCAGTAGCGGCACCGATATGGTGAGTGCAACAGCGACGAATAGCGGCATCTTTCTCATTTCTGTTTTCCTTTTTAGATTCAACATTGATATTGAGTCAATTTCAGTAACTACTCAGGTAGCCCTACCATAGGCGACCAACAACCGCAGTATAGATTACCCTCCCCCCAGAACGCAACAAAAGGAGCTCCATTCTTCGCGCACATGTCCTCCCTCTGCCATTACAGTCCAGAGCCTCGTGTGAAAAATTTCATCTTAAAATGAATTCTGCTGATTCTAGATGAATTCCGACCTATCTGTCAATCGTTATAATTACAACTTTAAAAAAACTGTAACACACTGAATTGCAATCATTAGTGCGTATTATTGATTTCTAAAAATTTCACTTCCCCTTTTAAAGTTGGAGTAGGCTGCACACATCGGTTAAATAAAGAACTTGTTTTTTACACTGACGGGTCTTTAAGACCTTTGTTATAGTTCACGGCGTTCTCAAGGAAGAATACAAAATGCCAAGAATGACAAACGTCAATAAGAGCTTTATAGGAGCCTAAATTCCGCTAGAACTATCCGCGAAGCTTCGCAAAGAGGCCAAGGCGCGAAAATGCCTCTCAGCGACCTCGTTCAATATGTCCTACAGAAGGAGCTTGATGCTATCGAGGAGACGGCAGTTATTCAGAGCAGATGCTGGCGATTTGGCTGATCGCATACAAGGGAAGATTGGTCAGCTAGTCCTCTCTGCGGTAGTTTGACATCGAGGTGCGGATCGACGTTCTGGGTCTGTAGGCTTCGGAGAATGCTTTGAGGCTCTTCGCCCGGAGGTTTTCTTCGGCTTTGACTTCGCCGGGGATAACATCCGGTTAATCTTGTGGAGAAACGATGACGGAAGGTGTCGAACATAGAACCAGACTGGGCGATGGTCTCACCGAAGGCATTATATGTATACTCTGCCACGACGCTGCCGTTGACATCAACGTAGGCCGTAATATCCCCGTTGGCATCGTAGAACGGGAAGAACCATGCATTTTCAATGGAGACAGCAAGGAGACCACCGACGCCCCCTGCACCTTGCATTGTGCCGGAAAGGTCTTTCCCCCAAACGAAGTGATTTGTGATTGTTGATTGATGATTGTCGATTGTCTCTTGAATCAGATTCCAACCGTCATAAATAAACGTATGCGTAGCGGTAGGTGTAACCTTTATAACACGACGGTTCATGTAGTCGTATGCGTTAGAGACGACACAGATATTGTTGGACAAGGCTGTTGTTAGCCGGTTTTCGGCGTCATAAGTGTAGGAGAATATGCCGTTGGTCAGCAGGTTTCCGTCAAGGTCGTAGGAGAGGTTTTCCACGGACGGCACTGAAGGCACGGAAATCTGGGAATACTGGTTAAGACTGTTGGCAGTGTAGGTGTTTGTTGTGCCGTTTACCGCAGTCCATTGATTGTTGCCGATGTTGTCGTAGGCGTAAGAAGCAACGGTATTGGAGATGCTGGCGGATACGACTTCTGAGCGCGAGTTGTAGATGATATCACTTGTCATATATCACCTTCACCGGAAATCATAACATGGTCAACCCTGCGTGGACGCCCGCTTTGAATTTCCAAGCGAAAACGTGGATTGGATTCCAGTGGCAGATTGTAGATCAAGTCCAAGTCGGATTTTATATCTGGTGAACCTAGTAATTCCTCTACATTATCAAAGGTTAAAACTCCGCGTCCACTTTTAATATATTGGTTCATCAAAGAACCGAACTCTAGTGCGGCATTATATCGCACAAACGAGTTTGTGCTCTTCTGAAAGCGAAAACAGTTCGTACGAAAGACTTCGTTTGTTGCCAAGGCTGCAGGAATCCCGTTGTTTGTAATTTCCCTGTGGCAACCCGAAGAGAAAAACAGCAAAAATGGCATTAAAAATACGTTACATTTCAAATTCATAGACTCCCCCTCCTCCTACAGATGATGTTTTATATCCATTGTTGATATACCACTGAACCGTGCGTTTCCGTTGGTGAACGAGAATTCGCAAGTCAGCGTATTTGGCTGCCCAACGAAAATTCGCAATCCCATTCGAAATCAGTTCTTCCTCGAGGCCATGTTCCATGTCAATACGTTCAAGAGAGTCTTAAATGTCAACGCCGGTATTGAAAATTATTGCCTCAACTTCCCTGGGTCGTTTTGCAATAACACGGAAGATATATGGCACTTTATCTACATAAATTATATAACATAATTCGGAATTTTTACTCGGGAGGTTGGGAGGACCAAGCAGCTCAACAACATGGTCGAATGTCAGTGAAGGCCTGTTGGTTCTCAAATAACGAACCAACTGTTCGTGGCACTTTAGCGCCGCTGCGTACCGCTCTTCTGGAACTGCACTTGTCTTGAATAAGTTGCAGTTTGCCATGAACAATTCATTTGTGGACAATGCATCTGGAATCAGCCGATCTGAGGCGTTTATCGCAGACTGCCTTACAAAATGGTTGTTATATGCATACCGAACAGGGATCAACAAGGCTATGGCGAATAGCAGAACGCATACGATGCGTTGATTACAACTCAAAGACATAGTAACTCCCATTGTAATACGATTTTTCTATATACTTGTTAACTCGATACCATTCGAGTGTGCGCTTGTTGGAAAGTTCAACATTTTTGTCCATCGTCTTTCTTCGACAATCCCGCATAATTCTGCGGATTTCTTCAGTATCTGCGGCTTTCAATGCACCTGGGTATTTTGCCTTGATGGCCTTTTCAAAACAAGGCTTTGTATACTCCAAAAACGCCTCCGCATGCCCTCGTTCATGGGCAATTACTTCACCTTCTAACAGCAAAGGGTCAATGGACGTGCCCCCGGAAACACCACTGTTCCCTCCTCCCAGGGAGCCTCCAACATTATTGTGGATTGAGTATGAATATTTCATCCCTTTAGTACCGCTCTTTTGAAGTCCTGTTCTGACCACAATCGATAGGTTTAGACTAATCTCACAATCACCATCCGCAACAACAATGTCATCAATGGGATAGGAAAAATATCCCCAGACACCCGTAATGGGTCTGAAATCGATTTCAATGTCATTGACACTGTTTACTTCAATGCTTTTTGCCACAGCTCCTTTATGTCGAATCTTGTCGAGAAACCCTTCTACGCTAACCCACGTAACGCATTTCACCGAGGCCATTCCCTGCGGATCGACCCCGTTCACCCCGTCATTCTCACAGAATCCATAGAGACCAATCCCACCATTTTCCTCAATCGGATCTCTATTGAGCCAGCGGTGGAGTTCAGGAGAATAGAAACGCATACCGTAGTAATAGAGATCCGTCTCGGGGTCGTAGTACTTGGTCGAAAAGCGGTAACTGAAAGTTTCGGCTAGGCTTCTAGATTGGGCGATGGTATCGCCAAATGCGTCATAGACGTACTCTGCCACGACAGTACCACTCTCATCGATGTAGGCGATGACGTTTCCATTGGCATCGTAGAATGGGAAGTACCAGTCCCCATCCATACACGTAGCAAGAAGACCACCCACGCCGCCTGCACCTTGTATTGTTCCAGAGAGGTCTTTGCCCCAAACAAAGTGATTTGTGATTGTTGATTGCTGATCGTTGATTGTCTCCTGCACTAGATTCCAGCCATCGTAGATGAAGGTATGCGTAGAGGTGGGAGTGACTTTCAACACACGGCGGTTCATGTAATCATAGGCGTTAGAGACGACACAAACGGAGTTGGAATAGGCGGATACCAGACGATTCTCGGCGTCCCACGAGTAGGAGAATACACCGTTAGTTAGCATATTCCCGTCTTGATCGTAGGAGAGGTTTTCCACGGACGGCACTGAAGGCACGGAAACTTGGGAATATTGGTTAAGGTTATTCGCAGTGTAGGTGGTAGAGACGGAATCGACCGTGGAGGTTGTATGATTCCCTATGTTATCGTAAGCGTAGGCGTAGTCCACGGTGTTTAAGTTCACGCCTGTGACTTCTGATCGCACGTTATAGGCAAAAGTATTCGTGATGATCGAGACCCCCGAATAATCAAGACGCTGGGTGCGGCGTGCGATTTTGTCATGCATATACTCAGATCGAGCTATTGGCACGTCGTTGAAGGTGTTGGCAACGCTTGAGATGAGTTCAGGTCGGGAGCGATCGTGCTGGATAGCCTGCGTGAGAACATTCCAGACAACCGATTTTATAGGCGTATCCACTTGTTTCCTTTTTACTTTGTTTTCCGTTTACTGCCAAAATGAGTCGAAATATAACAAGTCGTGAGTTGGCGCATAGAAAGCTTTACCTTGGTATTTCAAAGTGAAAAGAGCATTATCGATTGTTTGGCTAGTAAACCAATCCGACGCTGAAACAGACTTCAGATGCTCAGGAAAGATTACATCAGCAGGCAGAATTGTAGGCTGCAAATCCGAAAGACTAACGGTATTAGAGATTGCTGTAGAGAATTCCTCCGCGAAACACCGAACCCGATATGCACTGGGACCTGGTGCGAACGTGCGAGAAGAATTACCGGACATCTCTCCTTTCCAAGTGAGAGCGGAAATCCCGTCTACTATGGGGAATCGAGACGTAATTGGCTTGCGATCAGTACGCCATGTAGGCGGTGTGCCGCTTGACGACTGTCGATTACATCCACATAAAAGTAGTCCTAAAAAAAACAGGTATAAATATTTCATTTAACGCCCCTTTGGTCTCCCTCTACCTCGCCCACGGCGATCTTTCGGTAACATTTTATAAAGCATATTCAATGTACACTGTGATGTTTGTTTCATCATCTCTAGAACAAAGAATCGAAACAAAAGCATTGCTATCAGTCAAGTATTTCTTTCGGTAAACAGGGTGAATAGGCTGCCACCACGAAGTGGAATCTGCCAGAGAGTTCTCAATACTTGCACTTAAGTTTGTCTTTTGGGATAGTGACGTGTTAAAATTTACATACTGCTTTTCAGGCATTAACAGTTTCGCTACCCAATGAGGATCGACAACATTAGAAGATGTATAAAAATTCTGTAATAGAGTTCCATCAGGGGTGCTTATTTCTATGTCATTCTCGATTTGCTCTAAGGTCTTCGGTGGTATATCGTTTTCGCCTTTCCAGCGAAACCAAAGAATTATGGAAAACGAAACCACCATTACAAGAATCGCTTTAGAAAAAATAATTACACCCTTTTCCGCTTTATTCATGGTATCCCCCTGACTTACTGTGCTACAGCAATAATGTCACCCTTTCGATTCATTTTGAACTCCTCTTTCCAATTCCACCACATGAATTGTGAGGTGTCAGAAAGCAACAAGTATAGATGCGATCACCGGATGTCATCTATCACCTTTACCGGGAATTATCACAAGATCAACTCTACGTGGACGCATACTTGAAAATTCCAATCTAAGCTCTGGATATGGTTCCAGCGGCATATTGTAGATCAAACTGGAGTCAGTTTTTCTATCTGGTGGACCCAGCAACTCCTCTATATTATCGAAGGTTAAAACACCGTGTCCATTTCTAATATATTGGGTCGTCAAAGAAAGGATTTCCTGTGCTGCTTTATATCGCACAATCGAGTTTGTGCTTGTTTGAAAGTACAAACAATTGACACGGAATACTTTGTTTGTCGCCAAGGCCGCAGGAATTCCGTTGTTTGTAATTTCCCTATGGCAACCCGAAGAGAAAAATAGCAACACCGACACTAGAAATAAACTACTGCTTTTCAAACACATAATAATCCCTTGCGTTATTTGTTCTTTTGTATCCATTGGAAGTATACCACTCAATTGTGCGTTGATTAGTAATTCTTACATTGTCGTCCATCGTTTTTTTTCGACAATTGCGCATTATTATTCGAATATCCTTTTCATCCGATTTTTTAAGAGATCCTGGATATTTTCGAGCTATCTCTTTATCAAAACAAGGTTTTGTATAATTTAAAAAAGCTTCTGCATGGCCTCGCTCATGTTCAAGAACTTCTGCTTCAACGAGCCGTTCAGTTTCTGGAAAAGCTCCACTATTCCCGCCAGATGGGAAAACTCCACCGTTATTCGTGTGAAAATCATAGGTGTACTTAACTCCCTTTTTCCCCTGACTAGCTAGCTCTTCCTGAAGTTCAATCCTCAGGAAGATATCGATCCCACAGTCCCCATCAGAAATCGATATATCATCCATAGTATGATAAAAACTTCCCCATGATGCTTGAGGATTATAAGGCTTGTATTCGATGCAAACATCAGATGCTGTCTTTACGTCAATTTCCTCTGTAAGATTCCCTGTTTTAATTCGCTTCCAAAACCCATTGTTTTTGCGCGAGAAATACCTAACTGTTGCCAACCCCCAAGCATCCACTTGGTTCACCCCGTCATTCCCACAAAACGCATATAAATTCGACCCACCTTTCTCTTCAATAGGATCGCGGTTAAGCCAGCGGTGGAGATTGGGGGAGTAGTATCGCATACCATACGAATACAGGCCAGTTTCGCCGTCGTAGTACTTCGTTGAGAAGCGGAAACGGAATGCGCCAGCCATGTTGCAAGACTTGGCGATGGTATCGCCGAAAGCATCATAGGCGTACTCTGCTACAACGGAACCGCTTTCATCGACGTAAGCGGTGATGTTTCCGTTGGCGTCATAGAACGGGAAGTACCACGTTTCATTTAGCGATACAGCGAGAAGTCCACCAACACCGCCAGCACCTTGCATGGTTCCAGAGAGGTCTTTGCCCCAAACGTAGGTGTTAGTCGAAACGCCCGAAGCGGTGGCGATGGTTTCCTGAATCAAGTTCCATCCGTCGTAGATGAACGTGTGC